>QBVU01000002.1 GCA_003284275.1 Pelagibacteraceae bacterium AG-313-A04 | reverse complement strand
TGAATGGCCCAATTGGCCAGGGAAATGGTTAAATATTTTCGGTGAAAAAGGATCAGGAAAAACACACCTAACGAAAATTCTAGAAAAAAAAATAAACAAGACTAAATTAATTGATGCACAGAATATTGATAGTAAAGTAATTGAAGAATTAAATAATCTTGATTGTTTAATAGTTGATAATTTTAATTCCAATATAAATGAAAATCTTTTTTATTCATTGTTAAATCAATCTAAACAATTAGATAACTATATATTAATTAACTCAATAATTTCAGTTAAAAAAATTAAGTTTAATCTAAAAGATTTAATTTCAAGAATCAATAGTTTTATATTTATTGGAATTGAATTACCGACTGATGATTTGTTAAAAGTAATAATATCAAAAAATTTATCTGATAAACAAATTGCAGTTAACCCCAAATTAACAGAATTTATAATTAATAATGTTGATAGATCTTATGAAAAAATGTTTAAATTTCTTAAAGATATAGATGAATTATCTTTATCTACTGGTAAATCAATCAATATTAATCTAATAAAAAAAGTACTAAAAAATGAATAAATACCGATCACATAATTGTGCTGAATTAAGTGAAAAAGAAATCGACAAGATTGTTTACATCTCTGGATGGTTGCACCGAAAAAGAGATCATGGAAATCTACTATTTATAGATCTAAGAGATCATTATGGAATTACTCAATGTGTAATTGAAAATAATAATAAATTTTTTACAGTCTTAGAAAAATCAAAACCAGAGTCTGTATTAAAAATAAAAGGAAAGGTCGTTAGAAGAGCAAGCGGTACAGAAAACGTAGAATTAAAAACAGGAAAAATTGAAATTTCAATTGAGACTTTGGAAGTTTTGTCTAATGCAAAAGAATTACCAATGCCAGTTTTTGGTGAGAAAGAATATCCAGAGGACATAAGACTAAAATATAGATTTCTCGATTTAAGAAGAGAAGAGATGCATAAAAATATTATTTTAAGATCAAAAGTTATTTCTTTTATTAGAGAAGAGTTATTAAAGCTTGGTTTTTTAGAGTTTCAAACACCAATATTAACTTCTTCAAGCCCTGAAGGAGCAAGAGATTTTTTAGTTCCTAGTAGATTAAATCCGGGAAAATTTTATGCATTACCACAAGCTCCTCAACAGTTTAAACAATTAATAATGATATCAGGTTTTGATAAATACTTTCAAATCGCACCTTGTTTTAGAGATGAAGATGCAAGAGCTGATAGAAGTCCAGGAGAATTTTACCAGTTAGATTTGGAAATGTCCTTTGTTGAACAAGAAGATGTTTTTAGCGTGGTTGAAAAATTAATGATAAATTTGTTCAAAAAATTTTCATCAAAAAAAATTATTAATGATGCATTTCCAAGGATATCATATGAAAATGCAATGATGAAATATGGCACTGATAAACCTGATTTGAGAAATCCATTAATTATTTTTGAAATAACTGATTTGTTTAATAGAGAAGATATAAAATTCGATATATTTAAAAAATTAGTCAAATCGGGCTCAATTGTTCGAGCAATAATTACAAAAAATACCAAAGATAAACCTAGAAGTTTTTTTGACAACATAGATAAATGGGCAAAAGAGCAAGGGGCATCTGGTTTAGCATATTTTACTCTTGAAAAAGATGGAGGAATTATAGGAAAAGGTCCAGTTGGAAAGTTTTTTAGTGAAGAAGCTTTAAAAGAATTAATAAAAATATGTGATGCTGAAATAGGTGACAGTGTTTTCCTCGCATGTGGTAAAAAAAAAGAAGTAGAACAACTTTTGTCTTTAGCTAGAGATAAGATTGCTAACGATTTAAATATAATTAACAAAGATCAATTTTCCTTTTGTTGGATTGTAGATTACCCAATGTATGAGTACGATGAAAAATTAAAGAAAATTATTTTTAGCCATAATCCATTTTCGATGCCCCAAGGTGATATCAAACAATTAAATTTTAACAAACCACTAAATATAAAAGCTTATCAATATGATATTGTATGTAATGGTATTGAATTATCTTCAGGAGCAATAAGAAATCATATTCCTGAGCTCATGTACAAGCTATTCTCTGTAGCAGGTTACACTGAAAAAGAGGTAAATGATAAATTTAGTGGAATGATAAATGCATTTAGTTACGGAGCACCACCCCATGGGGGAATTGCACCAGGTATAGATAGAATTGTGATGTTACTTGCAGATAAAAAAAATATAAGAGAAGTAACTTTATTCCCAATGAATCAAAATGCGGAAGATTTGATGATGCAAGCACCTTCAAATGTGAGTGAAAAACAACTTAAAGAGTTAAGTATAAAAAAAGATATTAAAAAATAATTAATTTTTAGTTTTAAGATTTATTCTTACGTCAGAAAGATCTACTAATTTTTCTTCATAATTACTTCTAACAAAACCTTTTGAGGTAATGTTTTTTACAATTTTAAGAAATTTGTCATCACTCGTTTCTGTGTCTATGCTCTTAGAGCTTACTATTGATGGTGTATGCGCTAAGTCTTCTTTACCCAAATATGAAATAGCTAATTCTCTAAAGACATAGTCTAATATTGAAGAAGCACTCAAAATTCTATCATTTCCTATAACATTTCCAGACGGTTCAAATTTAGTGTCTATGAAAGCATCTACATATTCTTCTAATGGAACTCCGTATTGTAAGCCTAATGAAATCGCTATTGCAAAGTTATTCATCATTGCTTTCACTAGTTCTCCTTCTTTATTAGTATCAATAAAGATTTCACCTATTTTTCCATCATCATATTCTCCGGTATGAAGGTAAACTTTATGATCTCCGATTTGAGCTTTTTGAATATATCCTTTTCTTCTATCAGGCATTTTAAATCTTGAATTATTTTTTAATTTTAAGGCTGAGCTACTGGTGTTAGTCTCATTTTTCTGAACATTTAAATGATTTTTAATGACATTAGTTGAAACATTTTTAACCTTAGAAACTGGTTTATTATCCTTTTTTTCACCTATTTTTTTCGTTTTCCTATTATTCAATTTCACGTCAATTACTTCTACTTCACCGTCTGTCCTTTTATCAATTTTCGATAATTCAGAATCATCCAAATTATTTAAAGAATGAACTGTTTTAAAAGTGCAAGTATAGTAAGTTTCAACAATATATTTTTTCATAAAATTTATGGAATCTCTTTATAAAAATATATATTAATTGTATAAGGTGTCTATTAGTAAATAATGCAATTATGAAGTGTGTGGATTTAAACAATTTTAGAAAATCAAAATGATTTTTACTTGGTGGAACAGACAAACTTTTGGGACTTTTTTAAAAACATTATTTTTCGGGAAATGTGTTGGATCAGATGAATTAGGCAATAAGTATTATAAAAGTAAGAAAAATGAGAGATGGGTAGTGTACTCAAAAAATATTGAAGCAACCAAAATTTCGTCTGATTGGTATTTATGGATACACCATACTGTTGATAAAATTCCTGAAGGAAAAGAAAGAAAATTTTCGTGGCAAAAAAAGCATTTAGAGAATCAGACGGGTACTATAAGAAGTTTTAAACCAGTAAAAATAGATAAAAATAATATTAAGAAAAAATATGAGACTTGGAAATAAAATATTTACAATTATCTTTTATTTATTGATTTTGACAAACTTTTTAAGAGCTGAACAGAAAATAACTACTTCTCCTTTATTAAATATAGATGAAATTAAACCTAGTTTTGAGGATCTAGAGGAAAAAAGTGAAAATTTTTCATCCAGCAAAGAACTTAAAGAAAAGAAAAAAATTGAAAATTTAAAATCTTCTCAGGCTGTAATAATTGGATTAGATAAGATTACAGCAAAATCATCAAAATTTGTGGTCGATTTAAATAAAGTCAAAAAATACGGACCTTTAGAAATAAAAGTACTGAAATGTGGTAAGGTTAAAGTAAACAACAAAATTGACAGTGTAGCCTACATGCAAGTAAAAGATTTAACTAAAAATGACAATGACAAAGTATTTATTTTTAATGGTTGGACTTTTGCCTCTGATCCAAGCTTAACTCCATTTGACCATGCAATTTATGATCTTCAGCTTAAAGATTGCAACAACGTTTAATAGAATTTTTCTTTCGCAAGCCAATTAGTATCAAAATCAGAATTTATAAATTTTTTATGATTTAAAATTTTTTTGTGTAGATCAATAGTTGTTGTAATACCCTCTAACACAAATTCATCAAGCGATCTTAAAGTTCTTTGTATAGCTTCAGTTCTATTTCTTCCTTTACATATAATTTTTGCAACCAGGCTGTCATAATAAGGTGTAATTTTACATCCTTGAAATATCGAACCATCAACTCTTGTTCTAAAACCAGATGGTTGGTGACAAACACTTATTGTACCTGGGCTTGGTTGAAAATCTAATGCTGGATTTTCAGCATTAATTCTACATTCGATTGTATGACCCCTTGGATTAATATCACTTTGTTTTAAAGCTGTTTCCCCAGTAAATGCTATCCATAATTGCTCCTTAACAATATCTATGCCTGTCTGCACTTCTGTAACAGGATGTTCTACTTGAACACGTGTATTCATTTCCAGAAAATAAAATTTTCCATTTTCATAAATAAATTCTACAGTGCCAGCTCCTTCATAATTTATTTGTTCAACCATTCTTACAGTTTTTTCAAAAAGATCTTTTCTTACATCATCCGTTAAGACCGGGCTTGGGGTTTCTTCAATTAATTTTTGATGTCTTCTTTGAACCGAACAATCTCGCTCAGCTAAATGAACAGTTTTATTTTTTCCGGACATAACTTGAACTTCAATATGTCTTGGGTTTTTAAAATATTTTTCTATATATAATTCATCATTATTAAAAAATTTTTTTGCTTCAGATTTTGCAGTAAGAAATAAATTTTCTAATTTATTCTCCTCTTCTACTATTTTCATTCCTTTTCCACCTCCGCCGCCCGCAGCTTTTATTAAAACAGGGTATCCAATTTCTTTACAAATTGACTTCGCTTCAGAGAAAGATTTTACTCCACCTTCAGAACCCTCAATTACTGGTAAACCAAATTTTTTGGCAATTTTTTTTGCCTCAATTTTATCACCCATTTTAGAAATTATATCTGCACTGGGACCTATAAATTTAATTCCATGTTTATTCACTATTTCTGAAAATTTTGCATTTTCAGATAAAAAACCGTAACCAGGGTGAATTGCCTCTGCACCAGTCAAATCCACAGCTGACATAATAGAGGAAATATTTAGGTAACTATTTTGTGGTTGGTGAGATCCTATACAAACACTCTCATCAGCAAGTCGAACATGCATTGATTCCGAGTCGACATCAGAGTGGACTGCTACTGTTTTAATACCCCATTCTTTGCAAGCCCTTATAACTCTAACAGCAATTTCCCCCCTATTGGCAATTAAAACTTTTTTAAACATTAGTTTTTTATTTTAGCAAAACGAGGGTTTGTCCAAACTCAACAGGTTGACCATCTTCGATTAATATTTTTTTAACCACCCCATCAGAGGTAGAAGGCACATGGTTCATTGTTTTCATTGCTTCCACAATCATAACAGTTTGACCTTTTTTAATTTTATCTCCGACCTCAACAAATTTTTTTGCTCCAGGTTCTGGCGCTAAGTAAGCTGTTCCAATTATTGGAGATTTAACTCTAATCCCATCACTGTCATCAGCAGATTTCAAAACTGATTTGTTTGGCGAGACAACAGCGCTTGTTTTTACTTGTTCTAATCCTCTTGATGCTTTTGAAACTTTTATTTTCGTTTGACCTTCTTGATACTCAAGTTCCGTAAGTTCAAATTCTTTTAAATTATCAACTAATTCTTTTATTAATTTTTTATCAATTTTCATTTTTTTAAAAGTTTGTTCATAGCTTCTAATGACATTAAATATCCATTAGCACCGAAACCACAAATTACTCCTTTAGCAACTTTACTAATTAAAGATTTATGCCTAAATTCCTCTCTATTATAAACATTACTAATATGCAATTCAATAATTGGAGTTTTTAATATTTTTAAAGCATCGTGAATTGCTACTGAAGTATGGGTGTAGCCCCCAGCATTAATAATTAACCCATCCTGTTCATCTCTAGAATTTTGTATCTCATTTACAAGTTCACCTTCAATATTTGATTGATAAAAAGAAAGATCTATTTTATTTTTTTTAGCATAATCCTTACAGTTATTCTCAATTTCTTTAAGTGTGATATTACCATATTGATCTTTTTCTCTTTCACCTAAAAGGTTGAGGTTTGGTCCATTAAGAATTATAATTTTATTCATAAAATTTCTTGATATTGAATAACTTAATTATGGCAAAAATACAATTAAATGGAAAAAAAGTATCAATTCAAACTAATTATTCAATATTTGATTTACTCAAGAAATATAAATTATCAAATAAAAAATTAGCAATAGAACTTAATGGAATGATAATACCAAAAGATAATTTTAAAAAAAAATATTTAAAAGATAATGATAAAGTTGAGATTGTTCATTTTATAGGGGGCGGATAATTTGAAAAATGATGTTTTTAAAATTGCAGGAAAAATATTAAAATCACGACTTATTGTTGGAACTGGAAAATATAAAAACTTTTCTGAAACCGCAAAGGCAGTTCAGGCCTCAGGTGCAGATATGGTTACTGTAGCAGTTAGAAGGGTCAATGTACTGGATAAAAAAAAACCTTTATTAACTGATTATCTAAATCCGAAAAAAATTATCTATTTACCTAATACCGCTGGCTGTTTTAATTCTAAGGAAGCATTACGAACTCTAAGGTTGGCACGTGAAATGGGAGGATGGAAATTAGTAAAGTTAGAAGTTTTAGGAGATAAAAAAACACTTTACCCTGATATGATTGAAACAATCAAATCTACGAAGATACTTGTTAAAGAAGGTTTTAAAGTAATGGTTTATTGCAGCGATGACCCTATATTAGCAAAACAATTAGAAGATAACGGAGCTTCGGCTATTATGCCTCTAGCTTCTCCTATTGGCACAGGATTAGGTATTCAAAATAAAATTAATATTTCTTTAATAATTAAACAATCAAAAGTTCCAGTAATAGTAGATGCAGGAATAGGAACTGCATCTGACGCAACCATTGCAATGGAGCTAGGATGTGACGGAGTTTTAATTAATAGCGCTATCGCAAACGCCAAAAAACCAATTTTAATGGCAAGAGCATTTAAAGATGCAGTAATTTCTGGAAGAAATTCTTACAAAGCAGGAAGAATGAACAAAAACTATTTAGCTATTCCTAGCTCCCCGTCCAAAGGTTTAATTTAATTTTTTTCTTCTTCTTATCCATAAAGTTCTAATTTTTTTTTTTAATTTTGTTTTTTTAATTTTATCTTTAGATTTAGAAGATTCCTTACTTACAGATTTTTTTTCTTTCAATGTATCTTTAAATTTTTTCTTTGAGTTAACGATGAGATTAATATTCTCAATAGATTTTAATTTTTTTTTGGATTTATTTAATAAGTCAATTTTATATTCTGGAATAACAAATTTATTATCTGAAAATATTTTTACTTCAAATGAATATTTTTTTTGAAAATACTTTAGTTCATCCAATAAATTGTTTTCTATATATAATTTAGCTTTTTCAGGTATATATGAGTTAATAATCTTGACCTTATCTGAAAATGCCAATTGTTGAATTTTCTTTAATATTTTTTGTGAAAACGAAGAGAGGGATAACTGAGTTTCCCACTTAATAGAACCCTCGCGTAATCTTTGTCTAGTCATTTCAAGAAGACCAAAATTACTTATTCTTCCCAGTTGTATTCTCGCTCTATCTTTTCTGATGCTCTCTCTCATTTTTTTCTCTACTGTCCTTCTATTATAAAAATTAACCATATCAATAAAATCAATCACAATTAAACCAGATAAGTCTCTTAATTTGATTTGATTTGCAATTTCTACAGCTGCTTCTAAATTAGTATTTAAAGCTGTTCTTTCAATATTAGTTTGTCTTGTAGATTGTCCTGAGTTTATATCTATAGAAACTAAAGCTTCAGTTGGATTAATTACTATGTAACCACCAGATTTTAATTTGACAGTTGGTTCATAAATATTAATTAAATCTTTTTCTATATTAGCATCGTGAAATAGTGGAATTTTGCCTCTATATTTTTTAATATTTTTTACATTTTTTGGCATCAATTCTTTCATAAATTTTTTTGCTTTTTGGTATGCTTCGTTTCCCTCAATGTAAACATTTTTTGTATCATTATCGTATGTATCTCTTAATGTTCTTTTAATTATATCTCCTTCTTCATAAACGAGTGACGGTGCATTAGAATCCAATGCTTTTGCTTTTATATCTTCCCATGTTTTCAATGTATTTTGAAAATCTTTATCAATTTCCTTTTTTGTTTTGTTGGCTCCAGCTGTCCTAACAATTACACCCATACTTTTTGGTATTTCTATTTCATTTAATATAGTTCTTATTTTTTGACGATCCGAAGAATTGAAAATTTTTCTGGATATACCTCCTCCTTTTGGAGTATTTGGCATTAAAACCATATATTTTCCTGCTAAGGAAATAAAAGTAGTTAGAGCAGCTCCTTTTTGTCCTCTTTCTTCTTTTATAACTTGAATTAAGATTACTTGTCCTGGTTTAATCACCTCTTGTATCTTATATCTTTTAATTCCATACGATGACTTCACCTTTTCTCGATAATCTTGTTTTTTTTCAATATTTTCTGGATGTTCTCCATCAATATGATTTTTAGTCTCTTTTTCGTCTGACTGATTAATATCTTGATTGATTTCAATAGTTTTATCTTTTAGTTCTTCTCTTATTTTTTCTTCAGCTATTCTGATTTTTTCTTTATCTTCTGAAGGCAACTGGTAATAGTCAGATTGAATATCATTAAATGCTAAAAAACCATGTCTCTCTCTACCAAAATTAACAAAAGCCGCTTGTAAAGATGGTTCAACTCTACTTATCGTTGCAAGATAAATATTATTTTTGAAATTTAAATTGTTTTTATCTTCATATTCATATTCTTCAATCGAAGATTCTGATTTAAGAACAATACGAGTTTCATTTGGATGCGAAGCATCAATATATAAGTTTTTTTCCATTTTATTAGAATTCCTGTTATTTCTTTATTTTTAAATAAATATAAATTTGTCATTAGGTGTTATTTTATACAATTTTACGATTAATTATACATTTTAATTTCAATATGCCTAAAGAAAGTCAGAATTATCATTTTAAGCTAATATTATGTTAAATTTTCTAAACTTTTCTATTAAGTTTTTAATTATTTTCTTATTAGTAGTTGTTTTTTTTGTATTTTCAACTTTATGGTATTTTTCAATTGGGCTACCTGATTATAAAAAACTCTCAAATTATCAGCCACCTATATCAAGCAGGGTTTACTCACAGGATAATAAATTAATAGCCGAATACGCTTTGGAGAAAAGGTTATTCATACCTTACGATTCATTACCAGATAAAGTTATTAATTCTTTTCTCTCTGCTGAAGATAAAAACTTTTTTAGTCATCCAGGAATAGATGCAAGAGGAATACTAAGAGCTATAATTAATAACTTAAAAAATATTGCTCAAAACAAAAGATTAGAGGGAGCTTCGACAATTACACAGCAAGTTGCTAAAAACTTTTTACTTACAAATGAAGTATCAATGAAAAGAAAAATAAAAGAAGCAATTCTAGCTTTCAGAATTGAGAGAGCATATTCAAAAGAGAGAATTCTAGAATTGTATTTAAATCAGATTTATTTAGGTCAAGGAACTTATGGAATAGCAGCTGCTAGCTTGGAATACTTTGATAAATCAATAAAAGATCTTAATTACTCAGAGGCAGCATTATTAGCTGCTCTTCCAAAAGCTCCAAGTAAATATAATCCATACAGATATCCTGAAACTGCAAAATTTAGAAGAAATTTAGTTTTACAAAATTTAGCAGATAACAATTTTATATCCAAAAAAGATTATAAGAAATTTAAAGAATCGAAACTTAAACTTAAAAAAAGAAAAATTGAAATAGTTAATGAAGCTAATTCTTATACAGAAGAGGTAAGAAGAACAGTAAAAAATATTTATGGTTTCGAGAAACTTTACTCTCAAGGATTGAGTATTAGCACTCCATTAAACATTGAATATCAAATACAAGCTCTGAAATCTTTAAGAAAAGGTATTGAGGATTATGATAAACGAAGAGGATGGAGAGGCCCTATAACAAATAAAATTAAAAATAAAAATTGGGAAAATAAACTAGCTCAATTCAAATTAGATCCTACTTTGAATTGGAAATTTGCAGAAATTACGTCAACCAACAATAATAAAATAACTTTTAAAATAATTAATAATAAAAAGAAAAAAAATTTAGAAGGTGTTTTATTATTAAAAGATATTAATTGGACAATAAGACAAAAAAAATCAATCCCGGAGACCCATAAAGTAGGCGATATATTGTTTGTAAAAAAAGAGAGAAGCTTTTGGAAAATAAAACAGTACCCAAAAGTTAATGGAGGTATAGTAGCCATCGATCCTTTTAATGGCAATGTTCTGGCTTTAGTAGGTGGATTTAATTTTAAAACAAGTGAGTTCAATAGAGTTACACAAGCAAAAAGACAGCCCGGTTCTGCTTTTAAACCAATAGTTTATGCTGCTGCTTTAGAGAACGGCTTTGCTCCAAATTCTATAATACTTGATGCCCCTTTTGTAGAAAGCCAAGGGATAGGATTAAAAAACTGGAAACCAGAAAATTACGGAAAAAAGTTTTATGGCCCCTCTACTTTCAGGAAAGGAATTGAGTATTCAAGGAATTTGATGACAGTTAGGATTGCAAAAGTTTTAGGTTTAAATAAAATTTTGACATTATCTAAAGAACTTAATATTTACGATGAAATTCCTGAACTACTTTCTGTTTCATTAGGAGCTGCTGAAACTACTCTAATGAACTTAACATCTGCATATGCACCTTTTGTTAATGGGGGAAATAAAATTAATCCTAAATTAATTTCGAGAATACAAGACAGAAGGGGAAACACAATATTCCAAGATAAAGATATAAAATGTATAGGATGTGACAAATTTATTAATAATGACGATCTTCTTCCAAAAATAGAAAGTAAAAGTAAAAAGGTGATTAGTGAAGAAACAGCGTATCAAATGAATTCTATTTTACAAGGAACAGTGAAAAGGGGAACAGCAAAAAAACTAAGATCTTTAAAAGTACCTCTAGCTGGAAAAACTGGTACAACAAATGATAACTACGATGCATGGTTTATTGGATTTTCATCCAATCTTATAGTCGGTGTTTACATTGGTTACGATAATCCAAAAACTTTAGGTAAAAATGAAACTGGATCAAAAGCAGCTTTACCAATTTTTAAAGACTTTGTGGAAAACGCTCTGTTTAAAGACGATTTCAGTGATTTTGAAATTCCAGAAAATATTTATTTAACATCTTTAAACTATGATACAGGAGTTAAATCAGCGATCGGTGAAAAAAGCTCAATTATTGAAGCATTGAAATTAAAAGATATTAACAATATAAATAAGAATACCTTAGTATCAACAAACGACAGTGATAAAATAATTAAATTTAGACAATTTTACTAATGGAAAATTTTGAAACAAATTTAAATTTAGCAAAAAAATCCCTTAATAATATCAGGGGGTACCTTTGATAAAGAAAATATTGAGATTAAATTAAAGGAATTAGAAAAAATTTCCTCTAAAGAAAATTTTTGGAAAGATCAGAATTTAGTAAAAAAAACTGTCAAACAAAAAAAATTTTTTGAAGATATTTTAAATTCATATAACAAACTGTCAAAGGATTTGGTAAATATTAAAGATTTATTCGATCTTGCATCTCAAGAAAAAGACGAAGACACCATCAACGATTGTATACAAAAAATTTCAAAAATTTTATTAGAAATTCGAAGCAATGAGAATAATTGTTTTTTATCTGGTGAAAACGATAATTATGATATTTATCTGGAAATCCATGCAGGAGCTGGAGGAACAGAAAGTCAAGATTGGGCAGATATGCTGAGACGAATGTATATGAAATGGTTTGATAAAAAAAATTTTAAATATGAAATTATTAGTGAACACAAAGGAGAAGAAGCAGGAATAAAGTCATCAACTATAAAAGTAGAGGGAAATTACCTTTATGGACTGATGAAGTCTGAGTCAGGTGTTCATAGATTAGTGCGAATATCTCCATTTGACAGCGGCGCTAGAAGACATACAAGTTTTGCAAGTGTCTGGGTGTATCCAGCAGTTGATGATGATATTCAAATAAAAATAGATGAAAAAGATTTAAGAATTGACACTTATCGTTCAAGTGGAGCAGGTGGACAACATGTTAATACTACAGATAGCGCAGTGAGAATAACACATTTACCCTCAAAAATTGTAGTGCAATGTCAAAATGAACGGTCACAACACAAAAATAAAGAAACATGTTTCAAAATGTTAAAGGCGAGATTATACGAGTATGAAATTCAAAAAAAAGATGAAGCAAATCAAAGAGAGTTAAGTACTAAAACTGATATAGGTTGGGGCCATCAAATTAGATCTTATGTATTACAACCTTATCAATTAGTAAAGGATTTAAGAAATAAAATTGAAAACACTAATCCAACAAGTGTCTTGGATGGTAATATTGATCAATTTATAGAGGCAGGTTTAAAAAATAAATGATAAGAAAAATTATTTTCAATTTTTTCTTAATTGCATCTTTTTCAATTATCATTATTTTTATTACACTTTCGACAATTGGTATTAAAACAGATAGATTTAATAAATTAATTACTAATAAGATTGATCAAACAAAAAATATAAAACTAGAATTAAAAACTGTAAGTTTTAAACTGGACTTTAAAGAGTTAAGTTTGTTCATAGAAACTGCTAAACCTAAAATTAATTACAATAATCTTTACATTCCTGTAGAAAATATAAAAGTTTACATCGATTTTTTTGCCTTAATTAAAACTGATTTAAAAATAAAAAAAATAAATCTCGTGTTAAAAGAAATAGATATTATTGAATTAAATAAACTTTCAAAATTAATCAAACCTTCAAACTTTAAAAACTATTTAAATAATAAAATATCAGAAGGTAAATTAATTTCTGAAATTGAAATCTTTTTTAATGATATTAGTAAAATAGACTCTTATATAATCAAAGGTAATGTAAGGGGTTTAAAAGCCAACATTTTAAGCAATGTAAATTTAAGAAAAACCAATTTTAATTTTTTTGCTGATAAAGAAGATGTTTTAATAAAAAATATTTACGGAACTATGGATGGTATGAAAATTTCTGACGGCGATATTAGGCTAAATTTTGAAAAAGGAATAAAATTAGTTTCAAATTTCAATTCTGACATTGATTTAGATGAAAAAGTTTTTTACAAATACAAAAAATTATTAAGTAAATACAACCTTGAAGATAGAATAAAATTACTAGCTGGAAATTTCAGCAATAACCTCTCATTGAACTTTGATGACACATATAAATTGCAGAATTATGATTACAATCTTTCAGGCAAACTAAAAAAAAGTAATTTTTTATTAGCTAAAAGCATTAAAAATGATTTAATTAATGACGAAATAAAAGAATTAAGTTTTATTGAAACACAAGTAAAATCAAATTTATCTCCGACAAGCTTTAAAATTAGTGGAATAGGAAAATATTCTTTAGATAACTCCAATTTTCTTGATTTTAAAATTGATAATAACTTTAGTAATAATTTATTAAAAATTAATGCAAACTTTGATTTTAAAAATGATCTCAATCTTAATCTTATAAATTATAAAAAATCAAAGGAAAAAATCGCTAATTTTGCTTTTGAAATAGAAAAAAAGAATAACTTAATTAATTTTAAAAAATTAAATTATAATGAGGGGGATAATTCAATTAAGCTGCTTGGTTTAGAGCTTAAGGGTAATGACTTAGTGTCTTTAAAAAAAATTAATATAGAAACTTTAAACAACAATTTCTCTGTAAAATGGAATAAAAAAATTTCGATTAAAGGAACAAAATTTGACGCAACCTACTTGCCAAAGTTTTTAAGCAAACAAAATGATAAAAATATATTTAATCAAGTAAGTAAAAAATTTGAAATAGATATTAAAAATATTAAAACACCTGTTTCTGAAAAACTTAAAAATTTTAGATTATTAGGGGAAATTCAAAAAGGAAAGTTGATTAAACTCTCATCAAAAGGTGATTTTGGTGAAAATAATTTTTTAGATATTTCAATGAAGACAGATAAACAAGCTAAAAAAAGATTTCTTGAAATTTATTCTGATCTTCCTCAACCATTATTAAGTGAATATAACTTTTTTAAAGGCCTTTCAGGCGGTAAACTTCTTTTTACATCTCTGATCGAAGGTCAAAAATCAAATTCAAAGCTAAGAATTGAAAAATTTAAAGTTATTAATGCGCCAGGCGTAATAAAATTGTTGTCATTAGCTGACCTTGGTGGTTTGGCAGATTTAGCTGAAGGAGAGGGTATATCTTTTGACTTACTAGAAATAAATATGGAAAAAAATAAAAATTTTCTAAAATTAAATGAAATAATCGCTTTAGGGCCCAGTATGTCAGTTATAATGGAAGGATATCAAGATGAAGCGGGAACAACTAGTTTAAAAGGAACTTTAGTGCCAGCTAAAAATTTAAATAAAATAATTTCAAAAATACCTGTTCTAGGAAATATCGTTATACCTAAAGAGGTGGGAGAAGGATTGTTTGGAATTAGCTTTAAAATGAAAGGTCCAAAGGGTAAAATTAAAACTACTATAAATCCTATAAAAACAATAACCCCAAGATTTATTCAAAAAATTTTAGAGAGAAATAAAGATCCTAAATAATTTTAATTAAGTAATGTTTTTTTTTTCCGTAGGAAAGTTTAAAAATATTTTTTTTAAAATCTTCTGGCTTTAAGATTTTTTTTTCATCCTCAATTACAATGCCATCTATTTTAAATCCTTTATTAGCAATAGCTCTTCGTGCTTCACTTTTTGAAGGTAGAATTTTATTATTAGCAATAAAATCTAAAATACCTATCCCTTTCTCGATTTCATTTAATTTAACTCTAATTTCTGGTAAATCAGATCCAAGCCCACCCTTTTCAAAAGTGATTTTTGCTGTTTGTTCAGCTTTTTTTGCTGCATCAGCTCCGTGAAGCAATCTAGTAGCTTCATTCGCTAACAAAATTTTCAAATTATTAATATTTTTTTCATTTTTATAAATATTTTTCAATTCATTTATTTCAATTTCGGTAAAGTAATATAAAAATTTTTTTATGTCTCTATCATCTGTATTTCTCCAAAATTGCCAATAATCGTAAGGAGATAACAGTTCATCGTTTAACCATATTGCTCCCGATTCAGTTTTTCCCATCTTTGCTCCCGAAGAAAGTGTTATTAATGGGGAAGTTAAACCGAATGCTTCTTTTTGTAATTTTCGTCTGATTAAATCTACGCCATTAACTATATTACCCCATTGATCTGAACCTCCAATTTGTAAAATACAATTCTTATTTTTAAATAATTGGTAAAAATCAAACGCTTGCAAAATCATGTAATTAAATTCCATATAACTTAATGATTGTTCTCTATCCAGTCTAGTCTTGACACTATCAAATGTGAGCATTTTATTTATTGTAAAGTGACTACCAACATCTCTAAGAAATTGAATATAATTTAATTTGTTTAACCAATCTGCATTGTTTACAAAGATAGGAGATGTTTTATTGTTAGAAGTATCTAAGATTTTATTGAATACTTTTTTAATACTTTTAATATTATTTTTAATTTCTTCTTCTTTTAAAATTTTTCTTGTTGAGTCTTTTCCTGATGGATCACCAATTAATGTAGTTCCTCCTCCAAGCAAAACAATAGGGCGATGCCCATATTTTTGCATCAGCTTTAAAATCATAATTTGTAATAAACTTCCTACATGTAAGCTTGTTGCGGTGCAGTCAAAGCCAATATATGCAGATATCGACTCTTTATTACAAATATTACCTAATCTATCTAAATTAGTGCATTGATTTAGGTACCCTCGGTCTTGCATTTCCTGCAAAAATTTTTTTTTCATAGTGATATTTGATAAAGCAACTATTATACAAAAATTATTATAAATAAATAAAAATATGCAAAAAAATTGGATTTGTTTGGGATTAATGAGTGGTTCCTCTGGAGATGGTGTGGATGCATCTATCATTAAAACTAATGGGATAAATCATTATGAAATTATAAAAGATAAATACTTTGAATATGATTCTTATATTTATAATTCTATTCACAACTTAAAGCAAAAAATAAGCAAAATCGAACATCTAAAATCGTTCGATAATGAAATAAAAAATTTGGAGAGGATAATAACTATTTTTCACGCTGAAATAATTAAAAGCTTTGATTTAAGCAGTGAAACTATAGTAGGGTTTCATGGACAAACTATTTATCATAATTACGAGGAAAAAATTTCTAGGCAATTAGGCAATGGAAATCTTTTAAAACAATTAACAAATAAAAAAATAGTTTACGACTTCAGATCGAATGATATTTTAAACGGAGGGCAGGGGGCACCATTGACACCTGTTTTCCATCACCTAATTAGTTTTCAACACAATATTAATTTACCAATTTGTTTTCTTAATATCGGGGGCATTTCAAATATTACAATTATCAAAGATAGAAATGAGCTTTCAAGATTAATAAGCAAAGATATAGGTCCTGGCAATTGTCTCATTGACTCTTGGGTGAGAAAAAATTCTAGTAAGAAATTTGATCAAGATGGAAAACTTGCTTCAATTGGAAAAAAAAATGAAATTATTTTTGAGCAGGCATTAGAATTGTATGCTAACAGAAAAAACAAAGATAAGTTGTCATTTGATACAAATGATTTTGATGTTTCATTTGTAAGAGGGTTAAACCTTGAAGATGGAGCAGCTACACTCACAGATTTTACTGCTAGTATCATCAGTGAAGAACTAACACTATGTTTAGCTGATTCAAGATCTAAATTTAAAGAGATATTATTTTGTGGTGGAGGCAGAAAAAATAAAATTTTGTTGGAAATGATTAAAAAAAAATTACCAAATAGTATTAATTTGAAATTAATTGATGATTATCAAATAAATGGAGATTTTGTAGAGTCACAAGCCTTTGCTTATCTAGCAGCTAGATCAATTATGAATCTTCCATTATCTTATCCAAACACTACCGGATGCAAAGCACCAACAAAAGGTGGCAAACAAATCTAGAATTAAATTAAAGCAGTTTTTTCTTTCAAATACTTTTCAATTTCCTCTGATAATTCTTTTTCTTTATTTTTAAAAAAATGATTAGAGTTTTTAACTTTAGAGAAAATAACTTCAACACCTTTCTGACTTTTTATCCTTGTATCTAATTCATTTATACTTTCTTTAGTTACAAGTTCATCATTTTCACTGTAAATTACTTGGCCAGATGTAGGACATGGAGCTAAAAAAGAAAAATCATATACATTAGGTTGAGGAGAAACAGCAATAAAGTTATTTACTTCAGGCCTTCTCATGATCAATTGCATACAAATTAAAGATCCAAATGAAAATCCTGAGACCCAACACTGACTATAATCTAAGTTTTGTCTCTCAATCCAATCCAAAGCGGCCGCAGCATCAGATAATTCACCTTGACCATTATCAAAAACTCCATCACTTTTTCCAACACCTCTAAAATTTACTTTGATTACTGAAAAACCGTTTTCTAAAAAAATATTGTACATCAATTGAACAATTCTATTATTCATTGTTCCACCATATTGAGGATGTGGATGTAAAACAATTGCAACAGGAGAACCAAATTTTGGATTTTTATAATATTTTGCCTCAAGTCTACCAGCAGGCCCTGGAATAAAAATTTCTAAACTTTTAGGTTTCATATTTGATAATGATTATTATTTTTAAAAAAAGTAATGGTTTATAGCACGTTTTTCTGCGGCAAATATTTTTTTTTAAATCATAGTGTAAAGGTAGGAATTAAATAAAAAATGCTGTATTAAAGCGATTAATTATGAAATTAAACTCAAAAGGCAGGTATGCTGTTATGGCTATGGCAGATTTAGCTCTATTTAAAGATAAAGGCCCTATAAGTTTGACAGATATTTCAATAAGGCAAAACATTTCTTTGGCTTATTTAGAACAAATATTTATTAAACTTAAACATAATAATTTAGTTAAAAGTGTTAGGGGAGCTAAGGGTGGTTATGTTTTAGAACATTCACCAGATACAATTAAAATTTCAAAAATAATTTCAGCTGTAGATGAAGAAATAAAAACTTTGAATTGCAAAAAAGACTCAAAAAAAGGATGTAATAACAAGTCTTCAAAATGTATAACCCATAATTTATGGGACCAACTTGACCAACATATAAATAATTTTTTTGAAAAAGTTAAATTGCAAGATTTAATTAAAAAAAACCAAACATTAAATAAATGAAAACAGAAGATTTAAAAAATTCTAAAGAATATAAATATGGTTTCACTACAGATGTTGAAAACATTAGAGCTCCGAAAGGCTTAAACGAAGATACGATTAGATTTATTTCTAAAATAAAAAAAGAACCAAAATGGATGTTAGAATGGAGACTTAAAGCTTTTAATAGATTAAAGATTTTAAAAGAGCCAGACTGGCAGAAACCAAAATATCCTAAAATTAATTATCAGGACTTATACTATTACTCTGCACCAAAAGGCACATCTGGAAAACCTAAAAGTTTAGATGAAATAGATCCTAAAATCATAGAGACCTATAAAAAACTTGGAATTCCTTTAGATGAACAAAAGAGATTAAACGGTATAGCTGTCGATGCTGTCTTTGACTCGGTTTCAGTTGCAACTACTTTCAAGGATGAGCTAACAAAAAAAGGAATAATTTTCTGTTCGATTTCAGAAGCTGTACAAAAACATCCTGATTTAGTAAAGAAATATCTTGGCTCTGTTATACCTTTAAGTGATCATTATTTTGCAACTTTAAATTCTGCTGTATTTACAGACGGATCATTCGTTTACATACCGCCTAACACGAAATGCCCAATGGAATTGTCTACGTATTTTAGAATTAATGCTTCAGAAACTGGCCAGTTCGAGAGAACATTGATTATTGCTGATAAAGGAAGTTATGTTAGTTATTTAGAGGGTTGCACAGCTCCTATGAGAGATGAAAACCAACTTCATGCTGCCAATGTTGAACTAGTTGCTTTAGATGACGCAGAAATAAAATATTCAACAGTGCAAAATTGGTATCCTGGAGATGAAAATGGTGTTGGTGGAATTTATAATTTTGTAACAAAGAGAGGAGCTTGTAGGGGAAGAAATTCAAAAATTTCTTGGACACAAGTCGAAACAGGCTCAGCGATAACTTGGAAATATCCTAGTTGTATTTTACAAGGAGATAACTCTGTCGGAGAATTTTACTCAATTGCAATTACCAATAATCATCAAAAAGCAGATACTGGAACAAAGATGATCCACTTAGGAAAAAATACAAAAAGTAAAATAATTTCAAAAGGTATTTCTGCTGGTAAAGCAGATAATATGTATAGGGGTCTTGTAGAAATTAAAAATAAAGCTAGTAATTCTAGAAATTATACTCAATGTGATTCTTTATTAATGGGTAATAAATGTGGAGCACACACTATTCCTTATATTAAAAATAATAATTCTACTTCAACAATAGAACACGAAGCAACAACTACAAAAATAAATGAGGAGCAACTTTATTACTGCAATCAAAGAGGACTAGACCAAGAAGAAGCAGTTAGTTTAATAGTGAATGGTTTTTGTAAAGAAGTTTTACAGCAACTACCAATGGAATTCGCGGTTGAAGCACAAAAACTTGTGGCAATAAGCTTAGAGGGAAGTGTAGGATAATGTTAAATATTAAAAACTTAGAAGCAAAAGTCGATAATAAGTATATTTTAAATGGCTTAAATCTTGATATTAAACCCGGTGAAGTTCACGCAATAATGGGACCAAATGGTTCCGGAAAAAGTACATTAGCAAATATATTGTCTGGCAAGAATGGTTACGAGACAAAAGGAGAAATTAAATTTGACGGTCAAAATCTTAGTGAACTATCAATTGAAGAAAGAGCTCAAAAAGGAATTTTCTTAGCATTTCAATACCCATTAGAAATACCAGGAGTAAACACTAATGTTTTTTTAAGGACGTCCCTTAATTCAATAAGAAAAGCAAGAGGTGAAAAAGAATTAGACACATTAAGTTTTTTGAAAATAGTTAAAGAAAAATCATCCGAGCTTGGAATAGAAGAGAAATTTTTATCACGTCAATTAAACGTTGGGTTTTCAGGTGGTGAAAAGAAAAAAAATGAAATTTTGCAAATGAAAATACTACAGCCTAAGCTTGCAATTTTAGACGAGACTGACTCGGGTTTAGATATAGATGCGTTAAGAATTGTTGCTGACGGTGTTAACTCTTATAAAAGTAAAGATAGCGCTTTCTTAATCATAACTCATTATCAAAGACTTTTAGATTATATAAAGCCAGATTTCATACATGTTTTATCTAAAGGAAAGATTGTTAAGACCGGGAACGCAGATCTTGGAGTTGAATTAGAAAAAACAGGTTACGCAAATTTTATTTAAATGAAAAATTTTTACGACTTCAAAGTCGATAATATTAAAGGTCTCTCTGCACAGGAAAAAAAATTTAGAAACAAAGAATTAGATCTTTTTAGCAAAAATGGTTTTCCAAATAAAAGACAAGAGGCGTGGAAATTTACTGATCTTAATACAATACTAAGTAAAAATTTTTTCAATATCACTAATGACAATATCTCAGTAAAAGAAAAAAAATTTGAATTAATTAAAGAATTTGATCATAATTATCTATTTATATTAGACGGAAAACTTGTTTCAAATGAATTTAAGTTTGAGGACAAAAATAAGGTTTTGATTAAAGAGTACGACTATAAAAACCAAATATCTGTTAGCAATCAAAATTCCTTAAATCTACTTAACAATGCACTGGCTACGGGCGGCTATTATCTTGAAATATCTAAAGATTATAAATTTAAAAAACCTTTAGTTGTTTACAATCATTTTTCTGAGAGCATTAAGGAACAAATAATAAGTTATAAAAACTCATTAATTCTTAATGAAAATTCAGAATTAACAATACTCAACTATACAGATACCAACTCTAAAAATAATTTTTTTGTAAATTCTTTTGACTACTTAGAGCTGAAAAAAGACTCAAACTTAAAAAATATTTTTATAAACAAGGATAGATGTAATTGTTATTTTCATAACTATTTAAAAAGTGATTTAAAGCAGAATACTAATTTAGATAATTATATTCTTTCTACTGGACTTAAATTTAACAAGATTGATATAGAAATTAATTTGAATGAAGAACACGCTAAAAGTTCAATTTTTTCAGCACTAAGTCTTGGAAGCGAAGAACATCAAGAAATTAAAAGTAGCGTAAATCATAATTTCAAGAACTGTCAAAGCTATCAAAAAATTAAGAATGTATTAAATGATCAAAGCAAAGGAGTTTACCAAGGAAAAATATTTGTTAAACAAGATGCTCAAAAAACAGATGCATATCAATTAAGTAAAGCTTTATTATTAAATGACAACGCAGAATTTGATGCTAAACCAGAATTAGAAATTTATGCAGATGATGTCAAATGTTCCCATGGTTCTACATCAGGAAGCATAGATTTAAATTCAATTCATTACTTAAAATCGAGAGGGATTCCCGAAAAGAAAGCTTATCAAATGCTCATTAATGGTTTTTTATCTGAAATTTTAGAGAAATTACCTGAAGATAATTTGAAGAAATTTTTAATAGAAAAGATAGGAAGACAAATCAATGGATATTAAAAATATAAAAAAAGAATTTCCAATCTTTAAACAAAAAATTAATGGTAAGCCTTTAGTTTATTTGGATAGTGCAAATTCTTCCCAAAAGCCAAAAGTTGTAATAGATAAAATCTCAAGCTTTTATGAAACAGAATATTCTAATGTTGGAAGAAGTGTCCATACTCTTGCAGTAAAAGCGACTAATAGATTTGAGGCTACAAGAAATAAAATTCAAAAATATTTAAATGCCAAACACAGAGAAGAAATAATATTTACTAAAGGTGCAACAGAAGCAATAAACCTAGTAGCATCGTCCTATGGAAAAAAATATATAAAAAAAGGAGATGAAGTATTAATAACAGAGTTAGAACATCACTCTAATTATGTGCCTTGGAACTATTTAAGAACTGATAAAGGCGCAGTCATAAAATTTGCTCAAGTTAATGAAAACGGTGATGTTGAAATAGAGGAGATTAAAAAACTTATAACAAATAAAACAAAAATTATTGCAATTACCCACATATCAAATGTTACTGGAGCAATTTTACCAATTACAAAAATTGTAGATCTTGCAAAAGAAAAAAATATTCCAGTTTTAATTGATGGAACACAAGGTGCACCTCATTCTGAAATTGATATGCAGAAAATAGGATGCGATTTTTACGCAATATCTTGCCATAAAATGTATGGTCCAAACGGTCTAGGTGTATTGTATATGAAAAAAAAATGGGTTGATGACTTACCCCCATATCAAGGCGGAGGAGGAATGATTAATGAGGTAAAAAAAGACAATATTACTTTTGCTGATGCATATACAAAATTTGAAGCCGGAACAATGCAAACAGCAGAAGTAGTTGCATTTGCAGAAGCATTAAATTTTATTGAAGACATTGGTATCAAAAAAATAGCAACTCATGAAAACGAAATTTTACAATATGGATTAGAAAAATTGAGAAAAAATAATTCTGTAAATATTATTGGAGATCCACACGAAAGAGGATCAGTTTTGTGCTTTACTTTAAAAGGTATCCACCCTCATGACATTGCAACTATTTTAGATGATGATGGTGTAGCAATAAGAGCAGGACACCATTGTTGTCAAATATTGCACGATAAACTTGGCATATCAGCAACTGCTAGGGCTT
The DNA here is from genome assembly GCA_003284275.1 of Pelagibacteraceae bacterium AG-313-A04. Taxonomy (GTDB): domain Bacteria; phylum Pseudomonadota; class Alphaproteobacteria; order Pelagibacterales; family Pelagibacteraceae; genus Pelagilacustribacter. Next base: position 108,089 of record QBVU01000002.1, on the reverse strand, counting down.
CAATTGGAGTTTACAATGACAAAGAAGATATAGACAAATTATCAGATGCAATAAAAAAATGTCAGAAAGTATTTCAGAATTAAATGGAATTAAAAGAGTTATATCAAGAAATAATTTTAGATCATGGAAAAAATCCAAGAAATAAAGGTAAGTGCGTTGGTTATACAAATGATGCAAAAGCTCATAATCCTTTGTGCGGTGACAAAGTTCATATTTATTTAAAACTAAACAAAGATAAAGAAATTGAAGATTTAAGTTTTGAGGGAGAAGGGTGTGCAATTTCGTTAGCATCAGCATCTATTTTGACTGAAATAGTAAAAGGAAAAGATTTATCTTTTTTAAAGAAAATAAATGAAGATTTTTTAAACATGATTAAGAATAAAGCAAAAATTACTATTAATAGTCTTTCAGAGGATCAAATAACAACAATCTCATCTTTATCTGGAGTGCAAGAGTTTCCAATGAGGGTGAAATGCGCAACAATGGCTTGGCATACTTGTTTGTCAGCAGCAGAAAAAAAATGAGTGAATTGAAAAATAAAGTAGTTGCAGAAATTAAAAAGATTTATGACCCTGAAATACCGGTCAATATTTATGAACTTGGGCTTATCTACAAAATAGAAATCAGTGATGAAAAAAAAGTAAATATAGAAATGACTTTGACCTCACCAAACTGTCCTGTTGCTGAAAGTTTGCCTAAAATGGTAAAAGAAAATGTATTAAAAATTGAAGAAATTTCTGATGTTGACTTAAAATTAGTATGGAGTCCTCCTTGGACTAAAGATATGATGTCAGAGGCAGCAAAATTAGAATTAAATTTATGAGCGAACAAGTATTAAAATTAAGTACAAACGCAGCTGAGAGAATTAAAGAAATTATGTCTAAGTCAGAAGATAAAGCTATTGGTGTGAGAGTTGGTGTTAAGTCAGGAGGATGTGCGGGAATGTCTTATGTGATGGAATATGCCAAAGATATTAAACCTAATGAAGAAGTTATAGAGGAAAAGGGAGTTAAGGTCCTGATTGATCCAAAAGCAATTATGTATCTCTTAGGAACAGAAATGGATTACAAAAAGGAAAAGTTTTCCTCTCAATTTGTATTTAAAAATCCTAACGAAACTGAGCGTTGTGGTTGCGGCGAGTCTTTTAAAGTTTAACTGCTATAATACATCTCAAATTCAATTGGATGAGGTGTATGCTCAAATTTATAAATCTCCTGGAACTTTAATTCAATATAAGCGTCAATCTGGTCGTCAGTAAATACTCCACCTTCGGTTAAAAATTTCCTATCTTTATCAAGGCTTTGCATTGCTTCTCTTAAAGAACCGCATACTGTTGGAAGTTTTTTTACCTCATCTTCAGTTAAAGAATATAAATCTTGATCAAATGCTTTACCTGGATCTACTTTATTTTTAATACCATCAATACCCGCCATTAACATTGATGCAAAAGTAAGATAAGGGTTACCAGCAGCGTCTGGAAATCTTATTTCCATTCTCGCAGCTTTAGGATTCATTATTACCGGTATTCTACAAGATGCTGATCTATTTCTTGCTGAATAAGCCAAAATTACTGGAGCTTCAAAACCGGGAATTAAACGTTTGTAACTATTAGTCGTAGCATTAGAAAATGCGTTGATTGCTTTCGCGTGTTTTAAAATTCCACCTATATAATATAATGCTTCTTTAGATAAGCCCGCGTATTCTTTACCCATGAATACTGGAGTATTTCCTTTCCAAATAGATTGGTGACAGTGCATACCAGAACCGTTATCACCTTTAACTGGCTTAGGCATAAATGTAGCTGTTTTTCCAAAAGAATGCGTCACCATTTGAACAGCATATTTATATAATTGAACATTGTCTGCCATATTTGTCAAAGTTCCAAAGTACATACCTAATTCATGTTGACTTGGAGCCACCTCGTGGTGGTGTTTCTCAACTTTTACGCCCATGTCTTTAAGAGCCTTTAAATACTCTCCTCTCATATCCTGAGCGCTATCAACCGGTGGCACAGGAAAATAACCACCTTTTATTCCTGGTCTATGACCCATATTACCATTTTCATATTTTTTTCCGGTATTGTAAGGTCCTTCTGAACTATCTATGCTGAAGCTAGTTTCATTCATATCATTTTTAAATCTAACGTCATCAAAAACAAAAAATTCTGGCTCAGGTCCAAAGTATGACTTATCTCCTATTCCTGATTTTTTAAGATATTCCTCAGCTTTTTTTGCGGTTCCTCTTGGATCTCTTCCGTAAGGATCTTTTTTCACCGCATCCAAAATATCACAAAATATATTGACTGTAGCATGAGAGTTAAAAGGATCAATTATAGGTCTCTCTAAATCAGGTTTTAAAATCATGTCTGACTCGTTGATAGCTTTCCAACCAGCTATAGATGATCCATCAAAAAACACCCCGTTGTCTAACATATCCTCGTCGACAACTGTTGAGTCCATTGTTAGATGTTGAAGCTTACCCTTTGGATCTGTAAACCTCAGATCAACAAATTCAACTTGTTTGTCTTTTATAAGCTTAAGTACATCTTTCGAACTCATTTTGCTCCCTTAGAATTTCGTTTAATCGTTGTGAACATATATAAGGATGCTTTTTATAGTATAATTAAATATATATATCAGCTATGCATTTATCACATATCCACACATTAGACATATAAAATGAGAGAAGCAAATACCTTAGATTTTACCTTATTAATATTACTCGCTATTATTTGGGGTTCCTCTTTTTTTAATATAAAAATAGCAACATATTCTTATGATCCAATTACACTTGCTTTAGTAAGAGTAATTTTTGCAAGTATACCACTATTAATTCTCTGTAAAATATCTGGAATTAAAATTGAGGCTTTTAGCAAAAGTTGGAATAGGTATGCCCTAATTGGTCTTTGCAATATTGCAATACCTTTTGTTCTAATTGCTATAGGTACTGCCAAAATAAATAGCTACCTTGCAGCAATACTAATGAGCACAACCCCCCTAAGCGGCTCAATACTTGCACATTTTTTTACAAAAGATGAAAAATTATCTTACCATAAATCTCTAGGTGTTTTGATTGGTTTCAGTGGAATAATATTATTGTTTTTTGATAAAGTAATTATAAATAGTGAAAATTTTATTTATGTTCTAATTACAATACTAGGATCAACGTTTTACTGCATTGGGGGTTTATTAACTTTAAGGTTAAAAAACAAAAAAAATGAAAATGTTACAACTTCAACAACTATATGGTCAGTAATTTTTCTAATGCCTTTTTCTTTAATTTTTGAAACTCCGTGGGAGTCTACTCCAACCTTTACTTCGACTCTTTCATTGTTGTATTTAGGGGTAATCGCAACAGGTTTAGCCTGGCTAATCCGATTTAGAATATTAACAGTAAACGGTTTAGTTTTTCAGACACAGGTAGCGTATTTAATACCTATTTTTGGAATTATTTTTGGTTATTTTCTTATGGATGAGGTAATTACTTGGAAAGTTTTAGTATCATTAGTTGTAATACTTATTGGAATTTATATATTTAAAAAAAATAATAAAGGATAAAAAAATAAATGGGGACAGAGTCAATTGAAGCAAGTTTTTTGTCGATATTTGCTTTAATAAGTTTTTTTATTTTTTTTCTAGTAAGTAAATACTCACATAAAATAAAAGATGGGGCTTTACTTGACAAGGATTTTTCAAAACCTCAAGCTTTCCATGAAATTCCTATTACCCGAAGCGGAGGCATAGCTGCTTTTATTTCATTGAGTATTTTTTTCTATATTTATTACCTATTATATCAAGAGGTTTTATATAATTATGCTTTTATAGGTTGCTCAGTGTTTTTAATTGGTTTTTTGGACGACTTAAGAATAAACATAAAACCATTAAATAGATTAATGATTATGATTCTTCTTCTATTTATTTCCATATACATATTACCCATAAAGATCCTAAACATAGATATTCCATTTTTATCTCACTTAATGTCGAGTGATATGTTTTCCTCAATATTTGTACTTATTTGTTTTCTATTTGTTATTAATGGGGCAAATTTAATAGATGGTTTTAATGGTTTATTAACAATTAATTTAATTATTATAAATATTATATTAGCTTACATTAATATTAATAACGGTAATTTGGAGTTTTCAATTTTAATAATTTCTCAAATTATAATCCTTTTAATATTTTTATTATTTAATTTTCCAAGCGCAAAAATTTTTTTAGGTGACAGTGGTGCTTACACTATGGGAGCACTCGCTGGCTTGAATACAATAATTACTAATAACTTGAATCCAACAATTTCCTCATTCTTCTTTTGCACACTTTTATTTTATCTTTTTTTTGAAGTTTTCTTCTCATTTTTGAGAAAAGTTTTACAAAATAAATCTCCGATTTATCCAGATGAAAATCATTTACATATGTTAAGTTTTTATAAAATCTCAAATATTTGTGGAAAAAATAAAGGTAATTATCTTAATTCAGTTGTTATAAATCTTTTTTATATAATCCTCATTACTCCTGGGTTGTATTTTCTAAACGAACCATTATTAAGTAGGTATTGGTTCTTCACCTTATTATTAGTTTATATGATAATTTACTCGAGACTTTATCGTTTAACTAAAAATTAAATTAATATATAAAGTGTCGATTATTAATTGGGCAAGTGGCGGAATTGGTATACGCGCTGGTCTTAGAAACCAGTGCCGCAAGGCTTAAGAGTTCGAGTCTCTTCTTGCCCACCACAAAATTATGAAAGTAGAAATTAAATCAAAAAAAGGTCTGAGAACAACTTTATCAGTAGTAGTTGACAAAAAAAGCATTCAAACAAAGATGAATGAAAGACTTAATGAATTACAAAAAGAAGTATCTCTTAAAGGTTTTAGACCGGGCAAGGTTCCCCCAGCAGTTATAAAAAATCAATTTGGGAAATCTATTTATGGAGAAGTTGTAGATAAAATTTTAAGAGAAACATCAAGCAAAGCTATAGATGAAATAAAACTTAAAGTTGCTGGCCAACCAAAAATTGATTTAAAACAATTCGGAGAGGGCAAAGATTTAAATTATGAACTTCAAATTGATTGTTTACCAAAAGTTGATCTAAAGAATTTTGAAAAATTTAAAGCGACAGAGTATAAAGTAAAAATTGAGAGTAAGGTTATAGAAAAAAAATTAAAAGAAATAGCTGCGCAAAATAAGCAATTTGAAGATAAAAAGGAAAATGAAAAAGCAGTTATTGGAGATCAAGTCGTCTTTGATTACTCAGCAAAAATAGATGGAAACAAATTTGAAGGCAGCGAAGGTAAAGGCGTTCAAATTGAATTAGGAAAAGATCTCTTTTTAAAAGGATTTGATGAACAGCTTATTGGCGTTAAAAAGGGAGATGCAAAATTAGTAGATGCAACATTACCTGCAAATCATCCTAAAAAAGAATTGGCAAATAAAAAGACGATATTTGAGTGTAAAATTTTAAATGTTAAAAAACCTATAGAAAGTAAGATAGATGATCATTTTGCTAAAATGATGGGCGCAAAAGATGTTAAGGACTTGAATTCATTAATTGAAGAACAAATTTCCAATCAGTATTTACAAGCATTAAATTCAATAACTAAAAAAGAAATTTTGGATCAAATAGAAAAAAACCATCAAGTTGATTTACCACAAAACCTTATCGATCAAGAAATATTAATCATGACACAAAATTTAAAACCAGAGGAAAAAGAAAAATACAAAACTAAAAATGAAAAGTTAGCTAAATCAAGAATTAAGTTAGGATTATTACTGAACGAATATGGAGAAAAAAATAATCTGAAAGTAACTGATGATGAAGTGAGAGCAGAAATTCAAAAACAAATTAAAGGTATGCCCGGTCAAGAAAAGATGGTTCTTGACTATTACAAAAAAAATCCAAGCGCCTCCCAAAGTTTGAAAGGTTCTATTTATGAAGAAAAAATTATTAATTTGATAAAATCAAAAATTAAACTTAATTCAAAAGAGTTAAATTCTATAGAGGCTGAAAAAATTATATTAGAGTTTAACAAACCGGATTCCAAAGATGCTTCTAAGTCTAAATCGCTTGAGAAAAATAAGCAAAAATCAAAAAAAATTAGTAAAAAGTAATTAATAGTTGTATAAATTACTAATGAGTCGTGAGCTTGAAGAAAAAATGAACAGCTTAATCCCAATGGTTGTTGAGCAGACTAGTAAAGGGGAGAGAGCGTATGATATTTATTCAAGACTTTTAAAAGAAAGAATAGTATTTTTAGTAGGCCCAGTGAATGATGCGGTAGCTTCATTGGTAACAGCACAACTGCTTTTTTTAGAGTCTGAAAATCCAAAAAAGGAGATCAATTTTTATATAAATAGCCCTGGTGGGTTAGTAACGGCTGGACTTGGTATCTATGATACTATGCAATATATTAATTCTCCTGTCTCTACTCTTTGTATAGGTCAAGCTTCTTCGATGGGGTCATTTCTTTTGGCCGCTGGTGAAAAAGGTAAGAGATATTCCCTTCCTAATTCACGAATTATGGTTCATCAACCCTCTGCAGGCTTTCAAGGTCAGGCAACAGATATTCAAATTCATGCAAAAGAAATTCTATCTTTGAAGGAAAGGTTAAATAAAATTTACTCTAAACATACGGGGAAATCTGTGGAAGAAATATCGAGTGCTTTAGAGAGAGACAATTTTATGACAGCAGAAGATGCTAAAAAATTTGGGTTGATAGACTCTGTTGTGGAGAAAAGAAACTAAGACACAATATCTAGTCATTTTTACAACTTCAACTTGCTAAGTATTCTACAGAGTTTTATATTCATATTATTGATTCGTTATGACAGAAAAAAATAATAAAAATATTCTTTACTGTTCTTTTTGTGGAAAAAGTCAGCACGAAGTAAGAAAATTAATCGCTGGTCCTACAGTTTTTATTTGCGATGAGTGCGTAGAACTTTGTATGGACATTATCAAAGAGGAAAATAAAAGTTCATTTGTAAAACATCAAGACGGAGTTCCTTCACCTAAAGAAATTTGTAAAGTATTAGATGATTATGTAATAGGTCAAAAATTTGCTAAAGAAATATTATCTGTAGCTGTGCATAATCATTATAAAAGATTAAATCATGAAACAAAAAATAATAAAGATATAGAATTGTCAAAATCAAATATATTGCTAGTAGGCCCAACTGGTTGCGGAAAAACCTTGTTAGCTCAAACTTTAGCTAGAATATTAGACGTTCCTTTTACAATGGCAGACGCAACTACTTTGACTGAAGCTGGTTACGTAGGAGAAGATGTAGAAAATATTATTCTTAAATTGTTACAGGCGGCAGACTATAATGTTGAAAAAGCTCAAAGAGGCATTGTTTATATTGACGAGGTAGATAAGATAAGTAGGAAGTCTGAGAACCCTTCAATTACAAGAGACGTTTCCGGAGAAGGTGTTCAGCAAGCTTTACTAAAAATAATGGAAGGTACGGTTGCCAGCGTGCCTCCTCAAGGAGGAAGAAAGCATCCGCAGCAGGAATTTTTGCAAGTAGATACCACAAATATATTATTTATATGCGGAGGCGCGTTTGCAGGATTGGACGCTTTAATTGATAGCAGAGGAAAAGGAAGCTCTATAGGGTTTGGAGCTAAAGTAAAAAACTTCAAAGAACAACCTTTGTCTGAAATTATGAAAATGTTAGAACCTGAAGATCTAATTAAATATGGTTTGATACCAGAGTTTATTGGGAGAATGCCGATTATAGCAACCTTAGACGATCTAGATGAAAAATCGTTAGTTAAAATTTTAAAAGAACCAAAAAATTCTTTAATAAAACAATATCAAAGATTATTTGAATTCGAAGATGCAGAATTAGAATTTAAAGATGATGCTATTTTAGAAATAGCTAAAAAAGCTATTGCTAAGAAAACTGGAGCAAGAGGATTAAGATCAATACTTGAAGGTATTTTACTTAAAACCATGTTTGAACTTCCAGATATGGAAAATGTGATTAAAATTACTGTGGACAAAGCAGCTGTAAATGGGACTTCGGAGCCCATTGTCACATATGGCAGCAAATCATCAACATCAGTAGCTTAATTAAAATTTGTTTCTTGAAATTAGTCTATTAATAGCCATATTATAATTTCATGAAGGCATCATATCTGAAACCTCTCTTGCCATTGAGAGATATAGTGATTTTCCCATCAATGGTGGTACCCCTTTTTGTTGGAAGAGAAAAATCTATTAAAGCATTACAAGAAGTAATGAAAACGGATAAATCTATTGTTTTAATAACCCAAAAAAACTCCGAAATAGACGATCCAACTGGTAAAGACCTTTATCAGTATGGCTGCTTGAGTAAAGTCTTACAGCTTTTAAGACTTCCAGACGGGACAGTAAAAGTTTTAGTTGAAGGTGAAAAAAGAATTAAAATTATAAACTATAAAGACGATAAAAATGATTTTTTAAGTTGTGAAGTTGAAATTTGTGAAGATCAAAATATTTCAAAAGATCTTGAGCCATTAGCTTTAGGGCTTGTTAAAAAATTTGATAAGTTACAAGTTTTAAACAAAAGAGATCTCAGCGAAGGATCAGTCAATTTTAAAAATTTAAAAAATCCTTCTCAAATTGCAAACAATATTTCCTCAAACTTAAATATACAAATTTTTGAAAAACAGGAACTTCTTGAAATTCTTGATCTTAAAAAAAGATTAGAAAAAATTCATCAATTAATAGAAAAAGAAACTAGCGTACTTTCTGTAGAGAAAAAAATAAGAGGTAGAGTAAAAAATCAAATGGAGAAAACTCAAAGAGAATACTACTTAAATGAACAGCTTAAAGCTATTCAAAAAGAATTAGGTGAAATTGATGAAGGGAAAGATGAATTATCATCAATTTCTAAAGCGATTAATGATGCAAAAATGCCTAAGCTTGCCAAAGAAAAATGTTTGTCCGAATTAAAAAAATTAAAATCTATGAGTCCTATGTCAGCTGAAGCAACAGTTGTAAGAAATTATCTTGATTGGATGACAGAACTGCCTTGGTCTCAAAAATCTAAAATCAATACTGATTTAAATAATGCTCAAAAGATTCTTGATGAGGATCATTATGGCCTTGAAAAAGTAAAAGAGAGGATAATCGAGTTTTTAGCTGTACAAAAAAGAATTCAAAAGATGAAAGGCCCAATTTTATGCTTAGTAGGCCCTCCGGGTGTAGGCAAAACATCTCTAGGAAAGTCAATAGCAAAAGCAACTAATAGAAAATTTATAAGAATTTCCTTAGGAGGAATTAGGGACGAGGCAGAAATAAGAGGGCACAGACGAACATACATTGGGTCGTTGCCTGGAAAAATAATTCAAATGATGAAAAAAGCTGGCACGAAGAATCCCCTTTTTTTATTGGATGAGATAGACAAGGTTGGTAACGATTATAGAGGTGATCCTTCTTCAGCCTTACTAGAAGCTTTAGACCCTGAGCAGAATAAAGAATTTAACGATCATTATTTAGAGGTCGATTATGATTTGTCAGATGTCATGTTTGTGACGACAGCCAACACCTTAAATATTCTTCCACCGCTTTTAGACAGAATGGAAGTTATTAGACTGTCTGGATATACAGAGGACGAAAAAGTTAATATTTCTCAGAAATTCTTGATACCAAATCAAAGTGAAAATAATGGCTTAAAAAAAGATGAGTGGATGATAGATGAAAAAATTAATAGAAAAATTATCAGACACTATACAAGAGAGTCTGGCGTTAGAAATCTCGAGAGAGAGATATCAAAAATTGCGAGAAAATTAGTTAAAAAAATTGACAACAATGAAAAGGTAAACAATCCTATTAACGATAAAGATCTCAAAGATCTTTTAGGCGTTCAAAAATTTAATTATGGAGAAATTGAAGAAGAGAACAGAGTTGGAGTAGTGACAGGCTTAGCTTGGACAGAGGTTGGGGGTGAAATATTAAAAATCGAGTCAGCTGTAATGCCTGGAAAGGGAAAAATGCAAATTACAGGGAAGCTTGGAGATGTGATGCAAGAGTCAGTTAAAGCTGCAAAATCATACATAAGATCAAAAAGCTTAGATTATGGAATCATTCCTCCAATTTTCGATAAAAAAGATTTTCACATTCATGTTCCAGAAGGTGCAACACCAAAAGATGGTCCTTCAGCTGGGATAGGTATGGTTACTTCTATAATATCAGCAATAACTGAAATACCGGTAAACAAAGATGTTGCCATGACAGGAGAAATCACCTTGAGAGGTCTGGTGCTTCCAATTGGTGGATTAAAGGAAAAATTGTTGGCCGCTCATAGAGCTGGAATAAAAAAAGTCTTAATACCTGTAGAAAATAAAAAAGATCTTATAGAAGTTCCTAAAACAGTATTAGATTCAATTGAAGTTATTCCAGTCAAAAACGTAGACGAAGTTTTAAAAGTTGCTTTGACCAAGTCTTTAAAAAGAGTTGAGTGGGTGGAAGTAGACCAGATGTCTAAAAAAAACAAATTAAAAGAGGAATTAAGTACTCACTAATCGATTTTTAATCAATCCAATCTGAAAAAATTGATTTATTTTTAGTTATAAATTCAGGTAACTCGCTATCATCTTCTTTTGATAACTTGATCGTTGAATTCCATTTTTTACTTTTTTTATCAACACTGTGATCATAAATTACTTTTTTCTCTGAAACTATTTTTTTAATATTTTCCACACCTAGTCCACTTTCCTCATATTCAAGATGATGTAAATAATTTTTCATTTTATAATCAATTTCTTCTGGCCTTTTAATGTTAGAAAAATGCCACCCCCCACCTTTAATAAAATTCACATTATTATATTTTTTCTTTGAGAAAAGAATATTTAATTTCCATAATGGATATTTCCTTGATCTAATATTTCTTAACCATTGGGGATTAATTAGGTGTTTTTTTTTACATGCTCTAGAACCATACCAAATAAAATTTTTCTGCACTAAATTAAACTTATAAAAAAACATTTTTTGTTCAAAAAAAGTTATATTTGCATTATAATCAAATTTTTTAAGATTAGGAATTTCGTCTAAATCGCTTATAATAATCAAATCTTCATCATCAAATTTTTGTATCTCATTTTGTAAATAATTTCTTTGAAAATTTTCCCTCAAAACAGCATTATCCAATATTTTAGAATTCTTTAAATCTCGACTATCGTGATTTTCAACTATTCTTAAATTTTTAGGCTGCTGTTTTAAAGGTATATAAATTATTTTTTCTCTAAATTTTGCGAATTTCTTAATATCAAATTTAAGATCTCTGTTTGTTCCATTATGATTAAAATTTGCTTCACAAATCACAAAATTAGACACATATTTGTCAAGTATATTAAGTCGAATATCTAAAACTAAATCTTCATCATAATACATAAAGCAATCAATAATTTTCATTATAATTGAGTTACATTAAAAGTTATTATAAGTAAATATAACGCTATAAAATGAAAAAAAAAATCATCATAACTGGCGGTTTAGGTTATATAGGCACAGAACTGTGTAAATTGTATTCTGGCGTAAGCTGGCATCATAAAATTACTGTTATAGATAATAGATTTATTTCTGAGAGAGTAAATCAGATTCGAAATTGGAATATGGAATTTGTTCAAGGTGATATTTTGGACAAAAGTTTGGTAAAAAGCTTTTTCGAAGACGCAGACGTTGTGCATCACTTGGCAGGTATTACAGATGTTCCTAGAACAAAAAGTGAGTCGTCTAAATCACAAGACGAAAAGATAAAAGAAGTTGCGGAAAAAGGAACTCAAAATATTTTAGATGTTATAAATGATAAATGTAAAATAATTTTTCCCTCTACACATGTAGTTTATGAGGGAATTAATGAGGTTAAAACTGATATAGAGGAAAATGAAAATACGAAACCTGTTTTGTCCTACGCTACCTCAAAAGCTATAAATGAAAATCAATTAAAGAAATCAGGTAAAAATTTTGTAATTTTGAGACTTGGCTCAGTATACGGTTATTCAACTGACTCTATGAGAATTGACATAATGCCCAATCTATTTTCAAAAATAACTTCACAAAACGGAACACTAAAATTATTCGCCGGTGGAAGACAGATCAAAAGCCTTGTGCCACTGATAGATGTAGCTCGATGTTTTAAATTTATGGAAGAAAAAGATGAAATTAATTCAGACGTTTTTAATTTAACAAAAGAAACACTTACAGTTAAAGCAGTTGCTGGGATTTGTAAAAAATATAATCCTAAAATACTATTAAAAGAGACCAACGATGAAGTTCCAAATTTAGGTTTTTCTTTATCAAATAAAAAATTATTAAGTACAGGTTTTAAATTTCTTTATAATTTAGATCAAAATATTAAAGAAATGATTCAAAAATGGTCTAAGCAAAATTTAACAAAAGATTTAGAGTATGCAAAAGACGGTGATAATCTTTTTATAGACAATAGAGGCGCGATAAGTAACCACGAGCTGACTGAGCCAATAAATTTGATTGGATTAATTGAGTCTAAAAAAGGATCGATGAGAGCCAATCATTTTCATCCACAACAAGAGCAAAAATGTCTGTTTACTAAAGGGCAAATCATAGAGATATTTCAAGATATAATTAATCCAAACGCTCCAAAAATAACTCAAGTGGTAAACGCAGGTCAACTTTCAGTCATAAAACCAAATGTAGCTCACACAATGGTTTTTACGAAAGACACAACGTTTCTAAATCTTGTAAGAGGTGAAAGGGATCATGAAAATTATGGAATTACTCATACAATAAGAAAGACAATTGTAGAAGAAAAAGAAAAAGAATTATTATTAAAATGTTATAAATTTGAGTGCAGATCATGTGGTAGCACTGATCTTAAAAGAGTTCTCTCTCTTGGATACCAACCCCTGGCAAATAATTTAATAAATAAAAAAGATGAAAAAAGCGATTTATATCCTTTAGAAGTAAACTATTGTCAAAAATGTCATAATTGTCAATTATCTGTAGCTGTAGAACCAAAAAAAATGTTTTCGAATTATCTTTACACCTCATCTACTTCAAAAATTTTCAGAGATCATTTTATTAATGCAGCAAAAAAATATTATAAGGAACTAAAACTTAATAAAAAAAAATCATATATTATAGATATAGGTAGCAATGATGGGATTGCTCTTAAACCCTTCATAGAGATGGGATTTAAAAAAGTTTTAGGGATAGAGCCTGCTAAAAACTTATCTAAATTAGCAAATAAGAATAAAATAAGAACTTTTAATGGATTTTTAGAAAAAAAGAATCTTAAAAAAATAAAAAAAAATGCAGATTTAATTTTAGCATCTAATGTATTTGCTCATTCCGATAAATTGAAAGAAATGGCAGATTGCATGTTAAGTTTAATTAGTAAAAAAGGAACTATAATTATCGAAGTTCAATACCTGATGAATACGCTAAAAGATTTTACCTTTGATAATATTTATCACGAACATTATAATTATTGGTCTTTAACTTCTTTAGTTTATTTTTTTAAACAGTTTGATGCAAAAATATATAAATCCGAAAAGATAGAAACACATGGAGGCTCAATAAGAGTTTACGTAAAAAAAGATAAGAAGATAAAAATTGAAAAAAGTGTAAAAAATATGCTCAAGGAGGAAGAAAACTTTGGGATAAAAGATTATAAAACTTATCAAAATTTTGGAAACAAGGTTTATAAGATCAGAGAAAATGTTTTGAATAATTTAAAAAAAATTAAAAAAAATGGTAAAAAAATTATCGGATACGGTGCACCAGCAAAAGCATCAACCGCATTAAATTTTTATGGAATTTCTAATGAAATTGATTTCATTGTAGAAGATAATAAATTGAAACATAATAAATATATACCTGGTGTTAAAATACCAATTAGAAAAAAATCATTTATTAAAGATAAAAATAATACTCTTTTGGTTTTGGCTTGGAATTTTTATGAAGATATAAAAAAAAATAACTCAAATTTGTCTGATAATTTTATAAATATTAAAGAATTAGAGTCTAATAACTAGAAATTAAATTTTTCCAAATTTCAAATAAATTTCTTATACTTTCAAAGAAATAGTCTAAATAATATTCAGCGAATGGAAAATTTTGAACTATAAATTCTTGTGAAAAATATAACCCTTTTGAAAAAGCAATTATGATTATCAAAAACAAAATAAGCGAGTTGTAAAAACCAAAAGATACTCTGTCTTTGGTACTAATTGTTTTTTTTTGTTCTGTATTATCTAAATTAATACCATGTTTTTTTGCTAAATATTCTGGTGAGTATAAACTGATTTCTCTAGTTTTTTTTACGTTACTCTTCTTCACCTTTTTTTTTGGTATTTTTATTCTCTGCTGAACTGGTTTAGGTTTAGAAGCAATTTTTTTAGTCGTAGAAACTGATTTAGTTTTTTTACTTTCATCTTCAGGAAATTGTTTCCATTTATTTCCACACGAACCGCATTGTACCATTCTTCCAGTAGCTGTTATAGCTGCATCCGGAACAACAAATCTTTTATCGCATGAATTACAAGTTAAAATCATACAAGACCAATAATACTGCTATTTATATAAATTACACTACAATTTAAATACTTTTTTACTTTACAAAATTTTTATTGTATATCTCGGTTTTATTTAATAGGGCGGTTAGCTCAGTTGGTAGAGCATCTCGTTTACACCGAGAGGGTCATAGGTTTTTTCCCCTGCAAATCCTATCTTTTTTAAATTACAACCCATATTCGTCACTCAATCGTCACTGTTGAGAAAAAGAAATATATCGATTAAGATTAATTTTGAAATAGACTATGACCATTGTTCAAAGCCAAATTGAAATAAATCCAGTTAAAGAAAAAGATATAAATTCAGTAAAAAACCCAACAGGCGCTAAATTTGTTATTCCATACAGAGATTGGAAAATTAAAGATAAAAAATCCGAAGTATATGAAGTTCCTGTTGAATATTGCAAGTTTAGATTAGACAATGGAAGAATAAAGCACCAAATACTATCTCATGAAAAAATTAAAGGGTCATTAGATAAAAACAGTGACGATACACAAAAAATAATTTCTGATTATATTTCAAAATCTGATCCAAAAAAAAATCAGGATTTGAAAAAGCTTTTGGCAAAAGATGGCCAATCAGAGCCTGCAGTTATGACTGCAGATGGTTTTTTAATTAATGGAAATAGAAGAAAATGGGCATTTCAAGAATTAAGCAAAGATTATCCAAACGAAAAATATAATAGATTAAAAGTTGTGATACTTCCAGGATCAGACAGTCCAGAAAGACCAACAGTAAAAGATATAGCAATTCTAGAAAATAGATATCAGGTTTATAGAGACGGAAAGTCAGAATATAGTAAAATGAATAAAGCATTAACTTATTACTCATACTTTAAAGCAGGCATACCTTTAGAAGAACTTTTAAAAGATGATCCAACTTATGGCGATGTTGATCCTAAAAAATTTAAACAAAATTTAAAAAAATTTAATTTAGAATTTTTTGAGCCAATAAAATTAATGGAGGAGTTTCTCGAGGAAAATAATGTAAAAGGAGATTATAATAGAATATCTAACAGATGGATGTCTTTTGAGGAATTAGGTAAGAATATTACTTCGAAATTTGAAAACGATAAATTCCTAGTTGAACATAATATAGAAAAAAATGAGATTGGAATTATTAAAAACGCTGCATTTAATTTTATTAAAATAAAAGAGACAAGTGAATTAGGTGTAGGAGATAATAGATTTTTAATAAGACAATTACCTAAATGGATTAAAAATCAAAAAAAAGATGTATTAAAAATTGGTAAACTTGAGGATGTTGATCCAAATATAACTGATCCAGATGAAAGAGAATTAAAATGGCATGAGGAAAAAGAAGAACAAGTGCTTAACGTAATAAAGAAAATACAAAATTTATCGACACGGGAAAAAGATCAACAAGATCCAATAAATAGATTAAATGAGGCTTTACAAAAATTAAATCACGAAGATTTAGATCTTGATCAAATAGAACAAATGAAAATACCAGACGTTGATAAAGCGTTTGAAATTTGCCGAAATATAGAAACAAAAAATAATGAAATTAAGAAAAATTTTTATGAAATAAAAAAAGGAACAAAGAAAAATATTAATAAACTCAAAGATAAATGGAAAAATTAATTGGTGTCTCTTCACTTAGAATACCGCAATAACAAATTCTCATTACTTACAAAAGAAAAAATACCAACTAGTACAAAACTTCAAATAAAATATTTTGGTTTTAAGCTCATCGATGATCACAACTTAAAATTTGAAACTAAGTCAAATGATTTAAATTTAAAAGAATTAATTCAATTTTTTAAAGATAATGATTATAATTTCACTATTTGTGATAATACTAAAAAAATTTTAAAAGAAAAAAATGAAAAAGATAGTTCATTTAAGGAAAAGATTAAAAGATTAGAAAAAATCAAAGACAATCTAAATGATAAAAATTTTTCTTCTTTTGATAAAAAGATAAACTATCTAAAAAGAGAACTAAAAGACCATCAAAAAAAAAGCCTTTTTCACTTATTCAATTCAGATTGTGCTGCAAATTTTTCTGTTCCAGGAAGTGGAAAGACATCTGTTGTATTAGCTTTTTATGAATATCTAAAACTACAAAATAAAATCGATGCTATTTTTTTGATAGGACCAAAAAATTGTTATCTGTCTTGGAATAGAGAATTCAAATTAAATTTAGGAAGAGATTCAAGGTTAAAAATTTTAGATGAAAATAAAGTTAAAAGAAAAAGATTATACGAAGGTAAAAGTAAGAGCGAGGTATTCGCTTGTCATTTTTCAACAGTTACTAACGATTTGAGCTTATTAAAAGAATTTTTCTTAACAAAAAAATTTTTATTAGTTATTGATGAAGCACATAACATAAAAAAGATTGGAGGCCTTTGGTCAAGGTCAATTCTTGAATTGCGTTATCTTAGTAAGTATAAAATTATTTTAACTGGGACACCAATGCCACAAGATTTTAAAGATTTTTATAATTATTTTGATTTTTTATATCCAAATGATGAAATAATTAATTCACGTAAAAAAGCTGAAATTGAAGTATTTATTGACAATAAAAATTTCGAACAAGCAGCTGATTTAATAAATGAAAAGATTTATCCTTTTTACACAAGGGTTACAAAAAAACAGTTAGGTTTATCAAAACCTAATTTTATCAAACCATATTTAGTTAAAATGAATCCTATAGAAGGCAAAATCCATAAGGCTATAATTACCAAAATTAAATTTTATACAAAATCTGACTACTTAAAAAATATTGAATTGATAAAAAAAATTCAGAGAGCAAGAATGATAAGACTACGACAAACATGTTCTTACGTGAAAAATTTGATTACAGCGATTCCTCCAGATTTACGTAAAGGCGATGAAAATTTACTTAATGACCAAGATTTACAAAATCTAATTGCCAAATACGATTTAAATGAAAAACCAGCTAAAATCGAATATCTTAAAAATATTTGTCAAACATTAATTAAAAAAAACGAAAAAGTATTAATTTGGTCAACTCATTTAAAAACAATAGATTTAATATTAAAAGAATTAAATGCCGAAGGAATAAATATTAAGGTTATAACTGGAAAAACAAAATTAGACGACAGAGAGAAAATTAGCGATGAATTTAATGACAAACTTTCAAACTTGAATGCTTTAGTCGCAATTCCACAGGCTTGCTCAGAGTCAATTTCATTACACAAGGCTTGTCATAATGCTATTTATTATGACATGAACTACAACACATCAGAATTTCTTCAATCACTAGATAGAATTCATCGTGTTGGAGGTTCTGAAAAATTTCCTGTTTATTATCATTTTTTACATTATGAAAACTCAATTGATACGAAAGTTTATGAACGTGTTTTTCAAAAAGCTAATAGACAAATGCAAGTAATAGAAAGTGATAATTTAACATTCAGCCACCCTGAAGATGAAGACTGGGATAATCTTTATTCTGATTTAAATATATGAATTTTGATTTATTCGAAAATATTAATTTTCAAAATTTAGAAAAACTTTACGAGTTATCACTTGAGGGTAGAGACACGTCAGATATAAAAATAAATTATTCGCGAGATCACACTCATGTAAGAGAAAATTTAAATTTTTTATTTGAGAATGATATTTTTGAAATCGAGGGAGATAAAATCAAAGTATTAAAAGATAAAACAAAAAGTTTTAAAGAAATTTTAATTAATAAAATTTTTCAAAAAAATAATATTAATTTTGTTTTATTAAAGCAATATTTACAAAATTTTACATTAGATAAAGATAATAAATTTAAATTCAAACCAGATAAATATTTTAATTATCAAACAAGTGACATGAGGAACTTTTTAATTAGTTTAGGAATAATTAAAAACGAAAACGATGAATACATTATTATAAATAATGAAATACTAAATAAAATTAAGAAACAAAAAAAGTCACCTTTTAAATTAAAAGAAGAGCTTAAATCTAAAGAACAACTAGGTCAGGACGCTGAAAAATTGGTTTATGAAAATGAGGTTTTAAAATTAAAGAAAATAGATAAAACACTTAAAGTCCTCCATATAGCACTTGAGGATGTGTCCGCAGGATATGATATTCAAAGTTATAATGAAAATTGTGAAAAAATTTACATTGAGGTAAAGGCAGTAAGTAAAACTAACTATCAATTTCACCTATCTCCTAATGAATACAATATCTCAAAGATATATAATCATAATTATTATTTGTATTTATTGCCTGTTGACTTAAGTAACTCCAAAAAATTTGATTATGATAAAATTTTAATGATTAATAATATTAAAGAAAATTTAATTGATAATTCAAATATTTGGAAAACTGAAAATGATGGATTTTTAATTTCAAAAAAAAACAATTAATTTTCGTCACTCTCTCGTCACTCTTTGTAACCAAAAAATTGTTATATGAGTATTTTTAAGGCTATTATAACTTGACGTTATTATACTAAAAGATATAAAACACAGTAATTATTTAATAGGGCGGTTAGCTCAGTTGGTAGAGCATCTCGTTTACACCGAGAGGGTCATAGGTTCGAGTCCTTTACCGCCCACCATTAAATTCAACAACTGTGGGGGTGTAGCTCAGTTTGGTTAGAGCGCCTGCCTGTCACGCAGGAGGTCGCCGGTTCGAGCCCGGTCACTCCCGCCACTAGTTGATAATCGTTTTCATCTAGGGAGTTGAAAATTAACATAAATCGATCAACAAAAATGCTTCCTTCTGTCCTGTACTCTTAAAGTTAAAATGTTATAAAGAAACACTATTAATATAAGAATCCTCAAGCTACGGTATTGAGGTAGGTATTAATAAAAAAAACATGATTTATAATTTTTTATCAGAATATTTATCTATAATAATATTTTTATTTATAGCTTTATTTTTAAGCATAGGTTTTATTGTTGCTAATTATCTAGCTTCTCCCTCAAACCCAGATCCAGAAAAGTTATCAGCATACGAATGTGGTTTTGAACCATTCGACGACTCAAGAATGGAATTTGACGTAAGATTTTACTTAGTTGCAATACTTTTCATTATTTTCGATTTAGAGATTGCTTTTCTTTTTCCTTGGGCAATATCTTTAGGAGGAATAGGTGCTTTAGGATTCTGGTCAATGATGTTTTTTCTGGGAGTTTTAACAATTGGTTTTATTTATGAATGGAAAAAAGGAGCGTTGGAATGGGAATAAATAACAACATTTTTTCAGATAAACAAAAAGAAATACCAGAGGAATTTAAAGATTTAGCAAAAGATTTTGCAGATAAAGGTTTTATAACAACATCGAGTGATAATTTAATTAATTGGGCTCGTACGGGTTCTTTGCACTGGATGACTTTTGGTCTTGCGTGTTGCGCCGTTGAAATGATGCAAACTTCAATGCCAAGATATGATCTTGAGAGATTTGGTGCTGCTCCAAGAGCTTCACCAAGACAGTCAGACGTAATGATTGTAGCGGGAACATTAACGAATAAAATGGCTCCAGCTTTAAGAAAAGTTTACGATCAAATGCCTGAACCAAGATATGTTGTGTCCATGGGAAGTTGCGCGAATGGAGGCGGATATTACCATTACTCATATTCTGTTGTGAGAGGATGCGATAAGATTGTGCCTGTCGATATTTATATACCAGGCTGCCCTCCATCAGCAGAAGCTTTATTATACGGAATTTTACAACTTCAAAAGAAAATTAGAAGAGAAGGCTCTCTTAAAAGGTAAAATGATTTTGAAATTACAAAAAATTGAGAAAATAGTTAATTCTGAACTTTCGAGTAAAGTTAAAAATTCCTTAATAGTTAATGATGAACTTTTAATTGAAGTTGATGAAAAAGATATTGTTGATGTAGTTCAATTTTTGAAATCAAATGAAAATTGTAAATTTAAACAACTAATTGATATTGCAGGAGTTGATTATCCAGATAATGAAAAAAGATTTGAGTTAGTTTATCTTTTCTTATCTCATGAAAATAATTTAAGAATTAAACTTTTAATTAAATTTGAAACAGATCAATCTGTAAACTCTCTTACAAAAATATTTCCCTCAGCTAATTGGATGGAAAGAGAAGTCTTTGATATGTATGGGATAAAATTTAAAAATCATCCAGATCTAAGAAGAATTTTGACAGACTATGGTTTTAAAGGTCATCCATTGAGAAAAGATTTTCCATTAACGGGTTTTAATGAAGTTAGATATAGCGAAAAGGATAAAAAAGTTATTTATGAACCAGTCAAGCTTGAGCAAAATTACAGAAATTTTGATTTTGAAAGCCCTTGGGAAGGCACAAATTATATAAAAGAAATAAAAAACTCAGAAAAAGATGGCAAAAAAAACTAAATCATTAAGCCTTAATTTTGGACCACAGCATCCAGCAGCACATGGAGTGTTAAGATTAATATTAGAATTAGACGGTGAGATAGTTGAAAAAGCCGATCCGCATATTGGCCTTCTTCATCGAGGGACAGAAAAATTAATAGAGCAAAAAACTTACACTCAGGCTTTACCTTATTTCGACAGGTTAGATTATGTAGCACCTATGAACCAAGAGCACGCTTTTGCATTAGCAGCTGAAAAATTGTTAAAAGTAGAAGTACCCATAAGAGCAAAATACATAAGAGTAATATTCTGTGAAATTGGCAGAATTTTAAGTCATATCTTAAATGTTACTACTCAAGCCTTAGATGTAGGAGCCCTTACACCTTCTCTGTGGGGTTTTGAGGAAAGAGAAACTTTAATGACCTTTTACGAAAGAGCATCCGGATCAAGATTACATGCTAATTATTTTAGAACTGGAGGAGTGCACAAAGATATCCCAATGAAACTTGTTGAGGATATTGAAAAATTTTGTAAGTCGTTTCCCAAAATAATCGATGATCTAGAGGGATTACTTACTGATAATCGTATTTTTAAACAGCGTAATGTTGAAATAGGTATTGTCACGAAGCAAGAGGCTCTTGATCACAGTTTTTCTGGCGTTATGTTAAGAGGTTCAGGTGTTCCTTGGGATTTAAGAAGATCGCAACCATATGAAATTTACAAAGATTTAGACTTTAAAATTCCAGTCGGAAAGAATGGTGACTGTTACGATCGATATCTTTGTAGAATTGAAGAAATGAGGGAAAGTGTAAAAATTATATTACAATGTATTGAAAGATTGCCGAAGGGCCCAGTTATATCCATAGATAATAAAATCTCACCTCCAAACAGAGACGATATTAAACAATCAATGGAAGCATTAATACACCACTTTAAATTATTTACTGAAGGATACAGAGTACCCAAGGGAGATGTTTATACAGCTGTAGAGGCACCAAAAGGTGAGTTCGGTGTTTATTTAATATCTGATGGAAGCAACAAACCTTATAGATGCAAAATAAGAGCTCCGGGATTTTCCCATCTACAAGCTATGGATTATCTAATTCGCGGCCATATGTTGGCAGACGTCCCAGCTGTGCTTGGCTCATTAGACATTGTTTTTGGAGAGGTAGATAGATGAGCATAAAAAAAATACATGATAATCAACCAAAAGAATTTAAATTTTCAGACGAAAATTTGAAAAAAATTGAAAAAATCTTAAAAAGATACCCAGAAAAAAACAAAAAAAGTGCAGTGATGCCCTTACTCTATTTAGCTCAAAGACAGAATGATAACTGGATACCTTTAGCAGCAATGAAACATATAGCTAAATATCTTGCCATGCCATATATCTCAGTTTATGAGGTAGCTACTTTTTACACAATGTATAATTTAGCACCAGTAGGAAAACATTTTATACAGGTATGCACTACAACACCTTGCTTATTACGAGGTGCCGATAAAATTGTAAAATTATGTAAAGAAAATATATCTCCAAATGAAAATGAAATTTCAAAAAAAGGTAACTGTTCATGGATGGAAGTGGAGTGTCTTGGAGCATGTGTCAGTGCACCCATGGTACAAGTAAATGATGATTACTATGAAGACTTAGATGAAAAAAGCACAAAAGAAATACTAATTTCTCTAATAAATGATAAACCTTTAAAACCTGGTTCATATCGTGGGAGAAAAAATACTTCCCCAGAAAAAATTTCAATAAGCAACGGAGAAAAACATGCTTAAGAAAGAAAATAGAATATTTAAAAATCTTTATAATGAATTTGGATGGGATATTGAAAATTCAATAAAACGTGATGATTGGAAAAATACTAAAGATTTAATTTCTAAAGGTCGTGAATGGATAATTAATGAGGTGAAAACTTCTGAACTAAGAGGAAGAGGAGGAGCAGGATTTTCAACTGGTTTAAAATGGTCATTTGCTCCAAAAGAAGTTGGATCACGTCCACACTATCTAGTAATTAATGCAGATGAGTCTGAGCCTGGAACATGTAAAGATAGAGATATTTTAAGATTTGAGCCTCAAAAATTAATCGAAGGATGTTTAATTGCAGGTTACACAGTTAATGCTCATGTTTGTTATATATATATAAGAGGAGAGTATCTAAATGAAGGTAAACGATTACAAGAAGCGATTAATCAGGCCTATGCTAAAAATTTCTTAGGTAAAAATGCCTGTGGTTCTGGATGGGATTTTGACATTCATATTCATTATGGAGCTGGAGCATATATTTGTGGTGAGGAAACCGCTTTATTGGAAAGCATCGAAGGCAATAAAGGTCAACCAAGATTAAAACCACCTTTTCCAGCACTAGTTGGTTTGTACGGATGTCCTACAATAGTCAATAATGTAGAAACCGTTGCTGTGGTTCCAACAATTTTAAGAAGAGGCGGTAAATGGTTTGCCTCAATAGGTAGACCAAAAAATACTGGGACTAAAATATTTTGTATTTCAGGAAACGTAAATGCTCCATGCAACGTTGAGGAAGAAATGGGAATTCCTCTAAAAGATTTAATAGAAAAACATGCTGGAGGAGTAGTTGGAGGGTGGGATAATCTTCAAGCAGTTATTCCAGGTGGCTCATCTATGCCTTTATTACCAAAAAAAGTTTGCGATACTTTAACAATGGATTTTGACTCTTTAATTGAAAATAAAAGTGGGTTAGGCACTGCAGGGATAGTGGTTATTAATAAAAATCAGGATATTGTTGAGTGCATGGCTAGAATTGCTAGGTTTTATAAACATGAGAGTTGTGGTCAATGTACTCCATGCAGAGAGGGATCAGGTTGGATGTGGAGAATTTTAGATAGAGTGGTTAAAAGAAAAGCAACTTTTAGTGACATAGATTTACTTTCTGATGTAACTAAACAAATTGAGGGTCATACTATTTGTGCATTTGGTGAAGGATCAGCTTGGCCAGTCCAAGGTTTGTTAAGACATTTTAGAAAAGAAGTGGAGAGCCGTTGTAGAGAAGAACCTTTGATTAAGAAAAAATTGAACAACCCTTATTTAGTTGATCAACATTTATTGGAGAATAAAAATGCCTAAAATAACTATAAATGGAAAAGAGATTGAGTTTGAAAAAGGAATGACAGTTCTTCAGGCTTGCGAGCTCGCAGATGTTGAGATACCAAGATTTTGTTATCACGAAAAACTATCAATCGCTGGAAATTGTAGAATGTGTTTAGTTGAATTAGAGAAAGCACCTAAACCAATTGCTTCTTGTGCTATGCCAGCTACAGAGGGAATGAATATAAAAACAAATACTACATTAGTAGAAAAAGCTAGAAAAGGTGTAATGGAATTTTTATTAGCCAATCATCCATTAGACTGTCCTGTGTGTGATCAAGGTGGAGAGTGTGATTTACAAGATCAGTCTCTTTATTATGGAGTAGATAAATCAAGATTTGTTGAAAATAAAAGAGATGTAAAAGAAAAATATATGGGACCTTTGATAAAAACTCAAATGACAAGATGCATTCATTGTACAAGATGTGTGAGATTTGCAACAGAAGTTGCGGGAGTTCCAGAAATTGGTGCCATTGGTAGAGGTGAAAATATGGAAATCACGACTTACTTGGAAAAATCTATGGAGTCAGAGTTGTCTGCGAATGTTATTGATTTGTGTCCTGTAGGAGCACTTACATCTAAACCTTATGCTTTTGAAGCAAGACCATGGGAGCTTAAAAAAACGGAAAGTGTAGATGTGATGGATGCCGTAGGTTCAAACATAAGAATTGATACTTACAATTGGGAGGTAAAAAGAATTTTACCAAGACTAAACAATGAAATTAATGAGGAGTGGATATCTGATAAAACAAGATATTCTTGTGATGGTTTATTAAAGCAAAGACTAGATGTTCCATATATTAAAAAAAGTAATAAATTACAAAAATCTACATGGGACGAAGCCATAGATTTTTTAGTTAATAAAATACATTCCGTTCAACCTAATGAAATTGCTGGTCATATTGGTGATATGGTCAATATGGAAAATGCTTTGAGCTTTAAGAAGTTATTCAAAACACTAAAAAGTGAAAATTTAGAGTTCAGAGAAAAAAATTTTTACATAAATTCAGATGAAAAAATGAATTATATTTTTAACTCTTCAATAACAGGAATTGAAAATGCAGATCTAATTTTGCTAATCGGCACCAACCCAAGACATGAAGCAACAATCTTAAACGCTAGAATAAGAAAAACATTTGTACAAAAAAAAATTCCAATTTTTTCAATAGGAAATCCTGGTGAATTAACCTACGAATATGAAATAATTGGAGACAGTACAGAAGATGTAAAAAAAATTGTTAATAAAGAACACGATTTTTCTCAAAAACTTTTATCAGCAAAAAAACCAATAATCATCATCGGAGAATCTGCTTTAGAGCTTAAAAGCGGAGGATATATATATGAAGAATTTAAAAAGTTTTTAACAAAAAATAATTTTATTAATGAGAACTGGAATGGATTAAATATACTTGTACAAAACGCATCAACAATAGGTCTTTTAGATTTACAAATTTTACAAAGCAAAAAAGAAAAATCCTTATCTTTTTTTGATGATTTAAAAAATAGAAAATTCAAACTTTTATATTTATTAGGATCTGATAATTTAGAATTTCAAAAAAATGATGAATTTATTGTTTATCAAGGAAGTCATGGAGATAGAGGCGCAGAAATTGCAGATTTAATTTTACCAAGTGCGGCATATACTGAACAAAATGGTTTGTATGAAAATCTTGAAGGAAGAGTGCAAGAAGGCAAAAAAGCATCCTATCCTATCGGGGAAGCATTAGAAGATTGGAAAATTTTCAATCGAATTATTAAAAAATTAGGTTTTAAAGATAAGACAGCTAATTTTGATGAGCTAAGAAAAGAAGTTTTAGAAACTGTTCCAAATTTTTCAGGGATAAACCAACTTCCAAAAAAGTCGGCAATTAAAACAAATAATATTGAAACAAGTTTTTTCAATGAGAATATTTTTGTTAGAAAACTTGACTATTATTACACTAACTCTATTTCACGTTCATCAAAAACAATGAGTGAGTGTCGTCAAATTCGTCAAAAAATTAAAAAAAATGGGACAAATAATTAGTGATGGATTACATACAAATTTTAAGTAACGAAGTTTATAGAATTTTATTTTTATTAGTTCCAATACTAGTTTCAGTGGCCATGATTGTTTGGTTGGATAGAAGGGTATGGGGTTTAGTACAAAAAAGGAAAGGACCAAATGTAGTTGGGCCATTTGGTTTGTTACAAACATTAGCTGATGCATTAAAATATATTTTTAAAGAAATAATTATTCCAGCCAGTGCAAATAAAGCAGTATTTATACTTGCTCCAATTGTAACTATGACTTTAGCTTTGGTTGCTTGGGCAGTTATTCCCATGAGTGAGGAATTAGTTTTGTCTGATATCAATGTCGGTATATTATATTTATTCGCTGTTTCTTCTCTAGGTGTTTACGGTATTATAATGGGTGGATGGGCGTCGAATTCCAAATATCCATTTTTGGGCGCTATTAGGTCTGCAGCTCAAATGGTTTCGTATGAAGTTTCTATCGGAATAATAATTATTAATGTATTGCTGTGCGTTGGGTCACTTAACTTAAAAGATATTGTTTTGGCGCAGAAAGAACTATGGTACGTAATTCCTCTTTTTCCAATGTTCGTAATTTTTTTTATATCTGCATTAGCAGAGACAAATAGACCACCTTTTGATTTACCTGAAGCCGAAGCTGAGTTAGTGGCAGGATATCAAACTGAATATTCTGGAATGATGTATGCTATGTTTTGGCTTGGAGAGTATGCAAATATTCTCTTAATGTGTGCCATGGGTTCTATACTTTTTTTAGGCGGTTGGTTACCAATTATCGATATTTACCCAATTAATATAATTCCAGCTCCAATCTGGATGGTTTTAAAAATTTTATTTTTATTTTTCTTATTCGCATTAATAAAAGCAATAGTACCAAGATACAGATATGATCAATTGATGAGATTAGGATGGAAAATATTTCTTCCATTTTCCTTAATATATTTAGTGTTAACTTCAAGTTTTTTATTTTATTTTGATAAATTGCCAAAAGGAAACTTTTAATGACTTTAAGTAGAATTTTTAAAACTATTTTTTTAGTTGAGTTTATTAAAGGTTTATTAATGGCCATTAAAGAAATGTTTAGGAAATCTAAAACTGTAAATTATCCTTTTGAAAAAGGTCCAATAAGCCCTCGTATGAGAGGAGAGCACGCTTTAAGAAGATATCCAAATGGCGAGGAAAGATGTATAGCCTGTAAACTTTGTGAAGCAGTTTGTCCTGCCCAAGCTATTACAATCGAGTCAACTGAAAGAGCAGATGGCAGCAGAAAGACAACAAGATATGATATCGATATGTTGAAATGTATTTATTGTGGTTTATGTCAAGAGTCGTGTCCTGTAGAAGCTATAGTCCAAGGTCCAAATTTTGAATTTGCAACAGAAACAAGAGAAGAGCTTTATTATAATAAAGAAAAATTATTAGACAATGGTGACAGATGGGAGACAGTCTTGGCTAAGAATATTAAGCTAGATAAACCTTATAGATAAATGTTAGCTCATTCCGTATTTTTTTATTTTTTTTCTATTATTGCAATTTTTTCATCTCTAATGGTAATCACATCAAGAAATACCGTTAATTCAGTTTTCTTTTTAATCTTAGATTTTATATCGGTTGGATGCCTTTTTATAATGGTCGGCGCTGAATTTTTAGGAATGATTATTTTAATTGTTTATGTCGGAGCTGTAGCAGTTTTATTTTTATTTGTAGTAATGATGCTTAACGTCGCTGAACAAAAACAATCTTGGTTTATTGGAAAAAAATCAACTCATATTCCAATAGGGTTAATAGTAAGTGTTTTAATTTTTTTAGAGCTATTAGTGGTAGTTGGTGGTTGGAAATATAAAGATGATCTAATGTCAAGCAGTACTTTAAATTTATCAAATATTTCAAACACACATCAGTTAGGTTTGGTTATGTACACTGATTATATTTTGTATTTTCAACTAGCTGGAGTCATACTTTTATTATCAATGATAGGGGCCATACTTTTAACTTTTAGACAAAGAAAAGGAGTAAAAAAACAAAGTTATTTAAATCAAATTTCTAGAAATCCATCAACATCAATTGAGCTTAGAGATGTAGAGAGCAATAAAGGAGTAAAAATTGATGATTGAAATTGGACTAGGTCATTATTTATCTCTAGGTGCAATAATATTTTTTCTAGGTGTGATTGGCATTTTTTTAAATAGAAAGAACGTAATAGTAATATTAATGTCTATTGAATTAATATTGTTATCAGTAAACATAAATCTAATATCATTCTCAATTTTTTCTGGAGACATAGTTGGGCAAATATTTACAATGTTAATTTTGACGGTGGCTGCAGCAGAAGCAGCAATAGGATTAGCAATAATTGTTATTTATTATAGAAACAGAGGCTCAATAAGAGTTGAAGACATCCATGGAATGAAAGGATAAATGGAGTACGCTGTAATTTTTTTACCATTAGTTGGATCAATACTAGGTTTTTTTGGTAAATCATTATTTAAATATTTTTCTGAAATTACCACGAGCTTGTTCGTAAGTATCTCAGCTGTATTTTCAATAATTTTATTTTGGAATGGAGTTCAAAGTAATGCGTATGGAAATTTTAAAATATTTGAATGGATAAGTTCAGGAAATTTTGTTGCAAATTGGTCTATTAATATTGACCCTTTAAGTTCAGTGATGCTTGTAGTTGTCACTTTTGTTTCAGCATTGGTTCATATTTATTCCATAGGCTACATGAGCCATGATCCTCACAAACCAAGATTTATGTCTTACTTATCTTTATTTACATTTTCAATGTTAGTTCTTGTAGTATCAGATAACTTTCTACAATTATTTTTTGGCTGGGAGGGAGTAGGGTTGTGCTCTTATCTACTAATTGGTTTTTGGTATAAAAAAGAAAGCGCAAACAATGCAGCAATAAAAGCTTTTATCGTGAACAGGATAGGTGATTTTGGTTTAGCGATTGGAATTTTTTTAATATTTTTTTATTTTGGTACAATAAATTTTCAAGAAGTTTTTGACTTAGCTCCACAATTTATTGAAAAGAAGTTCGTATTCTTAAGTTTTGAAACAACTTTAATCACATTGATTTGTTTATTCTTATTTATTGGAGCTATGGGTAAATCAGCTCAATTTTTGTTACATACTTGGCTACCAGATGCCATGGAAGGGCCCACACCAGTTTCAGCACTAATTCATGCAGCTACAATGGTAACAGCTGGTGTATTTTTAGTAGTTAGATGTTCCCCGTTGTTTGAATATTCTCAAACTGCCTTGAACCTAGTTACAGTTGTAGGAATGATAACCGCAATTTTTGCAGCATCAGTTGCCCTTGTTCAGAATGATATCAAAAAAATAGTTGCTTACTCAACTTGCAGTCAATTAGGTTATATGTTTTTTGCTGCTGGTGTAGGCGCTTATCATGTAGCAATGTTCCATTTGTTTACCCATGCTTTTTTTAAAGCTTTATTATTTCTAGGTTCGGGTTCTGTCATTCATGCGTTTAAAGATGAACAAGATATAAGGAATATGGGTGGCGTAAGAAAAAAACTTCCTTATACCTATGTTTTTATGTTGATAGGAACTTTGGCGTTAACTGGATTTCCTTTTTTGTCTGGTTTCTATTCTAAAGATGCAATAATTGAATTTGCCTATTTAAGAAATTCTTCCTTAGGAAACTATGCAGCAGCTATTGGGATTTTTACAGCTTTTCTAACTTCAATTTATTCTTGGAGACTATTTTTTAAAACTTTTCACGGTCCATACAATAATTTGAAAGTACCAATCAATGAAACTCATGAGTCTCCATTTTTAATGTTAGGTCCTTTATTATTTTTAGCTGTTGGTGCAATTTTTTCTGGTTATTTTTTCAAAACCACATTTATTGGCCATCATAGTAACGACTTTTGGCAGTCATCAATATTTTTTTTAAATGAGATAAAACACGATCCGATACCTTTCTGGTTTTTAATTTTAACACCAGTGTTAGTAGTAATATCTATACCAATTTCATATTACTATTTTATTTCAAACAAGAAAATTTTAGAGGAATTTAAAAATACCAACTCTCCACTTTATAATTTTTTACTTAATAAATGGTATATAGATGAACTATACGAATTATTATTTGTTAGTCCTGCTAAAAAAATTGGCTCTTTCTTATGGAAAAAAGGTGATATAGGTTTTATAGATAGATTTGGGCCTGATGGCATTTCAAAATTAATAAAAAAACTTTCTGACAAAGCAGGTATTTTTCAAACAGGTTTTATATATGATTATGCTTTTGTAATGTTAATAGGTTTATCAATTCTACTAACATATTTGATTCTAAATTAAAAAATGAACTTTCCTATTTTATCTACTCTTATATTCTTACCATTAATAAGTTCTTTTTTTATTTTCCTATCTAGAGAAAAAAAAAATAATATTAGTGCGATTTACATTTCTTTGTTTAGTAGTTTAGCAACATTTATTTTATCCTTATTTGTTTGGTATTCAATGGATAATGCGTCGGCAGATTTCCAATTCTTAGAGGAACAAGCTTGGATAAATGATTTTATTAAATTTAAATTAGGTGTAGACGGAATTTCTATTCTTTTTATAGTTCTAACAACATTAATAACCCCAATTTGCATCATCTCATGCATAAACAGCGTGAAAGACAGAGTAAAAGAATTTTTAATAGCGATTTTAATATTAGAAACTTTCATGATTGGAGTTTTTTGCTCATTAGATTTAGTTGTATTTTATTTATTTTTTGAAGCAGGATTAATTCCAATGTTTTTAATAATTGGTGTATGGGGCGGGCCTAGAAGAGTGTACTCAGCCTTTAAATTTTTTCTATTTACTCTTTTAGGATCAGTTTTAATGCTTGTTGCAATAATTGCAATTTATTGGATAACTGGGACAACTGATGTTATTCAAATTTATGAAATTAAGATACCCAAAGAGTATCAAAACTTATTATGGTTAGCTTTTTTTAGTTCTTTTGCTGTAAAAATGCCTATGTGGCCAGTACACACCTGGTTGCCTGATGCACACGTCGAAGCGCCTACCGCTGGTTCAGTAATTTTAGCTGCTATACTTTTAAAAATGGCTGGATATGGTTTTTTGAGATTTTCACTACCCATGTTTCCACTAGCTTCAGAATACTTTACACCTTTAATTTTTGCACTAAGTATTATTGCAATTATTTACACTTCTTTGGTCGCGTTAATGCAAGAGGATATGAAAAAATTAATAGCTTATTCTTCAGTTGCCCATATGGGTTATGTTACTCTTGGGATTTTTACATTTACCAAACAAGGAATTGAAGGAAGTATTTTTCAAATGATTAGTCATGGATTGATTTCAGCAGCACTATTCCTTTGTGTAGGTGTTGTTTATGACAGATTACACTCTAGAATGATTAGCACATACGGTGGTCTAGTGAGTTATTTACCAAAATATTCTTTTTTATTTATTGTTTTTGCTCTAGCTGGATTGGGCCTTCCAGGAACGTCCGGCTTTTTAGGTGAATTTTTGGTCTTAACAGGTTCCTTTCAGAAAAATTATTTAGTTGCTATGCTAGCCACGTTTGGTGTTGTCTTGGGTGCTGCCTATATGCTTTGGCTTACAAAAAGAGTTATTTTTGGTGAAACAAAAAATGATCAAATAAAAAAATTAAAAGATGTTAATAGATCAGAGATGATTATGTTAGGTTTATTAGCTTTGCTAGTTATTTTATTTGGTTTTTATCCAGTTCCTTTAATGGAAACTTTTAGTGTTTCAGTAGACAATTTAATTAATAATTATGAAATTGATCTTAAAACGGGTGGTTTAAATTAATATGATTAACAACTTATATACACTACTACCAGAAATTTTTTTAACTCTGTCTATATTTTCAATTTTGATGGTCGGGGTATTTATAAAAAATAGTTTCAATTTAATCTTTAACTTAACTTCACTTATAATTTTATTGACTATCGCAATAATTTTAAACAGCTCAAATAACGTAGAGAAAATATTTTTAGGAAGCTTTACGCGTGATGCTTTTTCCAACTTTTTTAAAATTTTGATACTAGTCTCAAGCTTATTTGTTCTGAATTCTTCAAAAAATTTTATCTTGGATAATAAATTAGCAAAATTTGAGTATCCAATAATAATTTTATTATCAATCTTAGGAATGTTCTTTATGGTAAGTTCTAATGATATAATTTTATTTTATTTAGGCTTAGAGCTACAATCTTTGTCGCTATATATTTTAGCTTCAATTGACAGAGATAATTTAAAATCTTCTGAGTCTGGTATTAAATATTTTGTATTAAGTGCTTTATCATCAGGTTTATTACTCTACGGTTGCTCTTTATTATATGGATTCACAGGTTCAACAAATTTTGATTTAATTTCTAACGAGCTAAATAAGGAAAATACAGGTGCAGTTTTTGCCATGGTATTTATTTTAGTTGGTCTTGCATTTAAAGTATCAGCTGTTCCCTTTCACATGTGGACACCAGATGTATATGAAGGCGCGCCAACTTCAATAACAAGTTATTTTGCAGTAGTCCCAAAGGTTGCCGGACTAGCAGTTATGATTAAGTTTATGTTTATTCCTTTTTCAAAAATATTAATGGAGTGGCAAACTATAATTATTTTTATATCTATAGCATCGATGATTTTAGGTGCAGTTGCCGCAATTGGACAAAAAAACATAAAGCGATTATTGGCTTATAGTTCAATAGGACACATAGGTTACGCTTTAGCTGGTGTAGCAACAGGAGTTATCCCAGGTTATGAGAGCGCAATAGTCTATATTGCTATTTATGTTGTAATGAATATTGGAGCTTTTTCATGTTTGTACTTATTAAAGAAAGATGGTCAGTATAAAGAAAATATATCTGACTTATCAGGGATTTCAAAAAAACATCCAGTTTTGGCTATCTCATTTTTAGTAATTCTATTTTCTTTAGCGGGCATACCTCCACTCGGAGGATTTTTCGCAAAATTTTACGTTTTCTCAGCTGTGGTCGAACAAAAGATGTATGTATTAGCAATAATAGGATTGTTAACTACTGTAATATCAGCTTTTTATTACCTTAGAATAATTAAGACCATTTATTTTGATGACAGCGTGATTAGTTTTGACGCAACAAAAAATAAATTCGCACAATTATCGATTTTAATAAGCTGCAGTTTTCTTTTAACGTTCTTCCTATATCCCTCAGTTTTGAATAATGCAGTAGATATATTATTTTTGAATTAATGAAGTTGAAATCACTTAAATTTAAAAGTGTTAAAAGTACAAATGATATAGCTCATAGACTAATTAAGAAAAAAAATATTAGACCAACAATAATCTTATCAGAAAAACAAACAAAAGGTAGAGGAACAATGGGTAAAAAATGGATTTCAAAAAAAGGAAATCTTTTTTTAACTATTTTTTTTGATATGAGTAAAATGAAAATAAATTCTAAAAAATTTGCAGTTTTAAATTCTTATTTCATAAAAAGTATTCTTATTAAAAAATTTTCAAATAAAATAGAGATAAAATGGCCAAACGACCTTTTATTTGAAAGAAAAAAAATTTGTGGAATTTTGCAAGAAACTGTTATTAATGACGGAAAAAAATTTTTAATAGTTGGAATAGGAATAAATACCAATTTAAATCCAAAAAATAGTCATTTTTTGTCAACTTCTTTGAAACAAATTACAAATAAAAATATAGATAATAAAAAACTTTTTATTATGATTAAAAAAAATTATGAAAGATTATTATTAAAAGCTTATCGAAATTCTTTTTCAGGGTTAAAAGAATTCACAAAAAAAATATGAAATTTTTAATCGGTGACATAGGTAATACTTCTACAAAAATATGTGTTTTAAATAATAGGTTTAAAATATTAAGATCATATAATTTTGAAACTAATAAGATGTATAGAGGTAATTTCTTAAATACAATTGCTAAAAAAAAGATAAATAAGGATTTAAATCTTATTTTTTTATTTTCAAGCGTTGTTCCTAATGTATTCAGGAATATTAAAAAAAAATTAAAGCGTACAAAATATAAAATTTTAGAACTTAAAAATTTAAATTTAAATAAAATTATAAAGATTAATATAAAAAATAAACAACAACTAGGTTCAGACCGTGTCGCGAACGCAATTGGAGCAAAAAAATTTCACAATTGTTTAGTCATAGATTTTGGGACTGCAACGACGTTTGATGTTATTAAAAATGGTGTGTATGAAGGAGGTGTAATCGCACCTGGAGTTAAACTTTCTATCGAAAATTTGAGTAAAGCCACAGCTTTACTTCCTACGGTTGATTTAAATTCAAATCAGAAAAATTATGGAAAAAATACTAAAGAGGCTTTAAATGCTGGATTTGTCTGGGGATACGAAGGATTAGTAAACAATATTATCAACAAAATAATTTCTAAAAATAAAATTAAGTATAAGATTATATTAACAGGAGGCTATGCAAATTTTTTTAAAAAATTGATTAAAAAGAATACTATAGTTGATCAAGATATAACTGTTAAAGGTTTATCAAATGTTTATAAAGAATTATTATGAGTAAAGAAGAATTACTTTTTTGTCCTTTAGGGGGATCAGGAGAAATAGGTGGTAATATGAACTTGTACGCCTACGGTAAAGAGGATAATCAAAAGTGGATAATTGTAGATATGGGCGTTTCTTTTGCCGATGACTCCGTTCCCGGTATTGATCTGATAATGCCTGATGCAGGGTTTATAATTGATAAAAAAGATGATTTACTTGGAATAGTTTTAACACACGCTCATGAGGATCATATTGGTGCTGTTGCTCATATCTGGCCTAATTTAAAGTGTAAGATTTACGCTACTCCATTCACTGCTGCACTAATTTTAGAAAAATTCAAAGAAAAAAAAATTGATATATCCTCTTATTTAAAAGTTGTGCCTTTGAATAGTAAAATCAAGCTTGGTGCGTTTGAGATTGACTTCGTGACATTAACTCATTCTATCTTAGAGCCTAACGGATTAAGTATTAAAACTCCCTTGGGTACAATCCTCCATACTGGTGATTGGAAAATTGATCCTAATCCATTAATAGGAAGTCAAATAGATGAGAGAAAATTAAAATCTATAGGAGATAGTGGTGTATCTGCAATGATATGCGACTCAACAAATATTTTCAGCCCCGGCAGGTCAGGCTCAGAGTCTGATGTGCGAGATAGTTTGTTAAGAATTATGGAAATCAAAACTAACAGAATTTTGGTAACATCTTTCGCATCTAACGTGGCTAGAATGGAGACTATTTTCTATTGCGCGAAAAAGACAGGACGGAATATTTGTTTAGTCGGAAGATCTATGCAAAGAATATATAAAGCAGCAAGAAAATGCGGTTATCTTAAAGGATTAATTGAGCCTTTAGATCCAAGGGATGCAAAAAAAGTTTCAAAAAATAAAATTTTATATTTAGCAACTGGAAGTCAAGGAGAGCCTATGGGCGCTATGAATAGAATAGTTAATGGAGTACATCCAGAAGTTTTTATGGAGAGCGGTGATTGTATAATTTTTTCATCTAAAATTATACCAGGTAACGAAAAGAAATTATACTCTATACAAAATCTAATAGTAAAAAATAAGATAGAGATGATAAGCGAAGAAAATGCTTTTGTTCATGTCTCTGGCCATCCTAACCGTGATGATTTGAAGGATATGTATAAATGGGTTAAACCTCAGTGTGTTATTCCAGTTCATGGTGAACACCGGCATATGGCTGAGCATGTTGCGTTTGCAAAAGAAATGCAAGTTCCAAAAACTTTATTAATAGAAAATGGAGATATAATTAAAATATTACCTGGAGATAAACCTGAAATTATAGATAAAGCACCATCTGGTAAAATTTATTTAGATGGATACGTTAATGTTGAAACAGATGCCCAGTCAATTAAAGAGAGAAAAAATCTCTCGATTAATGGATATTTAGAAATTACACTTCTAGTATCCAATAACGGGAAAATAAAAAAACCAATTATATCTTTTAAAGGAATTCCTGAAAAAGAAAATACCGATCACTTTATTTTTGATATGGAAGATGAAATTTTTAACATTTGTAGAACTTTTTCACTAGACAACAAAAATCAACAAAAAAATTTAATTGAAACAATAAAGCAGAACTGCAGAAGAATTGTAAGAGATAAAACAGGAAAAAAACCTTTTACCAATATTAATATAGCGAGAATTTAGTGGGAATCACTGGCTCAATAATAGTTTATGTACTGATTTGGTGGATAATTTTTTTTTCAGTTTTACCAATTGGAATTCAATCTAATAAAGAAAAATTTACAGAAAAATTAGAGGGCGTTGATCCTGGGGCCCCTAATAATCCCAAAATAGCAAGAAAATTTTTAATTACTACGATAATTACTTCAATAATTTTTATTGTAATATATTATCTAGTTAAATTTGATTTACTAAATTTAAGAGAATATTTGCAATAAAATGTATCTATCAAAATTATTTATTCCAATAACTAAAGATTTACCAGCGGAGGCAAAAATTAAGTCACACCAACTAATGTTGCAAACTGGAATGATTAAACAGTCATCTGCAGGTATTTATTCTTGGCTGCCAATGGGATTTAAAGTAATGAAAAAAATTGAACAAATAGTTAGAGAAGAGCAAAATTATATTGGAGCCCAAGAGATGCTAATGCCAACCATTCAATCAGCAGAAATCTGGAAAGAGAGTGGCAGGTATGATGATTATGGTGAAGAAATGTTGAGAATTAAAGATCGCCAAGGAAGAGAAATGCTCTACGGCCCTACCAACGAGGAATTAATTACAGATGTTTTTAGGTCAAGTATAAAATCATATAAATCACTTCCACAAATTCTTTATCACATACAATGGAAATTTAGAGATGAGATAAGACCAAGATTTGGTGTAATGAGGTGTAAAGAATTCTTCATGAAAGATGCATACTCCTTTGATTTAACAGATGATGATGCAAAAAAATCTTACAATAAAATGTTTTTCTCTTATTTAAAAACTTTTAATAGATTAGGTTTAAAAGCTATTCCTATGGCAGCAGACACCGGGCCGATTGGCGGTGATCTTTCTCACGAATTTATTATTTTAGCAGAAACTGGCGAAAGCCAAATATTTGCTGACAAAAGAATATTTGAAATTAATTTAGACAAATATGATTTTAGTGACACCTCGCTCTCTAAAATGAGAAAAGATTTTACAGATATATATGCAGCAACAGATGAAAAATTTGACGAAAAAAAATTTAACATAGAGGTTGATAAAAAAAATCAGATTAAAACAAAAGGTATTGAGGTTGGGCATATTTTTTACTTCGGTGATAAATATTCAAAACCAATGAATTGTTTAATAGATGATAAAAGTGGAAAGAAAATTTCTGTTAAAATGGGGTCTTATGGTATAGGGGTTTCTAGACTCGTAGGTGCTGCAATAGAGGCAAACTATAATAATGGCATTATGAAATGGCCTAAGCCAATATCACCATTTGATATAGTCATCATTCCAAGTATCACTAAAAGCAATAAAGAAAACTTACAAAAAGCAAAAAAGGTTTATGTGGAATTAAAAAAACAAAATATTGACGTATTGTTAGATGATGTTGATGAAAATATGTCAAATAAATTCAAAAAGCATGACTTAATAGGTATTCCTTATCAAATAATTATTGGTTCAAAATCTGAAGAAAATAAATTTGAATTTAAAGAATTAAACTCAGAAAGCGAGATGTTGGGCCTAGAAGATATTAAATCTAAACTTAAAAGATAATATTTTGTTCACAAAAGTAGAAAGATTAATTTCAGTAAGAAATCTCAGACCTAAAAAAAAAGAAGGTTTTTTAAAAATAATTTCTATTTTTTCTTTTTTAGGAATTATGCTTGGAGTAGCAATTTTAATTATTGTTATGTCAGTAATGAATGGTTTTAAAACTGAGTTAACAAATAAAATACTTGGTTTAAATCCTCATATTATCATTCAACCTAATGGTTTGAATATTGATGAAGAATATGTCTCTAAAATAAAAAATAATTTTAAAGATATTATTGTGAGCAAAACATTTTCGGGTGAAGGTATAATAATCATTAATGATCAAGCAAAAGGTGTTATCTTTAAAGGCGTAAATAATGAAGAAAAAAAAATAAAAGAATTTTTAGAAAATAATATTGTAAGCGGTGATGTAAAAAAATTTAAAAAAAAAAGTATATTTATAGGATCTGAACTTGCATTTAACTTAAATTTAGTTGAGGGAGATAGTATAAATTTAATGTCATCAGCGTTCGTTTCAACACCATTAGGAACTTTACCAAAACAAGAAAGCTTTAATGTAGCCGGAATATTTAACACTGGATTTGTAGAGTTTGACCAGAATATTATCTTCTTAACAACAGATGATGCTTTGTCAATTTTTGACAAGGATACAAAAGATCAAAACTTAGAAATTTATTTAAAAAATCCGTTAGAAGCTAATTTATACAAAAAACAAATAGAAAAAATTAATCAAAATTATTTTATCTACACCTGGTCCGATTTAAATAAATCTTTTTTTAGCGCCTTGAAAGTTGAGAGAAATGTAATGTTTATTATACTTACTTTAATAATCATCGTTGCTGCATTTAATATTATTTCAGGCCTTACAATATTAATTAAAAACAAAACTAAAGAAATAGCTATTTTAAAAACTTTAGGTTTAAATAATACATCAATAAAGAAATCTTTTTTTTTAACAGGTTTTACCATAGGGTTTTTTGCAACAATATCCGGCATCATTTTAGGAACAACATTTTCATCAAATATTGAAAAAGTAAGAATATTTCTCTCTAAAGTTTTTAAATTAGAAATATTTCCAAGCGATATCTATTTTTTAGAGGAGTTACCAAGCGAAATAAATCTATATTCAATATTTTTAATTTTTATTTTATCATTATTAGTTTCAGCTATTGCTTCATATATTCCAGCTAGACATATCTCGAAAATGAAAACATTTAGAGCGTTAAAATATGAATAAAATTTTAATCGAAACTGTCAATCTCAAAAAAACCTATCAACATTTTAATGGAAATATTACTTTATTTAGCAAACTTAATTTACAGATTAAAGAGGGAGACCTGGTAGCATTAGTTGGTCCATCTGGATCTGGAAAATCTTCATTGCTTCACTTATTAGCTTTGTTAGATGAGCCTACAGTAGGGGATATTAAGATAAATGATACTTTTACAAAAAATTTTACAGATGAAAAGAGAGATGAAACTAGAAGAAAAAATATATCTATAATTTTTCAGGACAATAATTTATTA
Source organism: Pelagibacteraceae bacterium AG-313-A04 (assembly GCA_003284275.1). GTDB lineage: Bacteria > Pseudomonadota > Alphaproteobacteria > Pelagibacterales > Pelagibacteraceae > Pelagilacustribacter. Next base: position 68,787 of record QBVU01000002.1, on the reverse strand, counting down.
AACGACTTTACAGCTGTTGAAAATGTAATGATGCCATTAATCATTAAAGGTGAAAATTTAGCTTACGCTGAAAAAGAGGCTAAAAAAATTCTCAAAGCTGTTAAAATTTTAGACAGATCACAACATTTTCCAAACCAATTATCCGGTGGAGAACAACAAAGAGTTGCTATTGCTAGAGCTTTAATTGCTGAGACTAATTTAATATTAGCAGATGAACCAACTGGCAATTTAGATTTCAAAACGTCAAAAGAGATATTTTCTTATTTTCTAAAATTAAAAAAATTAAAAAAAACTATTATTTTTGCAACTCATAATAGAGAACTTGCCAACAGGGCAGATTACAAGTTGTTTATTTCTAATGGTGATATAAAACGAGTTAATGCTCGTTAATAATAAGAATTTTAATCATCTAAAAATACACACTCAATATTCAATATGTGAAGGAGCCATTAAAATTGATGAATTAGCAGATTATTGTAAGTTTAATAAAATTAAATCAATCGGCCTAGCTGATAGTTATAATTTATGCGGTGCTCTAGAATTTTCAGAGAAAATATCGAAAGTAGGCACTCACCCAATAATTGGAACTCAAATAAATCTAAACACATCTGATACAGTTGGTAAAATTACATTGTATGCAACTTCAGAGGAAGGATATAGGAATTTAACCAAATTATCCTCATCAAGTTATTTGAAAAATAATGCGATAACCGAACCTTCTTGCAGCTTAAAAGATCTTATAGATAATAGTGAAGGTTTAATTTTACTTACTGGAAATTTCACAAATTTTTTTGGTAAACTTTTTTTTAAAAATAAACTTAAAGACTTTGAAAAAATATTAATCTCTTTAAAAAACTCTTTTAAAGATAGATTGTATATAGAAATTCAACGTCATAACGAAACACAAGAAAAAAATTTTGAAAATTATTTACTTAATATATCAAAATCTTCTAAGCTACCTTTAATTGCAACACAAGAAATTTTTTATTTAGAAGAGGATATGTATGAAGCACATGATGCATTAATTTGTATAGGAGAAAAAAATTTCGTAGAAGATAAAAATAGATTTAGATACAATAATCAACACTTTTTAAAATCTAAAGAAGAACTAGAAAAGATATATTCAGATATTCCTGCGGCCTTAGAGAATAATTATAACTTTCATTTGAGATTTAATTTTAAACCAAAAAAATCTAAGCCAATATTACCTTCTATCGCAAGTAAAGAAAGCGGTTCTCCAGAAGAAGAATTAATAAGACTAGCAGAAAAAGGATTAAAAAATAGGTTAGAAAATTTTGTTCTTAAAAAAAATAAAAACTTATCAAAAAATCAGATCAACAAAATTTATGAAGATAGATTAAAGCATGAAATAGACATTATAAATTCTATGGATTATGCCAGTTATTTTTTAATAGTTTCTGATTATATAAAATGGGCTAAAAAAAACTCTATTCCAGTTGGACCAGGTAGAGGTTCTGGAGCAGGGTCATTAGTTGCATACAGTTTAGACATTACAGACCTTGATCCAATTGAATTTGATTTGATTTTTGAAAGGTTTTTAAACCCTGATCGAATTTCGATGCCTGATTTTGATATAGATTTTTGTGAGGAAAAAAGAGATCAAGTATTCGAGTACCTAAAGAAAAAATATAAAAATGGCGTGGCCCATATCATTACCTTTGGTAAATTAAAGGCAAGAATGGTTTTAAGAGATGTTGGACGTGTTTTAGGTCTCTCATATGGTCACGTGGATAGAATTTGTAAAATGGTACCATTTGATCCGTCAAGACCCCTCACATTAAAAGAGTCAATCGATCGAGAACCACGATTCAAAGAAGAAGTAAAGAACAACACTAAAGTTAAAAAACTTTTGGAACTCTCATTAAAACTAGAGGGGCTTAATCGTAACATGGCAACTCACGCTGCAGGTGTCGTAATAGCTGGAGATAAACTTTCTGATCAATTTCCTTTATATATGGACCACAGTTCAAATTTAACTTTACCATCCACACAATACGATATGTATTCCTCTGAAAACGCCGGGCTTGTAAAATTTGATCTACTTGGTTTAAAGACACTTACAGTTATTGATAATACCATCAAAAGATTAAAATTAAAAAAAATTGATCTTGATATAAGCAAAATTGATCTTAACGATAAAAAAGTTTTTTCTATGCTTTCTACTGGGGAAACGACAGGGCTTTTCCAGCTTGAAAGTGCTGGGATGAGAGAGGCAATTAAGCAAATGAGACCAAATAAATTTGACGATATCATCGCACTCGTTGCTTTATATAGACCGGGTCCGATGAGCAATATTCCTATTTATAATGATTGTAAAAATGGAATTAAAGAGCCTGATTATATTCACCCAACCCTGAAAGAAATTTTAACCCCAACGTATGGAATAATTATCTATCAAGAACAAGTAATGCAAATCGCACAAACACTTGCAGGTTTTACAGCAGGTGAAGCAGATATTTTACGAAGGGCTATGGGAAAAAAAAAGAAAGCAGAGTTAGATAAACAAAAAGAAAGATTTATCAATGGAGCTCTCAAAAATGGCATTGCTAAAGATGTTGCTAATTTTGTTTTCACAAAAATTGAACCTTTTGCGCAGTATGGTTTTAACAAAAGTCATGCTGCAGCTTATGCTTTGATTGCTTATCAAACAAGTTATTTAAAAACATACTATAAAGAAGATTTTATAGCAGCCACTATGTCAACAGAGCTAACTAATACTCCTAAATTAAGAGAATTTGTAGAAGAGCTTAAAAAATTGGGTATTGAGATAATTAAACCCTCAATAAATAATTGTTTTTCTGATTTTAGAGCAATTAACGGAAAACTTTATTATGGACTTGGAGCTATTAAAAATGTTGGCTATGAGGCTATATCCAATATAATTAACGAGAGAGAGAAAAATGGAAAATATAATTCTTTTATTGATTTTATAAATAGAGTTAACGCAAAGGACGTAAATAAACTTCAATTAGAAGGTTTAGTTAAGTCAGGTGTTTTCGATGAATTTGACAAGGATAGAAGCAAAATATTAAATTCGATTCCAAAAATTATTCAACAAATTAAAAATGTAAATGATGACAGAGAAAATCATCAGTCAAATCTTTTTAGTGATGAAATTAATAATAAAGAAGAATTTGATTTTAACCCTTCCTCATCTTGGTCAGTTAAAGAGCTTTTATTTGAAGAATTTAAATCTATTGGTTTTTATTTAACCAACCATCCGTTGAACGAGTATGAAGAAATTTTTGATCAATTGAATATTAGCTCTTATAATCAATTTTCTGATAATGATTTAAACGAAAGTCTTGTTGCAGGAACTATCATGTCTATTCAAGAAAAAAAAAGTGCAAAAGGCACCCCTTATGCGATAGTAAAGTTTAGTGACAAAAAAGCTGAATTTGAATTATTTTTATTTGCAGAAATTTTAATTGCTAATAGAGAAAAGCTAAAAGAGGCAGAGTCATTTGTTCTAACACTCCAAAAAGACAGAGTTACTGGTGATGGTGCAAAAAAAAGAATTAATGTAAAAAAAATATTAAGTTTAAACGAAGTAATAAACAAACCTTATTCCAAAGTAACCATTGAATTAAAAGATAATTATGATCTAGATGAAATTAAAAGTTTGCTATCTATGAAAGGTGATACTAAAATTAATTTAATAGTTAAAAACAAAAAAAAACAGGCTTATTATTCACTTGAGGAAAATAGAAAATTTGATCTTAATCAATTCAAAGCTCTAAAAGCTAAGAAATACGTAGAAAAAATAACAGTTTAGATAGTTGATTTTTTTATCTCATTGTATATATGTGATGATAATTTCGCACACAGTTACAAGGGCATCGCCCTACCGGTCCAGATAACTGGAATTACTGTGGTGGATTAACCGGGAAAAAATATGAACGTACCTAAAGTAGACATTAAACAACTTTTAGAAGCAGGCGTACACCTGGGTCATAAAACGCTAAGGTGGAATCCAAAAATGAAAAAATATATTTTTGGTGAAAAAAACTCAATTCATATTATCGATTTAACTCAAACAGTAGATTTTATTAAAAATGCACTTATGCAAGTTCATAAAGTAATCTCTAGTGGCGGAAAGATTTTAGTGGTTTCTACAAAAAAACAGGCTTCAGAACAAATAAGTGATCTAGCTAAAGAAACTGGTCAATTTTATGTTAATTATAGATGGCTAGGGGGGATGTTAACAAATTGGAATACCATTCAAAACTCTATCAAGAGATTAAAAAAATTAGATGATCAGCTATCTAAAGAAAATCTTGGATTTACAAAAAAAGAAATTTTGAAGTTTAATAAGGAAAGAGAGAAACTTCAAAGATCCCTTGGCGGAATATCAGAAATGAGAAAAACTCCAGACTTATTATTTGTAATTGATACAAATATTGAGTCTCTAGCTGTAGCAGAGGCAAAAAAATTAAAAATTCCAATTATTGCCGTGTTAGATACTAATTCAGATCCTACTGGAATAGATTTTCCAATTCCTGGAAATGATGATGCTAGAAGATCAATAAATTTATATTGTGATCTTTTAAAAGAAACAATCAAAGACGCAGAGAAATTTATTAAGGGGTCTGAAGAAAAAGTAGATGAAAAACCGTCTAAAAAAAAGATAAATAATTAATAATTACATTCTAATGTCAGACAAAGATTTATTAGCTAATATTAAAAAACTAAGAGAAATGACAGGAGTGGGATTTAAAGATTGTAAACTTGCTCTTGATGAAACCAAAGGTGATATAGATAAGTCCGTCGAGTTTTTACGTAAAAAAGGAATAGCAAAAGCCTCCAAAAAAATGAGCAGGACTGCCTCGGAAGGCTTAGCCTTAGTAAAAGAGAGCAAGGGAAATATTTCTTTGATTGAAATAAACAGCGAAACAGATTTTGTCGCAAAGAACCAAGATTTTATCAAATTTTGTAAAGAGCTATCAGAAATAAACTTTAATACAAAAGGTGATTTGGATAAACTTAATCAAGTAAAAATGTTAAATGGAATTACTGTAAAAGACAACTTAGTTAATTTAATTTCAAAAATTGGAGAAAAAATTACAATTAGAAGATCAGATTTTTTCGAAAACTCTCAAGGAACTAATTTTTTTTATGTTCACTCAGCAATTGAAAAAGGTATAGGTAAGATAATTTCTGTTGTAAAAATAGACGGTATATCAAAAGGAAAAAACGATGACATAGGCAACAAGATTGCGATGCATATCGCGGCATCAAGTCCTTTAGCGATAAATAATGAAGGTATTAATCAGGATATAATTGATAAAGAATTAGAAATAATAAAAGCAGAGATTAGTAATTCAGGTAAACCAGCTCCTATGGCAGAAAAAATTTCAAAAGGAAAATTAACCAAATTTTTGAATGATAATTCACTTTTGAGCCAGCTATGGATAATGGATCCAAAAAAAAAGGTCTCTGAAATTTTAAAGGAAAACTCTGTAGACAAAGAGATGAAAATATTGGATTTTATTAGATATAAAGTTGGAGAAGGTGTGTAATCAATGAGTAGCGAATTTAAAGAGTCAGATTATTCCTCAAAAATGGATAAAAGTATTCTTTCATTGAAAAAAGATATTTCAACACTAAGAACAGGAAGAGCTAATATAAATATGTTAGATACAATTAAAGTCGATGTTTATGGTCAACTTATGCCTATTGAACAATTAGCAACAATTAGCGTTCCTGAGGCAAGACTAATTTCTATACAAGTTTGGGATAAAACTAACACTACTCTAATTGAGAGCGCGATACAAAAATCTGATTTAGGTGTTAACCCGCAATTGGATGGTCAAATTATTAGAATTAGAATACCAGATTTGACAGAAGAAAGAAGAAAAGATCTTATAAAAATTTTAAAGAATATGGGCGAAAAAGGTAAAGTTGCTATTAGAAATATAAGACGTGAAGCTAATGAAGATCTTAAAAAAAAACTTAAAGAAAAAATAATTTCAGAGGATAGTAATAAAAATTTTGAAAAAAATATTCAAAAGTTGACTGACAAATACATAGATATAATAGAGAAAACATTAACTGAAAAAGAAAAAGAGATAAGTTTAATATGAACAACCTAAACCATATTGCATTTATTATGGATGGCAATGGGAGGTGGGGTAAAAAAAAAGGTAAAGGTAGGAATTTTGGCCATCTAAAAGGGGTAGAAACAGTTAAAAAAATTGTCAAAGAATCATTGAAACTTAACATACCCGTATTAACTTTTTATGTTTTTTCATCTGAGAATTGGAAAAGACCAAAAAAGGAAAAAACATTTTTATTTAAGCTTTTAAAGGAATATTTTTTTAATGAATTAAATAATATTGTAAAACAAGATATTAAAATTAATATTCTAGGCGACGTAAAGAAGTTTTCCAAAGAATTAAAACTAATACTGAGAAAAACTAAAGATCTTACAAATAAAAATAAAAAAATTATAATTAATTTAGCATTAAACTATGGTTCAAAAATAGAAATTCTAAACGCTTTAAAAAAAACAAGAGGGAATCTAACAATAAAAAAAATAGAAAAAAATTTATATACTAAAAGTATACCTAATCCAGATATCTTAATTAGAACTGGTGGGTATCAAAGATTAAGTAACTTCTTACTTTGGCAATTAGCTTATACAGAGCTTTTTTTTCTAAAAAAATTGTGGCCTGATTTCAACTCTAGAGATTTACGAAAAATTATTAGAAGATATAACAAAATTCAAAGGAATTTCGGAAACATATGATTTTGACAAACCTATATAAAAGACTTTTTACAACTTTAATTTTATTTTTATTAATCTTTTTAATTTTTAATTTTAATTTTATTATGATTTATTGTCTCTTAGTTTGCGGCGTGCTAGCTATTATAGAGTTTGCAAACATTATAAAAAAATTAAAATTAAATTTATTTGTAAATTATTTTATAAATATTTTTTTTTCAATTTACATATTCCTTTTTTGTATTTATTTCCTTTTTTTTTCAAATATTTCGGGTTTAAAGATAATCTTAATTATTTTATTATTTGCTTGTGTTGCGTCGGACATTGGCGGTTTTATATTTGGAAAAATATTTAAAGGTCCAAAACTTACAAAAATTAGTCCAAACAAAACTTACTCAGGATCTTTTGGTTCTATAATTTTGTCTGTTATAGTAGTTTTCTTTTTATCCGTATATTTTCAAATATCTATAAATTTAAAACTAATAATATTTGCAACTTTAACTTCAATTTTCTGTCAAGTTGGAGATTTGCTTTTCTCATTCTTGAAAAGAAAAGCAAAACTAAATGACACAGGAAACATATTACCCGGTCACGGGGGTATTCTTGATAGAGTAGATGGAATACTTTTGGGAATCCCTTTAGGATTTGTCATATTTGTAATATTGAATTAAATGAAAAAAACTATATCTATATTAGGTTCAACAGGTTCAATAGGTGTTCAAACATTAGAAATTATAAATAAAAAAAAAAATAAATTTGAGATTTATTTTCTTTCCGCAAATAAAAATTTTAATGAAATTAATAGGCAAATTCTGAGGTTTAAACCGAAATATTTTTTTATCTCTGACGATACTATTTTCAATAAAATTAAAAAAAAATTCAAAAATAAAAAAACTAAAATAATAAATAATATTCTCGATATAAAATTTAAAAAAAAAATTGATATTTCAATTTCAGCTATACCAGGAATATCAGGACTAAACCCAACTCTTTTACTTTTAAAGAAAAGCAGAAAACTACTAATTGCAAACAAAGAGTCTATTATCTGTGGTTGGGACCTTATAGAAAAATTAGCACAAGAAAATAAAACAAAAATTATTCCAATTGATTCAGAACACTTTTCAATATTTAAATTAATTCAAAATCATCAAATTGCTGAAATTAAAAGAATATATTTGACAGCATCTGGAGGTCCTTTTTTAAAATCAAGCAGAAAAAAAATTAAAAGTATTAGCCCTAAAGAGGCTCTTAAACATCCGAAATGGAATATGGGAAAAAAAATCTCAATTGACTCAGCTACTCTAATGAATAAAATTTTAGAATTAGTAGAAGCTCACAAACTTTTTAAAATTCCTTACAATAAACTTGATATTTTAATTCATCCTGACTCCTTTGTTCATGCGATTATTCAATTTAATAATGGCTTATATAAATTCATCTATCATGAAAATTCTATGATTATTCCAATAGCTAATGCAATTTTTGATAATGATTTTAATATAGAGAATTTTTATAAATCTAAGTTAAAAAGAAAATTTAAAAAAAATTTAACTTTTGACGTCGTTAATCACAATATATTTCCAACTATTAAACTGAAAAAATTGATAAATTCAGGACCTTCTTCGCCGATTATCATTAATGCATCTAATGAAGTTTTGGTCGATCAATTTTTGGCTAAAAAGATTGCTTTTTATGACATTTTTAAATACATAATGGTCGTCCTTAAAGATAAAAATTATAGAAATTATGCTATAAGAAAACCTAAAAACATAAATCAAATATACGCTATTAATGACTGGGCAAAAAAAACTACTTTAGAAAAAATAAATAATTGATGAAAAAATTTTTTACGACAATATTAATAACTTTATCGCTGCAATTTTCTTTTGTTAAAGCCGAAATCGTAAACAATACTATTATTAATGGCAATAAAAGAATTTCTGATGAAACAATTATTTTGTATGGCGATATAAAACTAAAAAAAGATTACTCAGAAGCAGACATTAACAAGGTTATTAGAAATTTATACTCTACGAATTTTTTTGAAGATGTTCAAATTACATTAAATAAAGATAATTTAATAATAAATCTAAAAGAGCATCCAGTTTTAAATCAATTAATACTTATTGGTGAGAAAAGTAATAAATTTAAAGATGAAATTAAAAAGTCGATGCAACTAAAGGAAAAAAGATCTTTTATAAAATCTTATCTAGCTAAAGATGTTGAAAATATTAAAAACGTTTATTCATATTTGGGTTATAATTTTGCAAAAGTTAATGCTAGAGTAAAAGAAATTGATAGTGACAATTTTGATTTAATAATAGAAATTGAAAGAGGCAATAAGACAAAAATTAAAAAAATTAATTTTTTAGGGAATAAATCAGTAAGATCAAATAGATTAAGAGAAATTATTGCTTCCGAGGAAGATAAATTTTGGAAAGTTATTTCTAAGAATACAAGTTTAAGTGAAAATTTGATTCAATTAGATGAAAGGTTGTTAAGAAATTATTACAGGTCAAATGGATTTTATAACGTAGAGATAAACTCTAAAACAGCAAAAATAAATGAAGCGGGGGACGCCGAAATTACTTATTCAATTAATGAAGGAGAAAGGTTTGTAATAAATCAAATATCGACTAATGTAGACTCAGTTTTTGATAAAGATATTTTCTTTCCTTTAGAAGATTTTTACAAAGAATATATCGGAACATATCATTCCCCTTTTAAGATAAAAAAACTTTTGGATAATATTGATAATTTAATAGAGGATAATAATTTACAATTTGTTGAACATAATGTTCAAGAAAATTTAGGTAAAAATACAATTTCTATAGTTTTTAATATTTTTGAAGGAGAAAAAAATTTAGTCGAGAGAATTGATATTTTAGGAAATAATGTCACTGATGAGAGTGTAATAAGAGGTGAGTTAATTATAGATGAGGGCGATCCCTTCACAAAAATAGGATTAGATAAATCTGTATCTGAATTGAAAGCTAGAAATATTTTTAAAGATGTTAATTACGAAGTCGAAGAAGGAAGTAAAGATAATTTAAAAAATATTAAGATAAATATTGAGGAAAAACCAACAGGTGAGATATCTGCTGGTGCAGGCATTGGCACTAATGGAGGAAGTTTCGCTATTGGAATTAAAGAAAATAATTACCTTGGTGAAGGTAAACAGTTGGGTTTTGATTTGGAAGTAGATAAAGAGTCCTTATCTGGTACATTTAGTTATCTAAATCCTAACTATGATTTTCTTGGTAATTCTATTTATTACTCGCTTCGAAGTGAGAAAAATGATGTGCCTACTAGAGGTTATGAAAATTCGATTATTACAGCTGAAGTTCTAACAAGCTTCGAACAATATAAAGATATAAATTTAAGTTTAGGTTTAGCAACTTCTTATGATGATTTACAAACCTTAGACTCCGCTTCAGATTCTTTAAAAAAACAAAGTGGAGAGTTTTCAGAAATTTCTGCTAACTATGGACTTTCTTTCGATAAGCGTGATAGAAAGTTTATGCCAACTGATGGCTCAATTATATCATTTAATCAAACTTTACCCTTATATGCAGATAAAGCTTTTATAGGAAACACCTTATCTGCTAGTAAATATTTTTCTTTTTCAGAGGATGTTGTTACGGCAACAAAACTTTTTCTGTCAAGCGTAAATGGTATAGATGATGATGTAAGACTTAGTAAAAGAAAATCATTAAGTTCTAACAGACTTCGTGGGTTCGAAAGAGGCAAGGTTGGTCCTGTTGATGGAAGCGATCATATCGGGGGTAACTATGCAGCAGCATTGAATTTGGAGGCAAATCTACCAAACTTTTTACCAGAGGATTCAAACACTGATTTAAGTTTGTTTTTAGATTTTGGAAATGTTTGGGGCGTTGATTATGATAGTTCTTTAGATAATAGTAATAAAGTAAGGTCTTCTACAGGAGTGGCGGCTAATTGGAACTCACCAATCGGGCCAATGTCTTTTGTCTTCTCTACAGTATTGCAAAAAACAAGTTCGGATAAAACGGAAAGCTTCAACTTTAACCTTGGAACAACTTTTTAATATGAAAAATATAATAAAATTAGCAATATTAATTTTTGTGCTAAATTTTCAATCTTTACTTTATGCAGAAGTACCACACTATTTAGATTTTAAATATATATTAAATCAAAGTGATGCTGGAAAAAAAGCACAGCAAACATTAAAAAGCAAATTAGATAATGGTATAAAAAAACTTAAAGTAAAGGAAAAAAATCTTCAAGAGGAAGAAAAAAAGATAGTAGCTCAAAAAAAAATTATTTCAGCTGAGGAGTATAAAAAAAAAGTAAATGAGTTAAGAAATAAGGTTTCTAATTTACAAAAAGAGAGAAATAATCTTTTAAATGATGTTGCCAAGCAAAGAAGTAATGCAAGGAAAGAGCTATTAAAAAACTTAAATCCAATTATTAAAGATTATATGTTAGAGAAAAAAATTAGAATGGTAATTGATAAAAAAAACCTCTTATTAGCAGATGATAATCTTGATATTACGAAGGATATAATAACTTTGTTAAACAAAAAGTTGAAATCAATTAAATTCAATTAAATTTGAATGTCATTAAATATATTTTTTGAAAAAGAAAAAGTTACTTTAAATAGTATTTTTAAGAATTATAAATTTAAAAAAAATTTTATTATTAATGACGTAAAACCTTTATTGAAGTCAAAAAAGAACGATCTTACATTTTTAGACACAGTTAAATACAAATCTGAAGCCGCTAAAACACAAGCTGGAGCTTGTATTACTACAGAAAAATTAAGTGTTTATTTGCCAAAAAATACTGAAGCAATAATAGTCAGTAACGTATTATTAGAATTGGCTAAATCACTTAAGATTATTTATCCGAATGCAGATATTGATTATCCAGACTTAAATTTAAAAATTGTGAAAAAGGATAATTTTAGTAAGGTTAAATTTGGTAATAATGTTTTAATTGGCAAAAATGTAAAAATTGGTAAAAATTCAATCGTAGGATCTAATACAATTTTAGAAAGCAATGTTCAAATTGGTAGTGATTGTACAATAAATTCAGGAGTAATAATTAAAAACACAATAATTGGGAATAACGTTGTGATACAGGATAATTGTAAAATTGGTCAAAAAGGCTTTGGATTTATTCCAATAAAAGGGAAAAATATAAAATTTCCACATATTGGCAAAGTCATCATATCAGATAATGTTGAAATTGCCTCTGGCTGTACAATAGACAGAGGATCAATTGATGACACTACGATAGGGGATAATACTTATATTGATAATCAGGTCCATATTGCTCACAATGTAAAGATTGGATCAAATTGCATGATAGCTGGCCAAGTTGGATTTGCTGGAAGTTCTCAAATTGGAAATAATGTTTCTATAGGTGGACAAGCTGGTATTTCTGGTCATTTGAATATTGGGAATAACGTTAAGATAGGCGGAGGCAGTGGAGTGGTTAAAAATATTCAAGATAATCAAATAATAATGGGTTATCCTGCTGTTCCATTAAAAGATTTTTTAAAAAAGAAAGTATGAGCGAAAAAGAGTTAGATAAAAAAGCTATTGAGACACTATTACCTCATAGAGAGCCGATGCTTTTGATTGATAAATTAACCAAAATTGTCCACTTAAAATCTGCAACAGCAATTATGCACGTAAAGAAAAATGGATTTTACGTACAAGGACATTTTCCAAATCAACCAGTGATGCCGGGTGTACTAATTGTTGAGGCTTTTGGTCAAGCTGCCGCTGCATTAACTGCATACGGCATTGATCCTAAAGAATATGAAAATAAATTAGTTTATCTAATGGGAGTAGACAAGGCTAGATTTAGAAATCCCGTAATACCAGATTGCGAACTTCACTTGGAAATAGAAGCGATTAGATCACATGGTAGAGTTTGGAAATATAAAGGAACAGCAAAAGTCGAAGGTAAAAGAATGGCAGATGCCGAATGGTCTGCAACTATAGTAGACAGAAAAAAATGATTCATAATTCAAGTGTAGTAGACAAAAAAGCTAAAATTTCAAAAAAAGTTGTAATTGGTCCATTTTGTTATGTTGGTCCAAACGTAGAATTAGCTGATAATGTAGAACTTGTTTCTCATGTTCATATTGAAGGTTATACAAAAATTGGAAAAGGGACTAAGATTTTCCCTTTTGCAAGTATAGGCACACAACCACAAGATCTTAAATTTAAAAATGAAAAAAATAGTTTATCAATTGGTGAAAATAATCTTATCAGAGAATATGTTACAATAAATCCAGGCACAGAAGGTGGTGGTTCTAAAACTATTATAGGTAACAACTGTTTATTAATGATATCTTCCCACGTTGCTCATGATTGTAAAATTGGAGACAATGTAATTATTGCTAACAATGTTCCATTAGGCGGACATGTTACTATTGAAGATAATGTAATTATTGGAGGAAATTCAGCTGTGCAACAATTTACAAGAATAGGTAGGCTTGCCATGATTGGGGGTATGACTGGAGTTTTAAAAGACGTCATTCCTTTTGGCTTATCGATTGGTAATAGAAATTATTTGCAAGGAATAAATTTAATTGGGCTAAGAAGAAAAAAATATGATAATAAGAAAATAATGGGATTAGATAAAGCTTACAAAGAAATATTTGCTTCAGAAAATTTTCATGAAAACCTCAGCAGAATCAACGGAGAATATAAAGATAATGAGTTAGTTTCAGAGGTGATAAATTTTATAGAAAAAGATAAAAAACGTCCTATCTGCACCCCACAAAAATAGAATTATGATTGGTCTAATTTTTGGAGAAACTGATTTTCCAAAATATATATATAGAAAAATTAGAAATAAAAAAAAATATACAATAATCGATTTGACTAACAAAAATTTATTTAAAAAAGATAAAAGTTCACATAAAGCATCAATCGGACAATTTGGAAAAATAATATCTATTTTAAAAAAAAATAATTGCAAAAAAGTATTATTTGCTGGTAAAGTAAATAAACCCAATTTTTCAAAACTTAAATTAGACTTAAAAGGCATCTACTACATATCAAGATTAATTAAAAAATCGAAAACCGGAGACGCAGCAATTTTAAAGGAAATAATAAATATTTTAAAAAAAGAAGGTATAAAAACAATAAGTTCAACTTTATTTACGCCAGAATTAAATTTAAAAAGAGGAAATTATTCAAGATATAAACCTGATGCCATTGATAGAAGAGATATAAAAAATGCAATTAAATATCTTAATAAATCAAAACCTTACAGTCATATCCAAGCTGCTGTAGGAAGAAATAATTCAGTAGTTTTAGAAAAAAGAAAAGGAACTAAATATTTATTAAAAAATATTAAAAAACAAAAAAATATAAATAATGGGGTTTTAGTCAAATTTCCTAAAAAAAAACAAGATAACAGAATAGACCTACCTACAGTTGGCTTGAAAACCTTAAGACAATGCAAATCTGCTGGCTTGAAGGGAGTAGTCTTAAAACATAAAAATAATATCTTTTTAGATAAATCTGAGGCAATCAAATTTGCCAACAAAAATAGTATGTTTATTTTAGTACAATGAAAAAGATTTTTTTTATTTTTATGCTTATTTTTATTCAAACCTTTAATTTAAGGTCAGAAGATTTTGCATTAAAAGAAATAATATCAGGACTAAATAGCCCTTGGAGCTTAACTTTTACAGAAGAAAATAAAATTTTAGTAACAGAGAAATCTGGTCAAATTTTACTAGTTGATTTAAAAAAAAACAAAATTAAAAAAATAAAACATAATTTAAATATATTGGAAGATGGTCAGGGAGGATTGCTTGAAATTCTTTTTTATAATGAAATGGTTTTCGTCTCTTATTCTGAAAATAGAGGAGGCGGCAAATCAAGTACTTCAGTTGCCGTAGCTAATTTTGATAATAACAGTCTTAATTTTAAAAATATTTTTAGAGCTGAGCCACCAATAAACTCTGGTTACCATTTTGGATCTAGACTTGTTATTAAGGATAAATTTCTTTTTATAACTGCCGGAGAGAGGGGACAAGGTATGATTGCCCAAGATCCATCAAAACATCCTGGAAGCATAATTAAAATTCATTTAGACGGCAGTATTCCTATAGATAACCCGAAATTTAACGGTAAAGAAGATTGGTTGCCAGAAATTTATCAAATCGGAGTAAGAAATCCTCAAGGAATGGATGTATCTCCATATGATAACAAAATATATTTAACTAACCACGGAGCTAAAGGCGGTGATTGGTTTGGTGAAGCCAAGTACGCCGAAAACTATGGTTGGAAAATTCTTGGTTGGGGAGGGACAAATTATACGGGAACAAAGATTGGTCGAAAATGGAAAAAAGGTTTTACTAAAGCAATAAAATATTGGGTGCCGTCTATAGCTGTCAGCTCAATGATTATATATAAAGGTATGGAATTTAAAGAATGGAACGGTGACGCTTTGATTACTTCGCTTCGAGATCAATCTCTTAGAAAAATTAGGTTTAAAAATAATAAATTTATAAATGAAGAAATAATTTTTAAAGAAAAAATTGGAAGAATAAGAGATATTGAAATTCAAGAAAATACAGGAAGAATTTTTTTAATTAATGACCAGGGTTCTGTTTGGACACTTTCAAAATGAAAAAGATATTTATACTAACAGGAGAAGCCTCAGGAGATAAGCTGGCTTCAGAAGTAATATCAAACTTAAAAAAAATTAATCCTAACATTAATTATCTTTCTGTTGGTGGAGAAAATTTAGAAAAATTAGGAATAAAAACAATATACGATCTTAAAGAAGTAACTTATTTGGGATTTACGAAAGTTTTATTTAATATTTTTAAGATTAAAAAAAAAATTGATGAAACAGTGAAAGCTATTAATGATTTTCAACCCGATATACTGTTTACAGTTGATAGTCCTGATTTCACTTTAAGAGTTGCAGAAAAGGTAAAAAAAAATAATCAAGCAATTAAAACTGTTCATTACGTAGCGCCTCAAGTTTGGGCATGGAGAGAGAAAAGAGTTAAAAAGATAAAAGAATTCATAGATCATGTCTTGTTATTATTTGATTTTGAAAAACCTTATTTTGACAAAGAGAATATTAGCAATGAATTTGTAGGTCATCCTTTATTAGAACAAAAGCAAGAGAGCGGAATTGATATAAATGAAATTCTAGGAAAAAATAAAGCCTTGATTTCAATTTTTGCAGGAAGTCGTCAATCAGAAATCATAGTACTAACTCCGATTATAATAGATTTTATCAAACTAATGAATAAAAAATATAATGATTTTACTTTTGTTTTTCATGCAACAAATGAATATTCAAATTTAATTCAATCATATCTAAAACAAAATAATCTTAAAAATTGTGAAGTGATAAGTGATAATAAAATAAAAAAACATATTTTACAAAAATCAGTTTTTGCGGTAGCTAAATCTGGTACAGTTTCATTAGAGATTTGTAATGCAAAAATACCATCTATAATTTTATATAAAATGGGATTAATAAATTTTTTAATTGTTAAAATGTTGGTTAATACAAAATTTGCAAATATTATAAATATAGCAGCAAAAAAAGAAATTATACCAGAGTTACTACAATCTGATTGTAATCCAAAAAGAATATTTGAATGCACTTCACAGTATCTTGATAATCCTGAAAAAATGGATGAGCAAGTTAAGAGTGTTCAATTAATTTTAAAAGGTTTCAAAACAAAAAATTCACCTTCAAGATTAGCAGCAGAATCCTTAAATAATTTTTTATGATTATTTACACTCATGAGGACTGTTTAAAAAAATTTAACGGTAATGGTCATCCCGAAAAAAAAGAAAGATTAGATAGTATTATTAATTCAATAAAATCATCTAATTTAAAAGCTAATTTTAGAGAAGCTCCTTTAGTTGACTTAGAAATTGTTTCCTTAGTTCATCCAAAAGAGCATATTAAAAATATTTTTTCTAATATTCCTAAAAAAGGAATTATAGGCGTAGAAAAAGAACCCTATGCTGATACTATGCTTTGCCCAAATAGTGAAAATGCGATACTCAGATCATGCGGTGCTGGCATTGCTGCAGTAAATGATCTTATGAAAAACAATGAAATCGCATTTTGTGCAGTAAGACCTCCTGGTCACCATGCAGAAACTATAAGAGCTAATGGATTTTGTTTTATTAATAATGTGGCAGTAGCAGCAAAATATTTACAAAAACAATATAGTCTCAATAAAATAGCAATAATAGATTTTGATGTACATCATGGTAATGGAACTCAAGAGATTTTTTATAAGGATCAATCTGTAGCGTATGGCTCATGTCATGAATTTCCTTTATTTCCAGGGACTGGGGCAGAAAATGAAACAGGAGTTGGAAATATTTTTAATGCAACTTTAAAAGCTGGTATTGGAAGTAATGAATTTATAAAAATATTCGACCAAAAAGTTCTAAAACCCATAGATAAATTCAAACCTGAGGTGATTTTAATTTCAGCAGGTTTTGATGCTCATAAAAGAGATCCCTTAGCCAATATTAATCTAGAGTCAGAAGATTTTTTTAAAATAACAAAAAATATTGTGGATGTAGCAAACACTCATTCTAACGGAAGAGTGATTTCTTTTCTAGAAGGTGGTTATGATTTACAAGCTTTATCTGAGAGTATCATAGAGCACCTTAAAGCTTTAAAACCCCATATTTGACCAATTGTCAGGATCGTTAAATTTTTTAATCTCTTTTTTTGTTACAGGTCTAAAAAGATAATAAGCAATATAAATTGTTAAAAAAAACAAGAAAATTGTTTTCATATCATATATATATTAAATTAATATTATGAAGTTAAGTAAAAGAATATTCAGCAAAATCTTAGGACTTTCAATCATAGCGATTATTTTCCCCTTCAAAACTATTTTTGCTGCCACTAAAAAAATCATAAATCCTAACTTATCTAAAGAACAAAAAAATATCATGTTTAATGAGGGGACAGAAAGACCTTTTACAAGTGACTTATTAAATGAAAAAAGAAAAGGTTTTTATCATTGTGCTAATTGTGGGAATAAGCTTTTTGCCTCTAACTCAAAATTTAACAGTGGCACAGGCTGGCCGTCATTTTCTGAGGCTTTACCAGGCGCATTTAAAACAAAAATAGATCGTTCTTTTGGAATGGAAAGAATTGAGTATCATTGTGCTAAATGTGGAGCACATCACGGACATGTTTTTAATGATGGACCTAGAGAATCAGGTAAAAGATTTTGTAATAATGGCCTATGTTTAATTTTTAAACCCGAGTAATAATTTATTTATTTTCAAAAAATCGACAAATTCCACTACTTTTTGTACACATACTAAACTCAAAGTGTTCATATTTGTGAGTGAATTTTAATTATAAAACACTAGATTAGAGTTATGGATCTTATTACTGTTATTTTTTTTAGCGTTGTATTTGTAGCTACGGGTGTAATTGATCCTAAACCTAGTAGTCAAAAAGAAGAAGCTAAAGCTCCAGAATCACAGGTGACAACTCCAGTTGTTCAAGAGACAAAACCAGAACCCGAAGCCGAACCAGAACCAGAAACACAACCAGAGCCGGCTAAAGAACCTGAGCCTGAACCTGAGCCGGCAAAAGAACCTGAACCGGTACAAGAAGAGCCAAAAGAAGAAGTAAGTGCTCAACCAGTTCAAGAACAAGATGCTAAACCCGAAGAAGAAGTTAATAATGAACCAGTTCAAGAACAAGACGCCAAACCCGAGGAAGAAGAAGTTCAGCCAATTGTGGAAGAAACTGAGGAAGCAACCGAAGAAAAAGGAATTAGTGCGCTAAATATTATTCTTTATATATTAGGAGCGATTGCTGTAATCGCTGCTGGAATATATTTCTTTATGAGAAGAGAGCCAACGCCGAAAAGTGCAGCAGATATTGCTAGAGCTCAGCAATCCCAACAAGATCCAACTCCCGAACCTCAAGAGGAACCAACTCAAGATGAGACGTATTCAGAGCTAGAACCTCAGCCAGAACCAGAGCAACCAGTTCAAGAGGAAACTCCGACAGAAACTACTGAAGAAGATCCTCAATCAGAAAATAATGATCAATCATCTAATAACGATGATGAAAATAAAAATTAATTAAGATTTGTAGCGACTCTGATTAATATTCTCAAAACAGAAAGCACAATATACACTTGAGCAATAGTTCCCCAAGCCCATTGTTTTTTTTTAGGTTTAAACTTTGATGCAGATCTCCATGTACCAACTATTGCCCATACTATGTAAACAAATTGAAAAGGAACAAAAAAGAGAATTGCATAACTAGTTTCTGGAAGTATAAACGCAGGAAGGCTTACTATTGTTCCTCCAATAATATAAACAGCCCAAAAACTTGTTCCTAATGACTCATTACCGTTCCATAAATTTACTATGAAATTTTGTTTTTTTAATTTTTTCATCGTCAAATATATGGATAATTATTTAATAAAATACAACTAAAAAAAGAGAATAATTAACTTGAATTTAATATAGGAATTTGAGAGTTTTAATTATGAAAAAAATAATGCAAGGCATAGGATTTTTACTTATAATATTTGCTTTAGCCGATTTTGGTTTATCATATATGGGATATAATTTAACTCCATTTTTACCAGATGGTATATCAAGATTTAGTCCAATAATTATAGGATTGATAGGCGGAGCTTTAGTCAAGGCTGATTGGAAATAAAATTCTGAAAAAAATATTTTCAATAATATTTTTTTTATTAATTTTTACTCACGTACAAGCTTTAGAAAAAAAACTTTTAAGTGATGATGAGTGGATTAAGAAGGTTGAAACTCTTAATTGGAAAAATCTTGATAATAAAGAACATAATGTTTTTGTAAAAAAAGCAAATGTTAAAGTTCTTATTTTAGGTGATGAAATATATTTAGATAATTTCAATGATATAAATCAGTATAGTTGGTGGACTTTCGGCCTCCCAGCAGAAAAAGATGTAGTAATGCATATAAGAGGCACAGGTTATGATGTGTACCTAGATTATATTGATGATGGTTATGTCAAGTTAGATGATTGGAAAAGTGTTGACTCAAAGAATTTGTTATCTCAATTAAGAGAAATTGCAAAATCTAATGCAACTTATCTCAAAGATAAAAATTTAGATTACGTAAATAAAATTGATTGGATTTTTAAGCCAACTTTAAATGAAAAAAATAAATCAGTTAGTTACTCTTACAAAGTAGATTGGAATAGCGGTCAACAGTCTATGGAGTCTAAGAATTTAATTTTAGGTAAAAAAGGTTATTTAGAAAGTGCATTCGTTGTAAGCTATCAAAAAGATATGGATTTAAAATATCAATCAGATTTTTCAAAAGATTTTGTCAATGGTGTTATTTTTGAAGATGGCTTTAGACATTCTGATTATAAACCAGGAGACAAAATTGCGGCAGTTGGAATAGGAAGTTTAGTTGCGGGTTCATTAGGTGTCAAAGCTTTAGCTAAAACTGGAATACTTGTTAAATTAGCCAAATTTTGGTGGATATTATTAGCTCCATTAGCTTTTTTAGGAAAATTCTTAAGTGGAAAAGAAAGTTCATCGAATACTTCCTCACCATCAATAAAAAGACGTAGAAGAAAAAAATAAAATGTACTTTTTGTACTTATTGGCTGCGATATTGCCTGCCGTAGTTTTAGTTTTATATGCTTACAAACAAGACCAATTTCCAGAGCCGCCTAGAATAGTTTTTAAAACATTTCTTTTTGGTTGTGCTACTGTTTTAGCTATAGATTTAATAATTCCATTGTTGGATGATTATAGTAAAGAATATTTTAAAGGTGAGACTTACTTATTTTTTCAAAATTTTATTAGAGCAGCTTTTGTTGAAGAGTTTTTTAAAGCTTGTGTAATTATTTTTTATTGTACACGTAAAACAGCCTTTGACGAACCAATGGATGGAGTGATTTATGGAATAGCAGCATCTCTAGGATTTGCAGCGTATGAAAATATTGATTACGTTTTATATTTTGAGAAAAATCCTTCATTTGATATTGCATTAGTGAGAGCTTTTACAGCAATACCAATGCACGCGTTATGCGGAATTATTATGGGATTTTTAATTTCTCAGAGTATTTTTGAAAAAAAATACAACTATTTAAACTTGTTTTTAGCACTTTTTATTCCTGTGGGTATGCACGGCTTGTATAATTTCAGTTTTGCTAGCACACTAATAAGTTATCAAGTGGCTTATTTTATACTACTTATATTTTCGATAAGAGCTTATTTAATTTTTAAGAATCTCAAAATTAGACAAAGGCAAAGTATTATATTTAATAAAAGATATTACAATATTTCAATAACTAGCTTTATTAATATTTCAACTAGTACATTAATAATATATTTAGTTTTAAATTATCTCATAAATTTAATAAATTGATTTTATGAAATTTTTAAAATTTTCAATGCTAATGACCTATTTTGCATTGGAAAAAAATTCTAAAAGAGCCTTATTGATAATTAATGTGGGAATATTTCTATCACTATTTGCATGTAGTGCAGCATTTATCTCTCTTTATATAGAAAATAAAGTAAGTCAGTTTGAATTTCTACATTTAGAAGAGTCCAAATACAAACGAGAAATGGAGAGAACAATTCAGCTAATACCCGCAGTTACTGGAGAATTAAGACAAGTGATAAATATAGAGGAAACAAATCAAGAATTTTCAGAATTAATGAGATTTAATAATTTTGGAAAACTAATTATATCATCTAATGATATTCAAGCTTCTGGTCTTTATGAAATTACATACACAATTAAAGACTTTGATGAATATATGGAAATTTTTGATCTTTATGTAAAAGATGAAGAATATCTCAAAGAAGTTTTACCAGTGTACCATGAGGAATTTAAAAAATTAGTAAAGGAAACAAAAAAAAATCTTAATATTTTACGTAAACTTGAAGATAAAGAGAAAATTTTTGAGAATATTTTATACAACAGGTCATACGATGATTTATTTGATGAACTTTTAGTATCTTTAAAAGAGTCAACCAAAAAAAAACAAAATCTTAAATTTATAGGCGAATATAGTAAAGAATTCTTACTAGCAGAAAAAATTGTAGATCAATTTTACGAATTAATAGAATATACTTTATTGATTACTAGTAGCAGTATTACTTATAGTGACATTGCCCTTAAAGATATAAATAATGAAATTAAATATTTTTCTAAATTAGAAAAAAACTTAATATTATCAGCTTTTGTATTACAGCTATCGATATTCATTATTATTCAGTTTTTTGAAATTTCATCAGTAAATTTTAATTTAAAAAGAATTAGAAAGAAAATTAAATGAGGAGAGGAAGATTAAATAAAAAATCTATAATTCTGATTTTTATTGTTGCAATATTTACAATCTTTTCATACGGCTTTGACCAATTAGTAATTAGGACTGAAGATAAATTGAGAAATTTAAAAATTAAATTTCAAAATATAGAGAACAATTTGTCTAAATATGAAGCACTCTCAGACTCACTACTAAATATCTCGCAAGCAAATTATTCAAATGTATTACCAACTCTTCTTCGGAGAAATCTTTTAATCAAAACACGTTTACTAACAGATGCTAAACTCAAAGGTTATGATTTTTTTTCTGGGACAAACATTAAAAATAATCAAGATGATCTAGAATGGATGATGTTAAAAGATTTAAACAAAGTTGCTAGATTAAATGATGAAATTAGAAGCCAATATTATGATTTTTATTTAGATTACAAAGATATAATTGAAAAAGTAAACAACAAAGAAATTAGAAATTTAGATAATTTATTTAGTAGTGATATTAAAATTGATAAAGGAAATAATTTATTTTTTAATGATAACATATTAGTTTATGAAAAATTAATTGGTTACAATAGGCATTGGAAAAATAAGAGTAACGAATTAGCTGATTATAGACAAAAAGCATTAAAAAATTTTGAGGCAAGAGATTGGTATGATGTTTATAGATATAAAATGCTTTTGTTAAAGCTAATTCATGAAGACACACTGATCATTGAAGAAATCATGGAAAAAATTGATGATGAAATAGTTGAAATAGAAGATGAACTTACTTTAATTTTTGAAGAAATGAAAACTCAAAGTATAAGAAAAAATTATTTTATTCTTACGAGTATTCTATCTCAAATTTTATCACTTTTATTTTTGTTACTGTTATTTAGAACTTTTTTAGTTAAGCCAAACTAGCCTTACAAGAAATCTTTTTTAGCTTTTTCAAAGCATTCATCTAGTTTGGATTTAATTTCGTCTATAGAAATTTTATCACTTAAGCTATCTAAATCTTTCTGGACTTTTTCAATAAGATCCATATCGCCAGGTTCTTTTAGATCAGCCCTTATAACTTCATTAATATAGTTCTCAACTTCCTCATCTTTTTTGCTGAGTTTTTCGGCCGCCCATTCGCCAAAATACTTATTTCTTCTACTTGTTATCTTAAATTGTAACTCTTGGTCGTTTGCGAATTTTTTTTCAAATGATTTTTTTCTATCATCAAAAGAACTCATAAAAATAATATAATTAACAATTCGATTAAACGCAATTATGAAGATAAAAAATAATTGATATCTTGAAAATTTAAAATTAATACTTATATTAGGCTTAAGTTATATTAGTTTGTTGAAACCCAACAAGGAGGCTAACTTATGAAAACCACAGACTTTTACCTACTTAAACAAAAATCTATATCTGAAGGCGATCTTTTCGTTACAGACTATATCAAAACCAAGCAAAAACTTGTAAGATTAGAAAATCAATTAGAGTTAATGCAACTTCAAATAGATGCATTAAAAAACAAACAGAAAGTAGTTAAATTATTCGATGAAGAATAAATTAGATAAAATCAAAGAAATTAGAGTTGAAGAAGTTCATGATCATGAGCATGGTCATCATTTCTATAGGGTATATTTTTATCACGAAAACGGTAAAATAGATATTATGTCTGAAAGTTTAACCAAACCTATCTTGGCAAGATACGTTTCTAAAATATACTAAATGACCGAATATCAGTTTTCACCATCTGAGCTAGACTTTCAAACAAAATGTAAAAGATGCTTTTATGTAAACAAAAAATTTTCAATCAAGAGTGATAAAGGCCCTCCAAGAGTTTTTTCAAGTTTAGACTCTAAACAAAAACCATACTACAAAGAAATTAATACTAAAGATTGGTGTGAAGGACTTCCTGATGGGTCTTTTGTAACGAGTAAAGAGCTGCCTGGTAAAATTACTTCAGAAGGTTTAGTAGATAATAAAAAAAGAAAATTTAAATTAACAGGTAATCCCGATATTGTTATTAGACTTAAAGATGGTGGATATGCTATCTATGATTTTAAAACAACAAATTATAGTGCAAAAAAAGCAGAAAATTACAAATATCAACTAGAAAGCTATGCTCAAATTTTATCTAGCCCTGGTAAATTATCTAAACCAACACCAAAATTAACTCCTATTAAACAAATGGGCATTATACAATTTTCACCTTCTGAAATTACAAATCATACCAAAAAAGATCACAACATGAAATTCAATGTCGCTTTTGTTGAATTGCAAAGAAATGAAAAGGATTTTAAAAACCACATAACGAATTTGATTGATCTTTTAGAAAATCCAAAAATTCCACCTTTTTCGGATGATTGTAATTCCTGTCAATTTACAGAGGTTAATAGCAATCTTTAAATAATGAAATTAGATACTGGAACAAATTTACCAGAAAATTTTGAGTTTACTTCTGAATTTAAAGATTTATTTGATTTGGTTGAAAAATCTAAAAAAAATTTATTTATAACAGGTAAAGCAGGCTCAGGAAAATCAACACTAATTGAATATATAAGAAAGAATACAAAAAAAAATATAGCTATTTTAGCTCCTACCGGTATTACAGCTATCAAAGCGAGAGGTCAGACTGTTCACTCTTTTTTTAAATTTCCTCCAAGGTTTATTTCTAAGGATGATGTAAAAGTTTTAAGAGAGAGAGAACATATTCAAAGATTAGAAACGCTCTTAATTGATGAAAGCTCAATGTTAAGAGCTGATATATTTGACGCAATAGACTTATCATTGAAGAAAAATAGAGGAAATAAAAAGCCCTTTGGAGGTGTTCAAATAATTCTTTTTGGTGATTTATTACAACTTCCACCTGTTGTTTCCTCAATTGATGAAGAAGTGATGGAAAAATTTTATCCTAAGGGAGAATTTTTCTTTAATTCAAAAAGCTTTCCTCTTGGTGAATTCGTAACACATGAATTAAGTAAAATATTTAGACAGAAAGAAAAAAATTTTATTGATTTGCTAAATAAAATCAGGATTGCAAAAATAAACGACAAAGAATTATCTTTTTTGAATAAAAGGATTATCACAAATAAAGAAGAGTTGGAGAAAGGAACAATTATACTTGCGCCAAGAAATAAAAAAGTTGACTCAATTAATAATGAACGTTTAAATGAGTTACCCGGAGAAGTATACGAATTTAATGCTTCAATTTCAGGATCTTTCCAAGAAAATGAATACCCAGTGGCTAAAATCTTATATTTGAAAGTAGGTGCTCAGGTCATGATAACAAAAAACGATACTTCTACTCCTCAAAAATGGGTAAATGGAACTTTAGGAATTATAGAGTCTTTAGAAGGTGAAAAAATTAAAATCAAGATTAATAATCGAGTTTATTATTTAGGTAAAGTTAAATGGGAAAAGGTAAATTATAGATTAAAAGGAAATAAGATAAATCCCATACCAGTAGCAACATTTATTCAGTACCCGTTGAAATTAGCTTGGGCTGCAACAATTCATAAATGCCAAGGACAAACGTTTGACAAGGTAGCTATTGACCTAGACACAGGGTCATTTGCACATGGTCAGACATATGTAGCTTTAAGTAGAGCTAAATCTATAGAGGGGATTACTTTATTTCAACCGATTCAGCAAAAAGATTTAATCTTTAATAAGAAGGTTTTTGATTTTTTAGGAAAAAAACTTGAAAAAAAATATATTAAAGAAATTATTAAAAGAAATAAGTATGTTAAAGAGAATTTAGCACCTATTAAAATTGAAAAAAAACCGATTTTAATTAATAAGAAAATTGATTGGACTGATGATAAAGACAAAAAATTAAAAATGCTGTTTAAAAAAAATCTTCCAGAAGCAGCACTTGCTAGAATTTTTAAAACAACAATTAAAGAAATAAGAAGTAGAATATCTACGTTTATATAATGAAAAAAAGAGAAATTGAACAATTTATCAGTGAAAATGAGACTGAAACTTTAATTAAACAAAATGAAAAAAAATGGGAAAAGTGGGAGGAAGATAATAAGCGTCTTTTAATATTAGGTTTAGGAGGGGACTGGTATTACAAAGATCAGTTTTTGCAAGATAGAGTTCAGGAGATTCATGGAGAAGCTACAAAAGATTTGGCATTATGGGAAAATAATTCAATTAAATACTATAATAGAATTATCCTCAGAATTTATAAAGATCACAAAAAAGAACTAATGAAATATTTCACAATCCAGTAATGTTTTATAGAATAGATTTATGGTTTCCGACGAAAAAATAAAAAAAATAGTCAAAAATATCTTTATAGACTCATTCAATTCATGGAAAGAAAATAAATTAAAAAAAGGAATTGATACCTCTCATATCCTTTTGGATCAAATTGCTCCGAATGAAAGATTAATAGCTACAATTATCCAATCATTACAAACTAGTTTAGGACAAAAATTATGGGAAAAATTAACGGTAGATCTTGCAAAACAAAATTCATTCGAGATTTGTGATAAAAAGATATTTCAAAACTCAAGACCTAAGACAAAAGATTTAGACTTCCTAATTGACAAATGGCATTCTAAAAGAGCCGATGGAATAAGAGTATCTATGAATGGGTATATTAGGGAGTTAAAAAAAGAAATTAAAAAAAAACAAAAAGAGTTTAAAAAAGTTCAAAAAGCAAAAGTTCGTAAGGGTGATGGAGTAGACATTTGGCTAAAAAAGAAAACCAAAAATTATCTTTTAGAGCTTAAATCACCCCATATAAATGCAGGGAATGGTAATGATTTTAGCAAAAAATTAATGAGACAATATCAACACCATCTCTTTTGGAATTATAAGTCTAAAGTCAAAGCGCTTGTTTGCATTCCTTATAACCCTTTTGATATACCTTATGAAAAAGCTGAAAAAGGCAGAATATCCCCTTTAATCAAAAATCAAGACTATCTTGTGGACAACGATTATTGGAAATTTATAACCGGAAATCCAAATGCTATGAAGATTTTTAAAGAGGTAATAAACGAAATTAAAGAAGATGGTTCAATGTACAGTGAGCTTGATACATTAATAAACAATTTTAAAAATTAGTTTAAAATATTAGTTTTTAAGATTTCTTTTATCACTGCACCTACTACATTTGTTGGCACAGCATTACCAAACTGACGTTTAGCTACCTTATCATTCTCATGTATTTTAAAATTCTCTGGAAAACCTTGTAATCTTGCTGACTCTCTCCCAGAAATCATTCTGAATTTCTTTTTTGCATAAATATTATTAATAAAATTTTCTTTATATTTATCCTTATTTTTTCCGTTTATATATTCAGTAGCGATAAAGTCTCTGTTTTCCGTTGCAGTTATCGTAGCGAACACCTCTGATTGAGGTAAAAAAACTCGATACACTCCAAAAATTCCGGCAGAGTTTTTAGTGTGAGCAAGTTCATATCTTTTATCTTCTTCCTGAAGAAGAATGTTTTTTTTAACTAATTTTTTTAATTCAGTTTCTTTAAGTTTTGGAATAAGTTTTTTCAAATTTTTATAAGATATTGGATTTCCATCCCATTCACCAAATTCTTTTTTTCTTCTATTTTTTAATATTTTTAAACAAATCTCTTTTTCTCTTTTCGATGTTTTGAGTAACTCCCAAGAGTGAATAGTTGAATGCCCGTTTCTTGTATCACAAAATATAAAAAAATCATTTAATTCATCTGGTCTTTGAAATCTATTTCTAGAAACTGGAATTCTCTCACCAAATAAATCTCTTGGTAAAAATTTTTTCTTATTAAAAAAACTCTCTTTATATTTTATATCATGAAATATTTTGTATAGCGGAGTTACGTCTTTTACCGGAGACGGAAAATAAAAATTTGCATTAAATTTTTTTTGAATTCCTACTATAAATAATCGGTCTCTGTTTTGTGGCAAACCAAAGTCATATGAGTTTAAAAGTTTATGGAAAACGTCATAACCACATTTTTTAAATTCATCTAAAATTAGATTAAGAGAACTTTTATTTCTATTATCATAGAGACCTTTTACATTCTCAAACATAAAAGCTTTTGGTTTAGATTTTTTAATTACTTTGAAACAATCCATCCAAAGTTTACCACGTGGATCATCAAAACCTTTTTTAGACCCTGCAACAGACCAAGCTTGACAAGGAACTCCACCTACCACCAAATCTACTTTTGGGGGTTCTTTGAGCTTTGTTATATCTCCAAGGTAAGATCCATTTGTTTTAAAATTTTCATCGTAAATTTTTAAACAATTTTTATCTATCTCTGAGTGACCTTTACAAATTCCTCCGTTTTTTTCTAATGGTATTCTAAATCCACCTATCCCCGAGAAAAGATCTAAAAAAGAGAATCGCATATTTAATTATATTTTATTGTAAAATTTTTTTTAATCTTTTTGTAACTTCTGATTTATCTAAAGATAAAATCACATCATATAGACCCGGCCCAAATCTTGAACCCACTAGTGCTATTCTTAGAGGCTGACCTACACCCTTAAAGTTGGTCTTATGTTTATCAATTAGAGATTTAATTACAGGTTCTAATGTTTCTCTCGATAAAGAGGGAAGTTTTTCATAGTCAGAGGTAAAATCACTAATTACTTTCTTAGATAAATCATCAATTAATTTTTTATCATCTGCACTAATTTCAATTTTATCATTAATTATATATTGAGCATTATTCCAAATATCTTCTAAAGTTTTCGCTTTATTTTTTAAGAAACCCATTGATTTTAAAAGTATATCCTCTTTTGCTTGCTCTATAGGTTTTTTGTATTTCGAGACGTATTCTTTGAAGAAATTAAAAAGATCTTTTTCATCTATTGTTTTTATGTAAGTTTCATTTATTGAATAAATTCTATTCATATCTAGCTTTGAGGGTGATTTTCCAACTCCACTTAGATCAAATAAATCAATACTTTCTTGCTTAGTAAAAATCTCTTTATCTTTATAAGACCATCCTAATCTTAATAAATAATTTCTTAGTGCATCTGAAATGACTCCAATTTTAACATAATCTTCAAGAGTAGAGGCGTTATCTCTTTTTGATAATTTTTTCCCTTGTTCACTATGAATTAATGGAATGTGAGCAAAATTTGGAACTTCCCAACCCATGGCATCATAAATTTGCTTTTGTTTAAAAGAATTAATCATATGATCATCACCTCTTATTACGTGAGTTATTTTCATCTCATGGTCATCCACTGTTGCTGATAATTGATATGTTGGTGATTTATCTTTTCTCAAAATTACAAAATCTTCAATTGTAGAATTTGAGATGTTTCTTTCTCCTTGAACTAAATCTTTTATGATTGTATTTCCTGAAATTTTACTCTTAAATCTAATTACAGGCTTTACACCTTCTGGAATTTTAAGGTCTTTAGCATCTCTCCACTTTCTATTGTAAACATACGGTATACCTTGTTTTTTACACTTATCTTTTTGCTCATTTATCTCTTCCTCAGAACAATAACATTCATAAGCAAAGCCTTTTTTTATTAATTCTTCAGCTACTGCAACGTGTTTATTAATATTTTTAGATTGAATATATTCTTCACCATCATGAACAATCCCTAGCCATGATAATGATGTAATAATTTGTTTTTTAAATTCGTCTTTTGATCTTTCTTTATCTGTATCTTCAATTCTTAAAAAATATTTACCTTTATTTTTCTTAGCTAATAACCAATTAAATAAAGCTGTTCGAACACCACCAATATGAAGAGGCCCAGTAGGAGAGGGCGCAAACCTACAATTAAAAGACATTTCTATTAATTAGACTATTTTAGTGAAAGTTTCTATATAAAGAAACAAGTTTACCTTGAATTTTAATTCTGTTTGCGGCGTAGATTTTTGTACCGTAGTTTCTATTTGCAGCTTCTAGAGCAATAGTGTTTCCTTTTTTTCTAACTCTTTTTAAAGTTGCTTCTTGGTCATCAATTAAAACAACCGCAATCTGACCACTATCTACATTTGAGGTTTTCTTAACGATTACCGTATCACCATCGTTGATACCGGCTTCAATCATTGAGTCACCTTTAACTTTTAATCCATAATGTTCACCATTATTCTGTAAATCTTCAGGTAAAGCCACTCGATCAACTTCTTGTTGAATTGCCTCAATAGGAGTTCCAGCTGCAATACTTCCTAAAACAGATACATCAGTTGATTTTGTGTTTTCTTTATCTAATCCACCTTTGATAACACTAGGTGTAAAAGTATTAAAAATATCATTAGCACTTGCATTTTCTGGCAATTTAACAACTTCTAAAGCTCTTGCTTTGTGAGCTAATCTTTTAACAAATCCTCGTTCTTCTAAAGCTGATATTAATCTATGAATTCCTGATTTCGACTTAAGGTTGAGTGAATTTTTCATCTCCTCATATGATGGAGAAATTCCAGAAGATCTAATCTTCTTATTTATGAATATTAGTAAGTTTTTTTGTTTTTTTGTAAGCATAGAACAAACCTCGTACATCTATGTTCTATAAAAGTTCTACTTAAATTACAACTTGAAATAAGCCCTTATTTTATTGACCTATTTGAGTAAATTTTTTTAATAATTCTGCTGGATTGTCAGATTTTAGAAGTGATTCACCGATTAAAAAATTTTTAATTCCTGTCTTTTCATAAATATATTTAGCATCAGCTTCATTTTTAATTCCACTTTCTGAAATGATAGGGCCTTTATGTTCTTTTAAAGTTTCAAAAATAGAAATCGTATTGTTTATAGATATGTCTAATGTTTTAAGATTTCTATTATTAATTCCAATTAAAGCATCCTCATACTTTAAAGCAGTCTTAGCCTCTTTATTATTATGAACCTCTACTATTACAGAAAGTTTATGTCTTTTTGCTTCAGCATAAATTTCATCTGCTAACTTCTCATCTAGTGCAGCAACAATGATTAAAATACAATCACTGCCAAAACTTTTAGATAATGCAATTTGGTAAGGATCTATGAAGAAATCTTTTGCCAGAATAGGTATTTTAAACTTATTTTTAATATCCTTTATATAATCAAGTTTACCTAAGAAATGTTTTTCCTCAGTTAAAACTGAAAGACAAGTAGCACCGTTATCTAAATACATTTTTGCAATATTTAAATGATTAAAATCTTTAACTAATTCTCCAGCAGATGGACTTGCTTTTTTTATCTCTGTGATAAGGGAAATACCTTTATTATTGGATATGGTATCTTTAAAATTTAAAAAATTATTTAAAGATTTGATGGTATTCTCAAGAGAATCTAAAGAATTTATTTTTTTAATATTTTTCAAAGACTCTTTTTTGTCTTCGATTATCTTATCTAAAACATTAGCCATTATTTTGATTGCAATTTTGTCAAATGCTCAAATACTTTACCAGAGTTTAGATGCTCAGAAGCTTTCTTAAAAGCATTTTTAAAATCACTCTCTTTTCCTGCAACAATTAATCCAGAAGCAGCATTTAAAGCAACAGACTGTGAAAATTCGTTAGAAGTTCCTTTGTATATTTCTATAATTTTTTCAGAATTGTACTCTGCACTTTTTCCTTTTAAGTTTTCTTTATTACCTGAACTTATACCAAAATCTTTAGGATCAATTGTAAATTCATTAATTTTACCATCTTTTAATTCTACAACACTAGTTTTTGCAAAAGGTGAAATCTCATCCATTCCATCATCGCTATGAACAATATAGGCGTGAACAACATTATTTTCTTTTAAAGCTTCAGCAAATGGTTTCATCCATTTTTTATCAAAAACACCAATAACTTGTCTTTTAACTTGAGCTGGACTGCTTAAAGGACCAATCAAATTAAAAATAGTTTTCTTACCCATTTTTTTTCTAGCAGGACCAACATGTTTCATTGCTGAGTGGTAATTTGGCGCAAACATAAAAGCAAAATTTAAATTTTTAATACTTTCTTCCGCCTCATTTGGTTTAAGATTTATATTAATTTTTAATGCCTCTAATACATCGGCTGAACCACAATTAGATGAAACGGCTTTATTTCCATGTTTAGCAACCTTGACACCCATGCTCGCTAAAACTATTGCAGCTGCAGTTGAAATATTTAAAGAGTTTTGACCATCTCCTCCAGTTCCACATGTATCAATAGTATTTAAATCTGCTGAAACTTTTGTTGCTTTATCTCTTAGAACAAAGATGCCTCCAGCTAATTCATCTTTTGTTTCACCTTTCTTTATTAAAGCTTCTAGAATTTCAATAATTTGACTCTCTTCATGTTTGCCCTCCATTAGGTTTGAAAATAGGGACTTGCTTTCCTCAAACGAAAGGTTTTGACCTTGCTTTAATTTATTTATTACATCAGACATATTTAATTATTAATGAAATTTTTAATTAATTTCATACCCATTTTAGTACTTATGCTCTCAGGATGAAACTGAAACCCATGAATATTATAGTTTTTATGCATTAAACCCATAACCGTTTTATTCTTTGTTTCAGCAGTAATTATCAAGTCTTTTGGGAACTTTTTACGGTCAACTACTAAACTATGATATCTTGTTGCTTCAAAGTTATTTTGAATATTTTTGAATAAACCTATTTTTTGATGTTTAATTTTACTTGTTTTTCCGTGCATTAAATTTTTAGCTCTTATTATTTTCCCACCAAAAACCTGACCAATAATCTGATGACCCAAACAAACTCCGAGAATAGGTATTTTTTTATGAACTTCTTTAACTATCTTTAGACAATTTCCAGCTTGATCAGGATTACCTGGACCAGGTGAAATAACAATTTTATCATATTTTTTTCTTAATATTATTTTTCCATTAATCTTATCATTTCTAACTACTTCAACATTTTTTTTAAAATTAGAGATGTAGTGAAACAAGTTGTAAGTAAAACTATCGTAGTTATCTATTAGTAATATTTTCATTAATCTACCGCTCTCATTAAGGCTTTGGCTTTATTTACTGTTTCAGCATATTCTTTCTCAGGTTTACTATCCGCAACTACACCTGCGCCAGCTTGTACATAAAATTTTTTATTTTTTATTAAAGCTGTTCTTAAAGCAATGCAGGTATCAAATTCACCGTTTGGAGTGAAATAACCAATGCCTCCTGCATACAGTTTTCTTTTAGTTTTCTCTAATTCATCAATGATTTCCATGGCCCTTATTTTTGGAGCACCGCTGACCGTTCCTGCTGGAAATCCTGATAATAAAGTTTCAAATAATGAGAATTTATTATTAAATTTACCTATAACATTTGAGACAATATGCATTACATGTGAGTATCTCTCTACTTTAAATTTTTCAGTTACTTTAACCGTATTTACTTTAGAAACTTTTCCAACGTCATTTCTTCCAAGATCTAAAAGCATCAAATGTTCTGCTAATTCTTTTTTATCTTTTATAAGATCTAATTCATATTTTTTATCTTCTTTGCTATTTTTTCCTCTTGGTCTGGTTCCAGCGATAGGCCTTATTGTTATTTCTCCTCTTCTAAGTCTTACCAATATTTCTGGGCTACTACCGAGTATGTTAAAATCCTTATAGTTAAAGTAGAACATAAAAGGTGAAGGGTTAGATTTTCTTAAATAATTATAAATCTCTATCGGTGTTTTATTTATTTTTCTTTCAAAACGTTGACTTAAAACAACTTGAAAAATATCTCCTTTTTCAATGTAAGTTTTTGCTTTTTTAACAAGAGATTTAAATTTTTCTTTAGAAGTATTTGATTTAACTAAATTTTTGTTAGGTCTAAATGAAAATTGTTCAGGAAGCTTAATATTTTCAAAATCTTCATACAAGTTAAATCTCTTATTTATCGCATGGTATTCCTCTTCATAATTTTTAATTTTTGTATCTCCATAAACATTTTCTAAATAAAAAATCTTTTTTTTAACGTTATCGTAAATAATTAAATTTTTTGGTCTAGATAGCCTAACGTCAGGAATTTTAAGATCATCTTTACAATTATTAGGAATTTTCTCTATATAACGAATAACATCATAAGAAAAATATCCCACAAGCATCGAAGACATCGAAGGTAATTGATTTGGAATTTTAATCTTAAATTCTTTAATAAGTTTATTAATATATTTTAATGGATCAGATTTTATTTTAGTTTTTTTACCCGAACTATTAAGTGTAATTACATTTTTATTAATATCCCATATTTTATCAGGATTTAGACCAATTATTGTATAACGACCTTTAATGGTTCCTTTTTCAACAGACTCAAAAATAAAGCTGTTTTTTTCAGCTAAAAGAAATCTAAATAAGTTTTCTACTTTATAATATTGGTTGCATGGTTTCACTCTAAATAAAATTTGATGTTTTTTTTTAGAATGAATATTTTTAAATTCTTTAAAATTTAAGTTCAACTTCATTGAAATGAATTCTTGACACGATCTATAGTTCTTTGATTAATCTCAACTTTATACTTTTGATTAGCATTTTCATCATATGATTGATAGATTTTGTTAATTAAGTTTAAACGTGCCTTAGCTTCGTATTTCTCAAATTCATTACTTTTTTTATCTAGTTTTTTATATTCAGTTTTTTTAGTTGATAATAAAAAACTTTTTGTGAACGTGCTATTTGTAATTAGATTAATATTTCCATCTTTAGTTAAAAAAATTCTTTTTATTAGACCTTCATCAAAAACATCATTTTGTTTTAAATTTGAGATTTTATAATCTTTTACTAATAAGCCATTTTTGTCAGCAAATTTTTTAAAATTATCACCGTCAAAAGCACCTAAGCTTATATCTTTAGCTAAAGATGTGTTGTTTTCAATTTTTTTTTTAAAATTTAATTGAGCGTTAAGTGCCTCTAAAACTTCAGGATCACTTATCGGCCTATTCTTTTTTTCTTCTTCTATAACTTCTGCTAAATAATATTTGCTCTCAATATTAATAATCTCAGGAGACAGAGGTGCTTTTAAATTGTATATCTTCTTAAAAAGATTATCAGGTAAATTTATCTTACTCTTTGCTTCATTTTCTTTTTTACGATTTATTTTACTAAATTCTAAAGTTTTTAAATTATTTGCTTTTACTGTCTCTTCGAAAGATTGTCCGTCTAAAACTTTATTTTCTATCATATCTAATTGTTTAAAAAAATTTTCATTATACTCTGTACCTCCACTTATAAATTCAGGCTTAATTTCTGCATACCTTATTGATTTAACTTCGGTAAAAAAAACTTCTTTATTTTTTTCGTAAAGCTCCTTTATACTTTCTTGCGAAGGTTTATTTTTTGAGTGATATTTTTCTAAATCTATATATTGTACTGTTTTTGTTTGATTTTCTTTTCTAAACTCCTTTTCAATTAAAATTTCAGGGATAACTATTCCACCTGCTAAAGAACTTAAAAATTGTTTCCTTTTTTCTTGCTCAATTACATTTGACTCAAATTGAGGAGCCGTTATTCCACTTTTGATTAAAAATTTTTCATACTCAGTTCTTGAAAATTTATTATCTTTAAAAAAAGATTTATCATTTTTAATTATATCCCTTAAAGCATTATCGTTTACTACGATGCCAAGTTTTTCTATTTCTAATGACATCACCTTCTTCCCAATATAATCAGACAAAATTTGTTCAACAAGATCAGTTTTAGATAAATTTTTCCTCTGTTGTTCATTCAAATTAAGTCGATTGATATAATTCACAAATTCCTGTGTACTAATTTTATTAGAGTCCACAGTTGCAACAACGTTTTGATTTCCACCTCTAAAAACATCTCCCATTCCCCAGAATACGAAAGGCAGTATGATTATTCCTACTAGGAGTTTAAGAAAAAAGGATTTTGATAATTTACCTATTGATGTTGTCATTATATTAATTTATTAAGTTCAAAATTATACACCTATAGATTAAATTTTAAATTAAGGCAAATTATGAGATATTTTATTGGTAATTGGAAAATGTTTGGTGTGCCAAAATCGGTCAGTATTCTCAATAAAATTAATTCGTACTATTCTAAGGACAAAAATAGAAATAAATACAAAGTAGTAATTACCCCTCCGTATACTCTAATTGAGAGTTATTCTAACCACTTCAAAAATAAGAAAATTTCGATAGGTGCTCAAAATTGTTTTCAGAAAGATCAATTCTCATCAAATACTGCAGCTATTAGCTCTTATATGCTTAAAAGTGTGGGCGCTAAATACACTTTAGTAGGACACTCAGATAATAGAGGCGAGGGCGATACAGATGAAATGCTGAAAGATAAAGTTAGATACGCTCTAAAAAATAATTTGAAGGTAGTTTTTTGTATTGGTGAAAATAAAACAGAAAAAAAAAATAAAAAAACATTAAGTGTTTTAAAAAGGCAATTGACAAAGGCAATGGAAAAAAAATTTAAAAAAAATGATATAATTATTGCTTATGAGCCTATCTGGTCGATTGGAACAGGAAAAATTCCATCTGCAAATGAATTAAAAAAAATTACAATTCATATTAAAAAAGTTTTAAAAGGAATATTTAAAAAAAATAGTCCAGCAGTGCTCTATGGCGGTTCAGTAGACGGCACCAATGTTGAAATGTTTAAAGAAATAAGAGAAATAGATGGTTTTTTAATAGGAGGGGCCTCAAAATCTTCTAAAAAATTTATTGATATAATAAAGAATTACTATAGATAAACATCATGGAAAGTTTACTCATCTTTGTTAACATTGTCCTAGCTGTAATTTTAGTGATAATAATTTTACTTCAAAGATCTGAAGGAGGCGCTTTAGGTTTAGGTGTTTCACAGGATAATTTCACGTCAACAAGATCAGTTGGAACATTTTTAACAAAATTAACCTCAATTGTAGCGGCACTATTTATAATTTGTAGTATTGCTATAGTTGCTATTTCACGAGATGAGTTTCGTGAAACACAATCAGTTCTCGAAAAAGAGGAGGAAGAAAATTCAAACCTTCCACAAATACCTCAATCTAAGTAATTAAGACTTTGTATTTGAGATAATATAAAGTATAACATACTTCCATGGCGCGATATATATTCGTTACTGGCGGCGTGGTTTCATCTTTAGGAAAAGGATTATCGTCAGCTTCCTTGGCTTACTTATTACAATCAAGAGGATACAAAGTAAGAATTAGAAAGTTAGATCCGTATTTAAATGTTGATCCAGGAACAATGAGTCCATTTCAGCATGGAGAAGTTTTTGTAACTGACGATGGGGCCGAAACAGATTTGGACCTAGGACACTACGAAAGATTTTCAGGGATTTCTGCTAAAAAATCTGACAACATTACAACAGGTAAAATTTATAGCGACGTTTTAAAAAAAGAAAGACAAGGAAAATACCTAGGTAAAACAGTACAAGTTATTCCACATATTACAAACAGAATAAAAGAATTTATAAAATATGATATTGCTAAAGAAGATTTCGTGATTTGTGAAATAGGAGGAACAGTTGGTGATATTGAGAGTCTTCCTTTTTTAGAAGCAATAAGACAATTTTCAAATGAGTATGGTAGAAAAAATACTCTATTTATCCATTTAACTTTAGTCCCCTATATGAGGGCATCAGATGAGATAAAAACAAAACCCACACAACATTCAGTTAAAGAGCTTAGAAGCATAGGTATTCAGCCTGATATAATTATTTGTAGATCAGAAAGATCTATTCCTTTAGATCAAAGAAAAAAAATCTCATTATTTTGTAACGTTTCTATAGATGATGTTATTGAAACAGTTGATGTAAAAACAATTTATGAAGCTCCGATAAGTTTTAACAAAGAAAAATTAGATGAAAGAGTTTTAAAATTTTTCAAGATTAAATCTAGGAAAAAAGTTAATTTAAGTCCTTGGAAAAAAATTACAAATTCAGTTTTACACAATAAAAAGAAAGTTAATATTGCTATAATTGGCAAGTATGTAGAATTAAAAGATGCATACAAATCACTTGATGAAGCGTTAACTCATGGCGGAATTGCTAATAATTTAAAAGTTAATTTAGTAAGAATTGAGTCTGATTATTTAAGACCAAAAGATGTTAAAAATAAACTTAAAGAAGTTTCTGGCATTTTAATTCCTGGTGGATTTGGCAAAAGAGGAACCGAAGGAAAGATTGCAGCTATTACTCATGCAAGAAAAAACGATATACCATTTTTAGGTATTTGTTTTGGAATGCAGATGGCGATAATAGAATTTGCTCGAAATAGATTAAATATGAGAAACGCCACTTCTAGTGAATTTGGTCCATCTAAAGGTTCAGTTGTTGGCTTAATGAGCGAATGGATTAAAGACGGTAAATTAATGAAAGGGACAGATAAGGAATTAGGTGGAACAATGAGATTAGGCAGCTATGAGGCTAGGCTTAAAAAAGGTTCCTTAATTAATGGCATTTATAAAACTGCAAAAATTTTTGAAAGGCATAGACATAGATATGAAGTTAATATTAATTTTAAAGAAAAATTTGAAGGTAAGGGAATGATATTTTCTGGCTTATCACCAGATATGAAATTACCAGAGATTATTGAACTAAAAAATCATCCATGGTTCATAGGAGTTCAATTTCATCCTGAATTTAAATCTAGACCTTTAGCCCCACATCCTTTATTCTCTTCATTTGTAAAAGCCGCAAAAATCAAATCGAATAAATGAAAAACCATAAAGTAAAGTGTTCTAATTTTGAAATAGCCAACAACAAACCATTTACATTGATTGCAGGTCCATGCCAACTAGAGAATGAGCAACATGCAATTAAAATATCAACTGAGCTAAAAAAAATTACAAGCGAACTCGGAATTAATTTAATTTACAAAACATCATTTGATAAGGCTAATAGGACGAGCCTAAAAGGCACAAGAGGAATGGGATTAGAAAAGTCATTACCTATTTTTGATAAAATAAGAAAAGAGGTAGGATTACCAGTTTTAACAGATGTGCATACAGCTGATCAGTGCTCGATTGTTGCGGATCATGTCGATGTTTTACAAATACCTGCATTTTTATGTAGACAAACTGATTTATTAATAGCTGCAGCAAAAACTGGAAAAGTAATAAATGTTAAAAAAGGTCAATTCTTAGCGCCGTGGGATATGGCAAATGTAATTAAGAAAATTGAAGACTCAGGAAATAAAAATATTTTGATAACAGAAAGAGGAGCTAGCTTTGGTTACAACACATTAGTTTCTGATATGAGAGCTTTACCAATAATGTCTAGGTTTGGTTTTCCGATTGTTTTCGATGCAACTCATTCAGTTCAACAACCTGGTGGTATGGGAGAAAAAAGTGGAGGACAAAGAGAGTTTGTTCCTTACTTAGCAAGAGCAGCGATAGCGGTTGGTGTAGGGGCTATTTTTATGGAAACGCATGAAGATCCTGACAACGCGCCATCAGATGGTCCAAACATGGTTCCATTAAATGAAGTTAAATCATTATTAAAACAATTAATTGAAATAGATAAGTTAATTAAATAAAAAATGGCGAAAATTATAAATGTTAAAGGTCGTCAAGTTTTTGATAGCCGAGGAAATCCAACTGTTGAAGCAGAAGTTTTTTTGGAAAATAACATTTCTGCCACCTCTATTTCTCCTTCGGGCGCCTCAACAGGTTCATTCGAAGCTCACGAATTGAGAGATAAAGATAATAATAAATTCTTAGGAAAAAGTGTGAATATTGCAGTAGAAAATATAAATAATAAGATCTCCTCAAAACTTATTGGACTTGATGCGGATCAACAAGAATCAATCGATAAAACTTTATTAGATCTAGACGGAAGTGAAAATAAAACTAATCTCGGTGCTAATGCTACGCTAGCAGTTTCTTTAGCTAATGCAAAATGTTCTGCACTATCAAATAAAAAATCTTTATTTAAACATTTAGGAAAATCTTATTCTTTACCTTTACCTTTAATGAATATTATCAATGGAGGAGCGCACGCGGACAATGATTTAAATATCCAAGAATTTATGATTAGACCAGATTCGGCTAAGAATTTTATGGATGCTGTAGAAAAATGTTTTTTGGTAATTAATAATTTAAAAAAAATATTAAAATCAAAAAAAATGTTCACCAATGTTGGTGATGAAGGAGGATTTGCTCCGTCAATAAATACTAATGAAGAGGCTTTGGATTTAATTGTTGAAGCGATTGAAAAATCTAAATTAAAACCAGAAAGCGATGTTGTAATTTGCTTAGATGTAGCTGCAAATGAATTAATGAATGATAAAGGAGAATATTCAATACAATCAAAAAATTATACTTCTGTTAACGATGTTATCAAATATTACCAAAAATTAACTTCAAATTATCCCATTAAATCTATCGAGGATCCCTTTGCGGAAGAAGATTGGAGCTCTTGGAAAAAAATCACAGATGCGATTGGTAAAAATATTCAATTAGTGGGTGATGATTTATTTGTTACCAACACAAAGCGCTTAAAAAAAGGCATTGAACAACAATCAGCCAACAGTATTTTAGTTAAACCTAATCAAATTGGAACTTTAACAGAGACACTTGAAGTAATTTCAATGGCAAAAAAAGCGAATTTCAACACAATTATTTCTCACAGATCAGGGGATACCGAAGATACATTTATTGCTGATTTGGCTGTAGCTACAATGTCTTCTCAAATTAAAACTGGGTCGCTGGCAAGGTCTGAAAGAGTAGCAAAATACAATAGATTATTGCGCGTCGAAGAAGAACTTGGCAATCAAGCCAAAATGGCTAAAGTCTAATTAATGAAGTTATTTGAAGGTTTAAAAAATAAAAAATTTTTACTGTTTAATATTTTTTTTACTCTGTATATTGCAATTAATCTTGTTGGAGGAGATAGAGGATTAATCTCTTACATTGACAAAAAAAAAACTTATAGAGAATTATTAGAAAAAGACGAAAGATTGACAAAAGATTTAAAAAACTTAGATCATAAAATTTCACTTATTAAAAATAATGATCCAGATTATTTAGAAATTCTTTATAGAGAAAAATTTAATTTCGTTAAACAAGATGAGATAATAATAAGATTAAGATGAACGAAAAAGTAAGACATCCAGAAAAAGTTAATAAACCTATTAATCCAATAAAAAAAAAACCTGAGTGGATAAGATCTAAAATTGTAGACTCACAAGTATTCTTCCAAACTAAACAAGTGGTAAATCAAAACAATTTAGTAACTGTTTGCCAGGAGGCCAATTGTCCAAATATTACTGAATGCTGGAGTAAAAAACATGCAACTTTCATGATAATGGGAGATACTTGTACTAGAGCTTGTGCATTCTGTGATGTCAAGACCGGCAAACCATCAGCATTAGATATTTTCGAGCCTGTAAAAATTTCTAATGCAGTAAAAAATTTGAATTTAAAACATGTTGTTATCACCTCGGTAGATAGAGATGATCTTGATGACGGCGGATCTGAACATTTTTATAAGGTGGTTAAAGCGACAAGAGAAAAAAATCCAAATACTTCAATAGAAGTTTTAACACCGGATTTTCTTAGAAAAGGAGAAGCATATAAAAAAGTTTTAAAAGCAGATTTAGATGTTTTCAACCATAACATCGAAACAGTTCCAAGACTTTATGTAAAGGTAAGGCCCGGCGCACGATATTTTGCTTCTTTGGAGTTACTTAAAAACGCAAAAAAATTTAACAAAAAAGTTTTTACAAAGTCAGGAATAATGGTTGGCTTAGGGGAAACAAAAGATGAAGTGACGCAAGTTATGGACGACCTAAGATCAGCTGATGTTGATTTTATAACAATAGGACAATATCTTCAACCATCAGCAAAACATTATCCTCTTAATCGATACTATCATCCAGATGAATTCAAAGAATTCGAGACTCTCGCAAAAACAAAAGGTTTCTTACTTGTTTCTTCATCGCCTTTAACAAGATCATCTTATCATGCTGATGAAGATTTTAAAAAATTGCAGGACGCAAGAAATAAAAAGCTTGAATGTCATCCGCAACATTAAAAAAAATTATTCCTTGTAAAAAAGATCAACTTATTGAAATGGTTCTTGATATTGAAAAATATCCTGAATTTGTTCCTTGGTGCATAGAAGGTAAGATTTTAGATAAGAATGAAAGTTCAGATTTAATTACTTTTAATGGAGATTTAAAAGTTGGTAAAAGTATTTTAAATGAAACTTTTTCAAGCCATGTCTCTTACCACAAGGGAACTGATAAAATTATTGTCACAAATTTAGATGGTCCTTTAAAACACTTAAAAAACGAATGGCATTTCAAAGAAATAAATAACAATACACAATTAGAATTTTTTATTGATTTTGAATTAAAAAATCCAATATTAAATGGTATTATGAAAAAGTCTTTTGAGCTTGGTTTAAATAAAATTGCTAAAGCTTTCGAAGAACGAGCGATAAAATTATATAAATAATGTTAATTATTTCAGTCTTATTAATAGTTTTTCTTTTTACATTTAAAAGCCTAGCTTCATATATTAAAAAAATTAGAACCGGTGACCCTAATGAAAGCGATATAACTTATTGGATGTTTTCATATGATTTTAAATCTCCAAACAAAGATTGGGTGCCCGAAAATAAAAATCTTTTAGCTAAAAAAAGAGCAAGAAATTTCTTAGTTTTTATCCTTTACCTTAACGCGTTTGGTATATTCTTATTATTAAATAGTTTTACGGCTCATTTATTGAATTTTATAGTAAATCCAGAATTTAGTTACCCGGTTTAAAATTTAGTAGATAAAGAAACTTGGGCGTTTTTATCAGAAGTATCTTGAAAAGATTGATTTACATCAAATTTGAGATCAAATCCGTTTAAATCTTTTGTAAGATTAAATCCAGCAGACAGGTCTTCAGATCCACCAAGTGACATTGCGTATTCTGTCTCTCGTTTTGACTTAAAGTTAAGCGAAAGATCAATGGAGTCTGTATGATTTGAAGAACTTCTTTGCGTTCTATTATAATTACTAAAAATATTTAGGTTATCTTTAAAAGTATAGTCAAAACCTAATTTAGAAGTTAATACATGATTTTTATTATCATTTTGATTATAGGAATAAGTATTACCTGTATCGTTAATGTAACTCAATCTTGCTGATGATATATCTGTAAAATCATATCCATACGCTAAAGATCCAAAAGGTTTGATTTTGCTATTGCTGAAATTAGTCAACCCATCAAATTTTAAGCCTAATGAAGCTATACCAGTTTCTATTTCTTGGCTAGAATACTTCAAAGCATCAGTGCCTTGCTCAGTAAAGCTATCCAAAAATGTATAACCAAAGTCTATTTTAGCTGAAGGTGTGATAGTAAACTTATTTTTTTTAATTGGTTTATTTAATTTAAATGATCCAAATAATTGCTTATCATTTCTATTTCCCGAAAGAACATTGCTTCCATCTACTCTTGTTAGATCATTTTTAATTAATCCAATACCAAAAAGACTCTCAATATAGTTATTGTTCTCTAATGGTCTAGTTCTATAAATTGAAAAGTTGTAATTTAAACTGTCAGATCCAGTGCCGTTTTTTCCAACTTCTATATCGCTATAACCCACTTGAAAAGCAAATCCTTTTATCTCGTTCTCGTTTATCTTTTTATCAAACCCAATAGTAAGGTTATTTGATAAAATATCTTTTTTTGTACTATCATCTAATATTTTACTTAGACTAATTGTTCCTTCATTCCACATTGACCAACCTTCTGGTAACTTATTTTTTAAAGGAGATTGATTTAATTTTTTTGAGATTGATGATGCTTCATACATAGATGTAAATATAGGATTTCCAAAATCTAAATTAATATTTTGATTAGATAAATTTTTATTAGATCTATTATTTTTAAT
This sequence comes from Pelagibacteraceae bacterium AG-313-A04, assembly GCA_003284275.1. Taxonomy (GTDB): domain Bacteria; phylum Pseudomonadota; class Alphaproteobacteria; order Pelagibacterales; family Pelagibacteraceae; genus Pelagilacustribacter. The sequence continues at coordinate 24,999 of QBVU01000002.1, read as the reverse complement.
AAAATTAAGTCGATTAGAAATTGAATTAATAGAATGAGTAATGACATTCTTTGATAATTTAGCGCTAGTTTTTATAGATCCGATTACATCACTATCAGATGTAGGATCAGAAGTTGATGAACTTGATGAGGAAGAACTAGAAGAACTACATGCCGTAGTTAATATATGAAAAGCACAACTCAGCGAATATTCAGTAATATCATCTCCGTTATTCCCAACAATATACATCTTAGTTCCATCATTGTTGAACGCTACGTACTGTGAATGACTTTCTTGAGCCGCTATACTAAAACTACCTTCTAGCGTTACTGTAGATTGAAATGAATAAGCTGTTGATAAAGAATATTGGAAAACTTTATCAAATTGTAAATCATTCATAAATAATTTCGTTCCGTCATCATTAAAAGACATTCCTTCAGTAATGTCTGTCTCACTACTCATTGAAAAACTCGTCACCAGTGTTAACGATCCTACATCGTACGCAGATCCTAAATCGTACTCATGAACAGCATCAGAAACTCTTCCAGTTATATAAATTTTTGTACCATCATCATTAAACAAAATTACTTCGGGATTTCCTTCTTGAGTGGTTACCGCTGCGCTAGATTTAACAAAGGTTACTGTTGATGTTAAATCGAAACCTGTTGAAAGACTGTATTGGTGAATTTTGTCATTGTGTGAACCTACTATAAACATTTTTGTTCCATCAGGGTTAAAGTTAACAGCATTAAGAGCTATCTCCTTTGCCGCTACGCTGAAACTCGTGGTAATCGAAGCTGTTGAAACATCATACGCCGTTGATAATGCATACTCATGAACTTCTTTGTCATTATATCCGGTCAGAAACATTTTTGTTCCATCGCTGTTAAAAACTAACTGACCAGGCGTAGTGGTTTCATTTGATACATCAAAAGTATCAACGAAAACTGGAACAGCTGCATTTACTGAAGAAGTATAAGAAGCAAAAATTAAAATATTAATTTTAAAAATAATAATTATTTTCTTTAAAAAACTGATAATTTTTTTTTTCATAATGTTTTTGAGTTAAAATCTTATAAACCCGATTTGAACTTTTTTCAATTTTTGGATACACCCTGGGTTGTAAGTTTTTAGTTAGAACTAATTAAATTTAACAATAAATTAAGAGATTTTTTTACCGTTTGTCTTTGAATATATGTCCTGCCTTTATTTTTAAAATTACATTTATTAACAATAACCTTTTTTCTAACTTTAATTCCAATGTAAACCAAACCAACCGGTTTTTGTTTGGAGCCGCCCTTAGGACCAGCTATTCCTGTAATTGAAACACAGACTTTAGACTTACTAATTTTACTTAAGTTATTAACCATAGCTAAACAACATTGAACACTCACAGCACCATGTTTTTTAATTATTTTTTGAGGAACTTTTAACATACCTGTTTTGGCTTGATTTGAGTAAGTAACTAAGCCCATCGTAAATACTTTTGATGAGCCACTTACAGAGGTAATAGTGCTAGACAGCATTCCCCCTGTACATGACTCAGCAATCGCAAGTTTCATCTTTTTTCTTTTGATTAGTGAAATTATCTTTTTATTTAAACTCATTAGAAAAATTTTGATTTAATTACCATAAAAATTATCAACGTAAGGACCACATATAAGCCAGCAACTACATCATCCATTATTACTCCAAAACTATTTTTAAATTTTTTATCGAAAAAACTAACCGGAAAAGGTTTTTTAATATCAAAATATCTAAATAAAATGAAAATATATAAATAAAATAAAACCGCTTCATTTGAGTCTTTCGCACTTCCATGAGCAATTTCATATAAATAAATTGGAATAGATTGACCGATGAATTCATCTATAACAACTTCTTTAGGATCTTTGTTTTCATCATATTTTATATATTCAGACACAGCATAAAAAGAATAAATAAAAACTATTAATAAAATTATTAAAATAGTGTTGTTTGGTAAATTAATTATATGAAATAAGCTGTATAGAAAAACAGTTGTTATAAGAGACGTTATTGTTCCCGGAGCAAATCTAATTGATCCAATACCAAAACAAGTAACAAGTAAATAATTGAAAGTTTTAATCATATTTTATAACTGAACATATAACTTCACATGCTATTGCCTTTTCTTTACCTATCAAACCTAGTTTTTCAGTAGTTTTCCCTTTAATATTAATTTGATCTTTCGAAATTTCACATAGCTTAGCAATATTATTGATCATTCTATTTTTATAATTTTTGATTTTAGGTGTTTGAGTAATAATATTGATATCAATATTATTAATAAAATAACCTTTAAATTTAACTTGTTCTACTACTCTTTGAAGTAAAATTGTGGATCTTATGTTTTTAAATTTTTTATTTTTATCTGAAAACATTTGACCAATATCACCCATTTTACAAGCACCTAAAATAGCATCAGTCACTGAATGGAGAACAGGGTCTCCGTCTGAATGACCTAGTGTCCCTAACTTTGATTTAATTCTTAAACCAGCTAAATAAAATTTTCTTTTTGGTACTAATCTGTGAACATCAAATCCTATTCCAACACTCTGTTTAGATTTATAAATATTCTTAAGATTATCAAAATCTGATTTATCCGTAATTTTAAAATTATTTTTTTCTCCTTCAATAAATTTAACATCGTTCAAATCTATGTATAGGGAAATATCATCATCCTTATATTTGCCAGAGTTGGTTTTATGCAAATGATATATTTCTTTTAAATTAAACGCTTGAGGAGTTTGGGTTAAAAATAAGTTATCTCTTTTTTTTCCCACTATGTATTCTTCTTTACTAGAGTCTAATATTTGTTTAATTGCATCTTGAATTTTTATTTTAGGCACAACAGCCCTAGCATTTCGCATATTTTTCAATATAAGACCCAAAAGTTTTTTTGAAAAATTAGGTCTAGCCGCATCATGAATTAAAACTTTAGAAGTTCCTTTATTATTAATTAAATACCGTAGAGCGTTAAATGTAGATTGTTGTCTATTACTTCCTCCAATTATTAATTTCATATTTTTTAGTTTTAATGTTTTGACTCGTTTCGCATCTTTTTTGTTATAAACAAGTACTATCTTTTTAATTTGCTTAAATTGACGAGCTTTACTAACGATAATTTCAATTAATGATTTGCCAGCTAATTTTTGATATGGTTTGCCTATATTAGAACCAAATCTATGGCTATTACCCCCTGCAAGAATGATTAAACAAAAACTCATGGTATAAAATTATATAATATTTATATAGATATTTAATGGTTATTTAAGATGTTTAAGATAATTAAAAATTTTAATTGGATAATTTTATCTTCATTTCTATGCATTTTCATGGGGATTGTTACTTTTCTAACTTTTATTAACGAAGGATTTATACCACTAACTGATAAAAACTTACAAAATTTATTAATTATTGATATTTTTCTATTATTAGTTTTTTTTACATTAATATTTAAAAATTTTTATAGGTTTTATTACACTGGAAAAAAAAACAAAAAAGGATCACAAACCAATTTAAGGTATATTTCTATTTTTTCTTTATTTACAGTAATACCATCCTTAATTGTAGCAATTTTTTCATTATTTATTTTTAATTTTGGTGTTCAGAATTATTTTGATAAACAAATTACAAAAGCTGTAAATAATTCTTTTGATTTAGCAAAAAATTATTTGGAAGAAAGTAAAGAGAATGTTTTGTCTGATGTTATATTGATGAGTGTTGGATTAAATCGTGCATCAGGATTTTATTACTCAAGCCCAAATAGATTTAAAAATATTATGCGATCTGAGAAAATTTTAAGAAGAATTGATGACGTTTATTTAATTGATAGTTTAGGAAATATACTGCTTTCTGATGTAAGAGATATATCAGAGGAATTTATTGTACCAACCGATGAGAATTATGATCAAGCTTTAGAAGGAAAACCAGTTTTTATTTCTGATAATCTAGAAAATAAAACAACAGTAATGACTAAATTAACTTCATTAGTCGATACTTATTTGTATATTTCTAGAAACATTGACCCTGAAATATTGAGATATTTGAATGAAACAGAAGAAGCAGTAAGTTTTTATTATTCAGTAGAAAATAGTCAAACTGGAATTAAGGTTACATTTGCCGTTATTTATATAATTGTGGTTACTCTACTATTATTTCTTTCAACTTCAATAGCTATTACTTTCGCATCAAGATTAACAAAGCCAATTGTTAATTTAATTGGAGCTTCTGATTCCATTAGCAAAGGTGCTTTAGATGTTAAAGTTCCTGAATTAGAAACAGACGAAGAATTAAAACAACTTAATGTGAATTTTAATCAAATGATTGAAAGATTAAAAGAGCAGCAAGATAAATTACTAATCACTGAAAGATACGAAGCTTGGGAAAGTGTTGCAAGAAAGCTAGCGCATGAAATAAAAAATCCTTTAACACCAATTCAATTATCAATAGATAGTTTAAGAGAAAAATATAAAAAAAAACTGAATCAAGAAAATAACGATTTTGAAAAATATTTAGAAACAATCAATAGGCAAATAAAAGATATTGAAAAACTTGTAAATGAATTTTCAAATTTTGCCAGGATGCCTAGACCAATATTCAAAAAGGTGGATATAATTAATTTAATAAATAAATCTTTAGATTTTATTAATCTTAATTCTAAAAATGATATTAATTTATCAAAAAATACGAATGACAAATTTATTAAAGGTGACGAGGATCAACTTAATAGAGTTTTTATTAACCTTATTAAAAACTCCGAAGAGTCTTTTGTAGAAATAAATGAAAAAGAGCCTGATTTTAAAGGAAATATTAACATAGAAATAGATAGCAATAATCACTATATAGTCATAAGAATTATAGATAATGGCACAGGTATTACAGACGCTAAAAAAGCAATGACACCTTATTTTACCACTAAAAAAACCGGAACGGGATTAGGACTTCCAATAGTAACAAAAATAATAAACGAACATAATGGGAAATTATCAATTAAAAACAAAGTTGATAGTAAAGGCACAAGAGTAACAATTTCACTACCGAAGTATGCTTAAAGAAATTTTAGTAATTGACGATAACCCAGATATTAGACTATTAGTTTGTAATATCTTAGAAGAACAAAACTTTAAAGTTCGTACTGCTGCTAATTATGACCAAGCAGTACTAGAAATAGATAAAAGACTTCCTGATCTGGCTATAGTTGATATTAAATTAGATAAACCAGATAAAGATGGTATTGATTTACTTAAATTAATCACAAAAAAAAATAAAAATACCCCAGTAATTATGATTTCAGGTCATGCAACAGTAAAAGTCGCTGTTGAGGCAATCAGATTAGGAGCCTATGAGTTTATAGAAAAACCTTTTTCTAAAGAAAAAATTGTAAATTATGTTAATAGAGGATTAGAGTCTTCGTTACTCAAAAAAGAAAAAGACATATTTGAAAATAAATTATTTCACTCTTTTGACCTAATTGGTGAAAGCCCAGATATTATGAAAGTAAAAAAAATTATTGAGAAACTATCCACTTCTGAAAGCAGGGTGTTAATTTCTGGACCTACTGGTTCTGGTAAAGAACTAGTTGCAAGAAAGATTCATAAAAATTCAGCTAGAGTAAAAGAACCTTTTATAATAATAAACGCTGCTCTTCTTAAGGAAAAAACTTATGAAAAAGAATTATTCGGTGAAGAGTTTGAAGACGGCAACATTTCATTTGGTGCTTTAGAAAGAGCCAATAGAGGAACACTATTAATTGATGAGGTTTCTGAAATTCCATATGAAACTCAAGCAAATGTACTAAGGGTTTTAATTGATCAAAAGTTTAAAAGAATTAATGGATCAAAAAATATTAATGTAAATATAAGGCTTATTTCCTCTACCTCAAAAGATTTAAATCAATTAGTCAGAGAAAATAAATTTAGAGAAGATTTATTTCACAGATTAAATGTGATGCCGGTGGTATTAACATCATTATCATCAAGAACTGAGGATATCCCTTTATTAATTGAATACTTTAAAACGAAGCTTTCAGAAATCAATGGTGTGCAAAAACCAGAAATAGATATAAAAAATGATAATCTATATACCTATAACTGGCCAGGTAATGTTAGAGAATTAAGGAATTTAGTTGAAAGATTAACAATCTTATCATCCAATGAAAGCAAACAAAAAATCAATCAGTTAATAGACGATATATTAAATCCTTCATCTAACATTTCTACTGAAAACAATTCTTTGTTACAATCTTTTCAATCACCTTTAAAAGAAGCAAGAGAGCACTTTGAAATAGAATATTTAACAACACAGCTTAAAAAACATCACGGGAATATCTCAAAAACTGCAGATTTCATAGGCATGGAAAGATCTGCTCTTCACAGAAAACTAAAATCTTTAGGAATAAAGGGTATCAATTAAAAAATGAATATAATCATATGTGGAGCCGGAAAAGTAGGCTTTTCAATAAGTAAACAATTATCTGCGCAAGGCCATTCAGTTACTGTGATTGATCAGTCTTCAGAGGATATCAAAAAGATTAATGACACTCAAGATGCTAAAGGAATAGTTGGAAGAGCTACTCTTCCTTCAGTTCTAGAAAATGCTGGAGCAGAAAAGGCAGATATGGTTATCGCTGTAACTAGAAATGATGAAACAAACATGATTGTTTGTCAATTAGCGAGCTCCTTATTTAACGTTTCAAAAAAAATCGCACGAATTAGAACAAAAGATTTTTTAGAAGGCAAATGGGGTAAGTTATATAATAAATCCAATATTCCAATAGATGTAATTATTTCACCTGAACTCGAAGTTGCAAAATCATTGTATAGACGGTTAGAAGCTCCAGGTGCTTTAGATAATGTTCCGTTTGGCAAAAATAAAGTAAAAATGTTGGAAATATCTATTGAAAAAAATTGTCCGATAAAAAATATTCCTTTGAAAAAATTAACTGAAAAATTTCCAGATTTTAAGGCAAATATATTAGGTGCAATGAGAAAAGGTAAATTTATTTATCTTAAAAAAAATGATCAGATGTTAGAGGACGATAATGTTTATGTTGTTATTAGTAGTGACCAATTGACCCCTATTTTGAAAGCTTTTGGCCATGAAGAAAAAATTTCTAAAAATGTATTAATTATCGGAGGTGGAAACATTGGTTTACATTTAGCTAAAATGCTTGAGGAAAACTTTGAGGATTTAAGGATTAAAATAATAGAAAAGAATAAACAAAGAGCAGAGGAAATTGCTAATGAATTATCATCCTCAATTGTAATTAACGGTGATGCATTAGATGAAGAAATTCTTAAAGAAGCAAATCTTGAGGGTTCTGAAACCGTTTTAGCTTTAACAAATGATGATGAAAATAATATGATGGCTTGTGTTCTTGCTGAAAAAACTGGTCTTAAAAAAAGAACAATAGCTATAGTCAACAAAACAAACTACAATCTTTTACAAGACTCATTAAATATCGACGATCTTGTTGATCCTAGAATGACTACAGTTTCAAGAATTATGGAACACGTTCATAAAGGTACGATTGGAACTGTTTATTCTTTGTTGGATGGAGAATACGAATTTATAGAAGCTAAAATTACTGAAAAATCTGAATTATTAAATAAAAAAATTCGTGATTCAAATTTACCTGAAGATATAAGAGTTGGCGCAATTATAAGAAAAGATCAAGTCGTTATTCCTAAATCTAGCTTTACTTTCGAGAAAGATGACTTAGTTGTATTTCTTGTTAAAAGAGAAGAATTAAAAGCAGTAGAGAATATATTTAGTGTGGGTGTAATTTAAATTCGATGAATTTTAAAAGTATAAGTTTTTTTTTAAGCTTATTTTGCTTTCCTATAGGTTTTTTAGCTTTTATTAATATTTTATATGCGTCTTATTTTGATTATTTCTTAAGTATTGAAACCTATTTTATAACATTGCTAATTTCACTTTTAATGGGTGCTGCACTCTTATACTACGGAAAAAATTCTCAAAAAAAAATTAATTTTATTGAGCAATTAATCCTGATCATTTTCACTTATTTTCTTGCATCAATTCTTATAGCCGTACCTTTTTACCTAAGTAACTATCAAGTTACATTCATTAATTCTATTTTCGAGTCAATATCCGGTTTAACAGGAACTGGCTTTTCTACATTTAAAAATATTAAATATTTAGATCCAACTTTAATTTTGTGGAGGTCATCATCTCAGTGGATTGGCGGTTTATATTTTCTTCTTTTTTTAGTAATAATTTTTTCTAATAAATCTTTTAATTACAAGATGACAGACTTTGTTTATTCAGGCGATAGTAATTTAAAATCAGAGGTAAATATAAAAGATAATATCATTAAAATCTTAATTATATATTCAGTTTTAAGCTTTATAATTTTACTTTTGTTAAGCTTTTCAGGACTGAGATTATTTAACTCCCTTAATATGTCAATGACATTAATTTCAGGAGGTGGCTTTTTACCTACAAATGAGATTAATAAAATAATTTCTAATAATTTTCAAAAAATTGTTTTCTTTTTTTCTTTAATTATCTCAATGCTCAATATTTTTATATTATTTAATCTATTTAATAAAAAAATCCTGATCAAAGATCACAAGGAAGACTTTTATTTAATTATAATATTAATTTTACTTTTTATATTAATATCTTTAAATGATTATTCAGCTGTAAATGTAATTATTAGTTTAGTAAGTTGCTTAGCTAACTCTGGCCTAACATTATTCAAGCCAGATACAAATCTCAGTTTGTATTTTTTACTTATTACAATAATCGGCGGCTCTATAATTTCTAATACATCTGGAATAAAACTTATAAGATTTTATATTTTACTAAAAATAACTTCTTTAGAAATAATTAAGTTAATTAGCCCAAACAGCGTAATAAATAAAACAATTTTGAATTCTGATAAAAAAATTTCAGATGATAATATAAGAATATCTTTTTTAATTTTTATTTCCTTTTTTTTGAGTCTTTTTATTTTATCAAGTTTATTGGTTGTCGATAACATTGGTTTTGAAAAATCTTTTAAACTATCTATCTTAACTCTGACTAATACTGTAAATTCTGAAATGTTTAATATGCAAAATATCAACTTTAATAATTTATTAACATCTTCCAAGCTTAGTTTAATATTTTTTATGATAGTTGGAAAAATTGAGTTAATATCAATTTTTTTAATTTTTAAGAAAGTAATATTTAAGGATTAATGTCAAAAATAGTAGTCATAGGAGCAGGCGCAATGGGGTCAGCTTTTGCTTTACCATGTTTAGATAATAATCATGATATAAACATTGTTGGAACCCATTTAGAGAATGATTTTATTGAACAACTAAAAAAAAATAATAATTTACATCCAGGGTTAAACACTCAAATACCTAAAAAAATTAAAATATTTAAATTTGAAAAATTTGATGAGCTATTAAAATCTAATGTAGACTTAATTGTTCTTGGCATAAGTTCCAAAGGTATAGAATGGGTAGCTGATCAATTAAGTAGAATATATAAAGAGAATAAAATTCCAAAATTATTGATGCTTACAAAAGGTTTGAGCATATATAAAAATCAATACGAATTATTAGTAGACAAACTTGAGAGATTGTTAGCTGATAGAGGAAATAAGAAAGCTGATATTTCAGCTGTAGGAGGACCTTGCTTAGCTGCTGGATTAGCTAACAGAGTTCATAGTAGTGTTGTGATAGCTAATAAAGATATTCAAATTGCAAAAAAAATAGCAGATATGCTAAATACAAATTATTACCATACATCACACTCAGATGATTTAAATGGTGTTGAAGTTTCAGCAGCAATTAAGAATATTTTTTCAATGGCAGTTGGAGCTGCAAGAGGTTTGTGTAGTAAAAATATTTCTAACGAAGTAAGAGAAAAAAATTATTTAAATACAGCATCTGCACTAATCAAACAGTCCATTCATGAAATGGAAATTTTTGTTGAACATCTTAAAGGTAAAAAAGAAACTGTTAAAGGTCTAGCAGGTTTAGGGGATCTTTATGTAAGTTCAGGCGGTGGAAGAAATGCAAAAATGGGATCTTACATCGGAGAGGGGTTAACTTTTTCTAAGGCTAAAAAAACAAAGATGGAAAAAGTAACAGTTGAAGGGGCAGATCTAGCAAAAGAAATCGCAAAAAAAGTAAACGAAGATTTTGATCAAAAAAAATTACCTTTAATGCTTGGCATGATCAATGCTATTGTAGATGATAAGAAGCTCGAATTAGATTGGGAGTCATTTAGATGAAAAAATTTATAATCTCAATTGATGCTGGGACTACTTCTAATCGATCAATATTATTTGATTTAAAAGGTAAACCAGTTTTTTCTTCACAAAAAGAGTTTACACAATATTTCCCAAAAAGTGGTTGGGTGGAACATAATCCAGAGGAAATTTGGAGAACAACTTTGAAAACTTTAAAAGATATTATTCGAAAAGCAAAAAGACTAAGAGGTGAAATTTTAAGTATAGGTATTACAAATCAAAGAGAAACAACTGTTTTGTGGGACAAAAAAACAGGTAAGCCAGTTTACAATGCAATTGTCTGGCAAGACCGTAGACAAGAGGAGTTTTGCAAAAAATTAAGAAAACAAAACAAAGATACAATGATCTTTAACAAAACAGGTCTTTTAATTGATTCTTACTTTTCAGGAACAAAAATTAAATGGATATTAGATAATGTTTCTAAAGCTAAACAACTAATGAATAAAAAACAATTATTGTTTGGAACAATTGATAGTTTTCTAATTTGGAGATTAACTCGAGGAAAAGTACACGCAACTGATGCCACTAATGCAAGTAGAACAATGATTTATAATATTAGCACTAATAAATGGGATGATACGATTTTAAATTTATTAAAAATCAAAAAACATATTCTTCCTGAGGTGAAAGATTGTGCTGATGATTACGGTCAAACTCATTCATCAATTACAGGTACGTCCATACCAATAAACGGTGTTGTTGGGGATCAGCAATCAGCTACTATTGGTCAATGTTGTTTCGAACCGGGATCTCTTAAAAGCACGTATGGCACAGGAGCATTTGTTTTACTTAATACAGGCAGTAAAAAGATTTATTCAAAAAATAGATTGTTAACTACAATTGCATATAGAATAAATGGTAAGACAACATACGCTATGGAAGGATCGATTTTTATAGCAGGTGCAGGCGTTCAATGGCTCAGAGACAGAATGAAATTTTTTAAGAAAGCCCGAGAAACAGAAAAAATTGTGAAATCTTTAAAAGATAATAATAATATTTATCTAGTACCAGCTTTTACAGGGCTAGGAGCTCCTTACTGGGATGCAAACGCTAGAGGAGTTTTAAGCGGAATTACTAGAGACACAAGTCCAAAAGAAATAGTTAGAGCTACAATTGAAGCGGTTGCCTACCAGACATACGATTTATTTGAAGCTATGAAACATGATGGTTTAAGACCAAAAATTGTAAAAGTTGATGGTGGCATGGTAATGAATAACTGGTTTTCACAATTTTTATCTGACATAGTAAATGTAAAAGTTCTTAGACCTAAAGTTCAAGAAACTACAGCTCTTGGTGCAGCTTTTATGGCAGGGTTACAAATTGGAGTTTATAAATCATTAAAAGATATTTCAGAAAATTGGCATTTAGACAAAAAATTTTCACCGAAAATGAAAAACTCTTTTAGAAATAAACTTTTAAAAGGTTGGTCTGCTGCAATTAAAAAAACTTTAAGCAATTAACACACCCAAGAGTTGTATATTTAATTAAATTAACCCCTATACACTTTGGGTTTTTTTTGGTTCAATTAATTTCTAAAAAAACAATAACAATAAATGGGGGAAATAATGATTAAAACATTAAAAACTATTTTTGCTGTTACTGTTTCATTTTCAATCGTAACTATTTCTAGTGCTTTTGCAGACGGTCATATGGCTGCAATCAAGAAATGGTCAAATGGAGAATTTAGTCTTTCAGTTCTATCTGCAAAAGATAGAGAAAAAGAACTACAATGGTTCCATGATGCTGCTAAGCCATTCAAAGGAATGTCTTTAAAAGTAGTATCTGAAGGAATACCTACTCACGTGTATGAATCTAAGGTTCTTACAAAAGCGTTTGAAGAGATAACAGGCATCAAAGTCCAACACCAAATTATAGGTGAAGGTGATGTAGTAATGGCAGTACAAACTCAAATGCAAACGAACGTAAGTATTTACGATGCGTATGTAAATGACTCAGACTTAATTGGTACGCACGCGCGTATGCAACAGGCTGTGAATTTAACTGACTGGATGAAAGGTGAGGGTAAAGCCGTTACTAATCCAATGTTGGATTTAGATGATTTCATAGGACTTCAATTTACTACAGGTCCTGATGGAAATCTTTATCAACTTCCAGACCAACAATTTGCTAACCTTTATTGGTTTAGAAAAGATTGGTTTGATAGACCTGAAATCCAAAAAGCATTTAAGAAAAAATATGGTTATGATTTAGGTGTTCCAGTAAACTGGTCTGCTTATGAAGATATAGCTAAATTCTTTTCAGAAGATGTTAAAGAAATTGATGGTGTAAGAATATACGGTCACATGGACTACGGTAAAAGAGCTCCAGACTTAGGTTGGAGAATGACTGATGCGTGGTTATCAATGGCTGGTGCAGGAAGTAAAGGATTACCAAACGGAGTTCCGGTAGATGAGTGGGGAATTCGAATGGAACCTGGATCTTGTAACCCAGTAGGTGCTAACGTATCAAGAGGTGGAGCCACAAACGGCCCTGCTGCTGTATACGCAATTAGAAAATGGGATGAGTGGTTAAGACAGTATGCACCTCCAGGTGCTGCGGCAATGGACTTTTATCAGTCTCTACCATCACTATCTTCAGGAAACGTTGCTCAGCAAATTTTCTGGTACACGGCTTTCACAGCATCTTTAGTAGGAAAAGATCCTAACAATAAAGTTGTTGATGCAAACGGTATGCCGTTATGGAGAATGGGACCTTCACCAAAAGGACCATATTGGGAACAAGGTATGAAGCTTGGTTATCAAGACGTTGGATCTTGGACTTTATTTAAGTCTACTGACGTTGAGAGAAGAAAAGCTGCATGGTTGTATGCTCAGTTTGCTGTTTCAAAAACAGTATCTCTTAAAAAAGCTGATGTTGGTATAACATTTGTGAGAAAAAGTACTATTAATCACAAACACTTTACTAAGAGAGCTCCTGAGCTAGGTGGACTTGTAGAATTCTACAGATCTAAAAACAGAAATGTTTGGTCGCCTACAGGGGTAAACGTTCCAGATTATCCGAAGCTTGCACAATTATGGTGGCAGCATATCGGAGAAGTTAACTCTGGCACATTCACTCCACAACAAACTATGGATCGTCTTGCAGATGAGATGGACTTAGTAATGTCTCGTATGGAAGCTGCTGACAAAGGTAGCAACGCGTACGGTGGATGTGGACCTAGACTTAATAAACCAAGAGAAGCATCTTATTGGTTGGATAAAGCTGGTTCACCTAAAGCCAAAGTTAATGAAAAACCTCAAGGAAAAACTGTAGCTTTTGAAAAAGCTTGGAAATAACCTAGGTTAATTTTAATTTAAAAAAGGGGGCATTTAATGCCCCCTTTTTTTAAAACTAAATTATAATTTTTAAATATGAGTTTAGAATTAAAAAATATTGAGAAAAAAGTAGGTATAGAAACTCATATACATTCTACAAGCCTCAAATTAGAAAAAAACACCATCAACGTATTACTAGGATCAACGCTTGCAGGTAAAACAACTTTAATGCAGATCATGGCTGGATTGGATAAACCTACTTCAGGAGAAATTTGGTTTAATGATGAAAATGTAACTGGGAAAGAAGTTCAAAAAAGAAATTGCTCAATGGTTTACCAGCAGTTTATTAATTACCCAAATTTTACAGTATTTGAAAACATAGCATCACCTCTAAAAATTACTGGAGTCAAAACAGATGAAATTAAAAAAAGAGTCGGGAAAGTTGCGGAGCTTCTTAAATTATCTGCAATGTTACAAAAAAAACCTGACGAATTATCTGGTGGTCAGCAACAAAGAACAGCTTTGGCCAGAGCTTTGGTAAAGGATTCAGATTTAATATTATTAGACGAGCCTTTAGCCAACTTAGATTTTAAACTTCGAGAAGAATTAAGAGAGGAATTACCTAAACTATTTGAAGACAGAGATTGCATTGTTGTATATGCAACAACAGAACCTTTAGATGCATTAATGATAGGTGGCAATACTGCAACATTATTAGAAGGTAATGTTATTCAATATGGAAAGACCCTAGATGTATATAATAAGCCAAATAATTTAACTTCAGCAAAAGTTTTTAGCGATCCACCAATGAATATAGCTGAAATAATAAAAACCGGTGATACTTTTAAATTGGCTGATAATAATGTGCAATGGAAATCAAATGTACAAATCAAAGATGGAAAATATAAAATAGGGATAAGACCTCACAATATAACGACATATAAAGAAGGAAGTAACTCAGTCGAAATTAATGGAAAAGTCTTAATTTCTGAACTTAGTGGTTCAGAAAGTTTAATTCATTTCACGAATGGAAATTTAAATTGGGTTTCTCTTTCTAATGGTATCCAACAAAAAAACATTGGAGAAGATACAAAATTACACATGAATGTTAATGAATTCTTATATTTTGATCAAAACAACAGGTTGGTTAATCATGGCTAAAATCACTTTAAATAATTTAAGTCACTCTTATTTAACTAAACAAAATAATGATTCAGACTGGGCTTTAAGAGGTGTAAATATCGATTGGAAAGATGGAGGCGCTTACGCATTACTTGGTCCATCTGGATGTGGAAAAACTACATTACTAAATATTATTTCTGGATTACTAAAACCAACAAAAGGTGAAGTGTTGTTTAATGATAAAGATGTTACAACACTAAATCCTGTTGAGAGAGATATTGCTCAAATCTTTCAGTTTCCAGTTATTTATGACACTATGACAGTGTACAATAATTTAGCATTTCCATTAAAAAATAGAGGGTTATCAGAAACAGAAATTGACGCCAAAGTAAAAGAAATAGGAGAAATGTTAGAGCTTACCTCTACTTTAAACAACAAAGCATCTGGCTTAACGGCAGACGGAAAACAAAAAATTTCTCTTGGGCGAGGACTAGTGAGATCAGATGTAAACGTAATTATGTTTGATGAACCTTTAACTGTAATTGATCCACATTTAAAATGGGTTTTAAGGTCTAAACTTAAAGAATTACACCAAAAAATAAATCGTACAATGATTTATGTCACACACGATCAAATCGAAGCATTAACTTTTGCCGATCAAGTTGTTGTAATGCACGAGGGACAGATTGTACAGACAGGTACTCCAGTAGAATTATTTGAAAAGCCAAAACATACTTTTGTTGGTCATTTTATCGGTTCACCTGGAATGAATATCCTTCCTTGTGAGATAAAAAACGGACAAATTAATTTTGAAGGAAAAATATTACCAACTAATACTAATTTAAAAAGATCTAACTTTAACAAAACTCAAGTTGGAATTAGACCTGAGTTTGTTAATTTTTCTGATGACGGCATAGCTGTAAAAGTAAAAAGAGTAAGTGATACTGGCAGACACAAAGTCATCGATACAGAATGTGAGAGTGGAAGTATCAAAATTTTAGCTAGCTCATCTACTCAGATACCAAGTGGAAGTGCACATATCACGTTCGATCAAAAATATACATACGCTTATGGAGATAATTGGATAATTGAATAATGAATAAAACATTTAATCAGAAAGCTTGGTTCTTTGTAATTCCAGTTTTTGTTCTTGTAGCATTTAACGCTGCCGTCCCTTTGATGACCGTAGTTAATTACTCTTTTCAAGAAACTTTTGGAAGTAATGTTTTCGCTTGGGAAGGAACTAGATGGTTTAAAGAAATTTTACACTCTGAAAGATTTCATGCTTCTTTAGGACGACAAGTAATATTTACGTTTATAATTTTATTAATTCAGTTACCTTTAGGAATAGGTATAGCTCTTACAATGCCTAAAAAAGGTTGGGGAGTTCCTGTTTGTCTAATTTTAATGTCAATGCCTCTTTTGATTCCTTGGAATGTAGTTGGGGCAATGTGGAATATATTTGCTCTTCCAGATATTGGTTTTTTAGGAAACTCTCTAAATACTTTAGGTTTTGATTATAATTTTACCCAACAGAGCGGTGATGCATGGTTTACAACTATTTTAATGGACGTGTGGCACTGGACTTCTTTAGTTGTTTTATTATCTTATGCAGGTTTAAACTCTATACAGCCAGCTTATTATCAAGCAGCAGAGATTGATGGAGCTAGTAGATGGGACATTTTTAGATATATAGAATTACCAAAAATGAAAAAAGTTTTAACTTTGGCTATTCTTTTAAGATTTATGGATAGTTTTATGATTTATACAGAGCCTTTTGTTTTAACAGGAGGAGGACCAGGAAATGCAACGAATTTTTTATCACTTGATCTAGTTAAAATGGCTTTAGGTCAATTTGATCTTGGACCAGCAGCTGCCATGTCACTAATTTATTTTTTAATTGTACTTCTAATATGCTGGGTTTTTTACAGCATAATGATGAGAGACGAGGCTAGATCATGAGTAAAATAAAATGGTTAGTGCCAACAATTTACATAGTTTTTTTAATGCTACCTATTTATTGGTTGTTAAACATGTCGTTCAAAACAACCACCGAAATTATAAATGTTTATTCTTTGTGGCCAAAAGACTTTACATTAATTAACTATAAAACAATATTTACAGATAGCACTTGGTATATGGGTTATGTTAACTCTATAACTTATACAGTTTTTAACACAATTATTTCTGTATCTGCCGCTCTACCAGCAGCTTATGCTTTTTCAAGATATAAATTTTTGGGGGACAAACATTTATTTTTTTGGTTGCTTACGAACAGAATGGCGCCACCAGCTGTTTTTGCTTTGCCATTCTTTCAGTTTTATTCTTCTGTTAATTTATTTGATACTCATATAGCCATTGCTTTATCTCACTGTTTATTTAATATTCCATTAGCAGTTTGGATACTTGAAGGATTTATGTCCGCTGTACCTAAAGAATTAGATGAAACAGCATATGTTGACGGTTATTCTTTTGGAAGATTTTTCTTTAAAATATTTATTCCTACAATTGCTGCCGGAATAGGTATTACCATGTTTTTTTGTTTTATGTTTTCTTGGGTAGAATTATTATTAGCTAAAACACTTACAGCTACAATAGCAAAACCAATTGCAGCAATTATGACAAGAACTTCTAGTACTTCAGGATATGAACTGGGTTTATTAGCAGCAGCTGGTAGTTTGACTATTATTCCTGGAGCAGTGGTAATATATTTTGTGAGAAACTATATTGCCAAAGGATTTGCGATGGGGAGAGTATGATGTTTACAAATCTTTATGCGTCTAGCTGGTCAACAGTCGGTCAACCAAAAGAAAAAGGTCTTTTTGATTTTGATTTTATAACATGGATGGCATGGACTTGGCCTACAGCTAGTTTTTTTATCTTTATAGCGTTTTGTATAACAGTGATGTATTTCTGGGAGAAAAAAGTTCCAGGCGGATCTCCAAGGCGAGGTATCTTAGGGTTAGATACCACAAGAGGAGACAGACTTTTTGTTTCATTATTAGGAAGTGCGTTTATTCATTTAGCATGGCTTGGTCTTGTAGGTAGTATGTTGTGGATAGCAACGATTATTTGTGTTGCATATTTTGTGATTGTATTTAAATACGTATAAAAATGATCAAAGTCGGAATAAATGGATTTGGAAGAATAGGAAGATTAATTTTAAGAGCTTTTCTAGAAAATTATAAAGGTAAAATTCAAGTTGTAGGTATAAATGATCTTGGCTCAATCGAAGCCAATGCACATTTAATAAAATTCGATAGTACTCATGGAACTTTAATTCAGGAAGTTAAAACTTCATCTGAAGGATTTCAAATAGGAGATCAAAACATAAAAGTTTTTGCAGAAAAAGATCCTGCTAAACTTCCATGGGGTAAAATTGGCGCTGATGTTGTTTTAGAGTGTACAGGCTTCTTTTTAGACAAAGCTTCAGCAGGTAAGCATATCGAAGCCGGGGCTAAAAAAGTAATTATTTCTGCTCCTGCTAAAGAGGTAGATTTTACAGTTGTTCAAGGAGTAAACAGCAAAGCACTCAAAAAAGAACATAATATAATTTCAAACGGATCATGCACTACAAACTGTTTGGCCCCAGTAGCTTTGGTTTTAGAGAATAGTTTTGGAATTCAATATGGATATATGACTACTATTCACAGCTATACTGGTGATCAAAAATTATTAGATACTCTTCACAAAGATCTTAGAAGAGCAAGAGCTTCAGGAGATGCAATGATACCAACATCCACTGGCGCAGCAAAAGCGATGAGCTTAGTTTTACCAAGTTTAAAAGGAAAATTAGATGGTACTGCAATAAGAGTTCCAACGCCTAATGTTTCTTTAATAGATCTTACTTTTGTACCTAACAAAGAAGTTACAGTTGAAAGTATTAATGATGCAATGAGTAAAGCTGCTAGTGGTCCTCTTAAAGGTATTTTAGCAACAAATTCATCCCCATTAGTATCAAAAGATTTTAATCATAATCCGCACAGTTCAATTTTTGATTTAACTCAGACTCAAGTTATTAAAGGGAAATTTAGTAGAGTGCTTTCTTGGTATGATAACGAGTGGGGATTCTCAAACAGAATGTGTGATACGGCAATTCAAATTGCTGGTCTAATTTAATTAAGTTCCAACTTTATAAAGTCTAATCATATTCGTCATACCAGCTTTACCAAATGGTAAGCCAGCAGTAATTATGACGAAATCACTCTTCTTTATAAATTTTAACTTTCTAATAATTTCTCTAGAAATAGACATCATGTCTTTCCAACCATTTGCATCTCTACTATTTTTAGATTGTACACCCCATAATAAAGAAACTTGTCTACAAATATTTATATTTGGTGAGATTGTTACAATTTTTGCAGCAGGTCTCATAGCAGAAACTAGTTTTGCAGATTTCCCTGAATTAGAAAAAACAATTATTGCTTTTACATTTTTATTGTAAGCAATATTTTTTACTGATCTTAATATTGATTTAACTGGATCATTATCTGAAAAAATAGAATTTTTAAAATCTTCAATATGTTCTCTTTTATATTTTTCTGTTGAAAGAATAGTTTCAGCCATTGTTGAGACAGCTTGAGTTGGAAATTTACCAATAGCAGCTTCAGCTGATAGCATAACTGTATCTGCACCTTGGAAGATAGCTGTTGCTATATCATTAATCTCAGCTCGAGTTGCAGTATTATTTTCAATCATACTTTCGAGCATTTGTGTTGCTACAATTACAGATTTAGAAAATTGAGAGCATTTCTTAATTAAACTTAATTGAACTTTTGGAACTTCGCTATGACCAATATCTATAGCAAGATCTCCTCTAGCTATCATAATCGAGTCTGTTGCTTGTATAATCTTATTTATATTGCGAAGAGCATGTTTGTTTTCAATTTTAGAAATAATTCCCATGTCTTTCTTGATTAACTTTCTAGCTTCAAGTATTAATTTTTCATTTTGTAAGTAAGATAGAGCAACCCAATTACATCCAAGCTTAACAGCAGTTTTAATATCTTTTTTATCTTTTAATGTTAATTTGTTGAATGTGATGTCAAAATTTGGAATGTGAATGCTTTTATTATTCCTTATTAAACAATTTTGACTTTTACATAATGTTTTGACTGAAGTTCCTGTTTTACCAATTACGACAAAAGTATATTTACCATCATCGATTAAAATTTTATTACCTTTTTTTAATTTCTTAAGAATTTTGGGATAAGGGAAGCTTATTCTATTTTTATCACCTAAATCTTTCTTAGCATCAAAAGTAAATTTTTGATTAAACTTAATTTTTTTAACATTATCTTTGATTTTACCAATTCTAAGTTTTACGCCTTGTAAATCAGCTATAAGAGCAATTTTTTTATCAGTGCTTCTCTCAATTTTTCTTATTTTTTTAACAATAGAAGAAACATTTTTTGTTTCATGGCTAAAATTAATTCTAAAAGCATCAACTCCTAATTTGACAAGCTGTTTTAGCTTAGTTTCATTATAAATTGCTGGTCCTAATGTTGCTATAATTTTTGCTTTTTTTTCCATTATGAAATTATTGTGTTATAACATTACTTGCCCCAAATAAAAATATTTAACACTAATAAAATATGAGTAATAAAAAAATTGGAATACTGACTAGCGGCGGAGACTGTGGTGGCTTGAACGCAGCGATTAGATCTATTTTTTATAGGGCAAAAAATAAATATAATATGGATGTTTTTGGAATTAAGGATGGAACAGCTGGTTTAATCCAAAGACCAGTAGCAGCAGTTCAATTAACACATAAAACCTTCGAAGGTTATTTATTAAGACAAGGTGGTACTTTTTTGGGCTCTACCAATAAAGGAAACCCATTTAAATTTCCGACTAAAGATGGAAAATATATCGATACATCAAAAGAAATAATCGAAGGATATCAGCAAATGAAACTTGATGGTCTTATCATTATTGGTGGAGACGGAAGCATGCAAATCCTAAAAAAACTTGCAAAAGAAGGTAATATGAAAATTGTAGCCATACCAAAGACAATTGATAACGATGTAGGAGCCACAGAAAGTTCAATTGGATTTCACACAGCAGTGGATGTAGCAACCCAAGCTTTAGATAACCTTCAATCAACAGCGGCCAGCCATAGAAGAGCTATGATTTTAGAGGTAATGGGACGAGATGCGGGCCATATAGCATTAAATGCAGGTATAGCTGGAGGTGCTGATATTATTTTAATTCCAGAAATTAAATATTCAATTGATGGAATTATAAAAAAATTAAATGAAATGAAAAAACATGACATACAACATTCTCTTATTGTAGTTGCAGAGGCTGTAAAAAAAGAAGATGGATCAACGGTAATGCATAAATATATGGATGGTGAAAAAAGATTAGGTGGAATAGGAGACTACATTGCATCAGAACTTATGAAAAAAACTGAAACAGAATGTAGAGTAACAGCCTTAGGTCATGTTCAAAGAGGAGCGCCACCGACAGCGAGTGATAGAATTTTAGCTAGTGCTTTTGGTGTTTATGCTGTAGATTTATTAGATCAGAAAAAATTTGACCGTATGGTAGCCTGGAAAGACAGACGAGTAGTCGATGTTCCTATCGATGAGGGAATAAATACTTACAAAAACGTTGAAAGAAAAGACTCTCTCGTTGAAACAGCTTTATCATTAGGTATTTATTTAGGAGACGAAATTTAATGAATAAAAATGACAATAAATATGCAACTAAAATTGTAAATGCATTTCTTAAAAATAAAATAATTTCTCCTTTACCTTCAAAATATACAAAAAAAATATCAAATGCACAAAATTTCAGAAAGCTTTGTGAAAGTAAAATTAATAAACCTGTTATTGGCTTTAAGGCAGCTGGAACTGGAATTCCAGTATTAAAAAAATTAAAAGAAAAAGAACCTTTTTATGCAACTGTTTATAATCACAACGTTTTAAAAAATAAAAAAGGTGTCAAAATTAATAAATTTACTATGGGAATTGAATTAGAAGTTTGTTATTTAATAAAAAAAACTTTTTTTAATTTAAATCAGAAAGTAAAAAAAAATAATATTAGAAAATTTATTACACATATAGCACCGTGTATTGAGGTAGTTGGTTATAGGCAAAAGAAAAAAGGAATTAAAAGTTTAGGTGATCTTTGTTCTGACTTTGGCGCAAATGTTAAATTTATCTTAGGCCCCAAAAAAAAATATAAAAATCAAAATGTTAAGAACTTAAAAACAAAAATATCAAATAGAAAAATTAATCAATCTGTTAATGGAAACACAAACACAGTTTATATTGATCCATTTAACTCCTTAAGATTTGTTTTAAGCAAACTTCAAAAAGATAAGATTATTTTAGATAAAGATTTCTACGTTTTTACTGGATCTTCAGTTGGTGTTGTTCCAATTTTAGGAAAAGGAATTTATAAAGGTTTAATTGATAAATTGGGTTCTGTAACAACAAAGATTAATTAGATAACAAATATCCACCAACAAGAAGCAACGTCAATAATGCAATCACTCTTAACTTTTGTTTGAATTGGTCTTTTCTTTCACCTTGAACTTTTCTTTGAGAGAGAAAATAAATGTTAGCTTGGTCTTTGTTCCTAAATTTGGGTCTTAAGGGATTTGGTATAGTCTTATTTTTAATGGCCTTGAATTTTTTTGGGTTTATTTGAAGCATGACGCATTTAACTTGTAATTAGCTTTTTAATCAACTCTTAGATGTATGACATTTTAGATTTATGAAATTAAGTGCGTCAATTATGCAAATGATAATCATTATCATTATCTTGTAAGTGATTATCATTATCAAACAAAGAGGGTAAAAATGAAAAAAACAATAATTATCAGCTATCTATTTTTAGTTGCATTCACAAGCAGTCTGTTAGCGAATGAAGTAAATATATTTAGCGCAAGGCATTACGACTCTGATGTTCAACTTTATGAGAAGTTTACCGCAAAAACGGGGATTAAAGTAAATGTTGTATCAGGAAAATCTGGTGCTTTAGAAAAAAGAATAATTGAAGAAGGAGCTGATAGCAAAGCAGATCTTTATATAACTGCAGACGCTGGAAGACTAGGAGCCTTTGAAGCTAATCTTCAAGGTGGACTAACAAGTGGAGCTATTAAATCAGCAGTGCCAAGTAACTTTAGAACATCAAAATGGACTGGAATAGCAAAGAGAGCGAGAATTGTATATTTTGCTCCAGAGAGAGTTAGTGGTTCAGAACTATCAGGGTTAACTTATGAAAGTTTAGCTGATCCAAAATGGAAAGGTAGATTAGTAATTAGAGCATCGAATAATATCTATAACCAATCACTTGTGGCTTCATTAATTAAAAATAATGGAAAAGGAAAAGTTGCAGATTGGTCTAAAGGTATGGTAGCTAATATGGCCAGATCTCCTAAAGGTAACGATAGAGCACAAATACTAGCTGTAGCTGCAGGAGAAGCTGACATTGCAGTAGCAAATACTTATTATTTGGCTTTAATGTTATCTGGAAAAAAAGGTCCAGAGCAACAAGCAGCTGCAAAAAAAGTAAAACCATTCTTTCCTAATCAAGATGGAAGAGGAACTCATATGAACATTAGTGGTGCCGGACTAGTAAAGGGAGCTCCAAATAAAGCTAATGCGATAAAATTAGTTGAGTTCTTATTAAGTGAGGAAGCCCAAAATCATATTGTAAATAATACTTTTGAGTATCCAATGATTAAAGGTGTGTCTCCACATCCACTTGTTGTAAATATGGGATTAGATTTTAAACAAGATCTAAAAACAAAAGTTGTTAATTACGGAAAAAGACAAGCAGATGCTTTAGAAGTAATGACAGCAGCAGGTTGGAAGTAGTTGTTAATTTATGAGGCGAACAACAAAAAAAGAAATTAATTTAAATAAATTAAAAACTGGTTGTTCGCCTTGTATGTCAGAGGCAAAAAAAATGGAACAAAAAATTTCAAATAGAAAAATCTCGGAAATTAAAATTGAAGAAGTGAAAATGATTGTGTCTTCAATGTTTAAAAATAATTGAGAGTTTGACGTCAATTTCCCTGGTTTATAAATGCTAGCTGAATTCTACACTCAAGCCGCTTTAACCAGGGAATTAAAAATTTAAATGACTAAATATAATATATGGTTCTTTAGTTCATTATTAATAGCGACTATAGTAGCCTTTCCCATAATTACAGTTTTTTTGAGTTTTTTTAGTGAAACTAGTGATTATTATATTTTACTAAAAGATACTTTCCTTTTTGAATATGTTTACAACTCATTAGTCATATTATTTTTCGTCTTATTAATTACTTTTTTTTTAGGTGTATTATCTGCATACTTTGTTTCATTTTATGAATTTCCTTTTTCTAATTTTTTTAGCTGGTCATTAATTTTAGCTTTTGCAGTACCAGGATATATTTATGCGTTTTCAATAATTGCTTTTTTTGAAAATTACGGAACAGCATTTTCAATATTAACTCACTTTTTTGGTGAGAGTAATTATAACATAATTATACCTAAAATTGATGGAACTCTTGGAGCAATTTTAGCAATTTCTTTCTCACTATTCCCCTATGTATATGTTTTAACTCGGGCTTCATTTCATTATCAATCTAATAATTATATTGAAGTTGGAAAAAATTTAGGACTCTCATCAAAAGAGTCGTTCTTTAAAATTATTCTACCATCAGCTAGACCAGCAATATTTGCAGGACTTGCACTCGTATCGATGGAGTGTTTATCAGATTTCGGTACAGTATCTTTTTTTAGTGTAAACACTTTAACTACAGGAATTTATAATTCTTGGCTTTCTTTTGATGATTTAAATACAGCAAATCAAATATCATTCATATTGTTAATATTTATTCTTTTTTTATTATCTGTAGAAATTTATTCAAGAAAGGAAGCAAGATACCATCAACCCGGAAGAGGGTTTAAGCCTATTACTAAAATCAAATTAAATGGGAAAAAAGCCTTTTTACCATTTATCGTCTGTGCATTAATATTATTCGTAAGCTTTGTATTTCCGGTATCTCAAATGATTTATTGGACAATAAAATTTCCTAAATATTTTCAGGATATAAATATAATAAAAATGAATATGAATACTTTACTTTTAGTATTGTTAGCAAGCATATCTATAGTTATCATTTCTCTTTTTATCAATTATGGAAGCCGTATCTCAAAAAGTAAAATTTTAACTTATCTAACAAACTTTTCAGTTTCTGGATACGCAATACCAGGTGTAATTCTTGCAGTCGCTTTCATAACTTTTTTTTCAAATGTAAGCGATTTTATCTCTGAAAATCTAGGCTTCGAAAGCTCTAAAGGTATTTTTATTGGTTCTATTTTGGGA
>QBVU01000001.1 GCA_003284275.1 Pelagibacteraceae bacterium AG-313-A04 | reverse complement strand
GGAAGGAAAAATACATTAGCTGGCTTAATCCCTACCCAAATTCAAATCTTATTGATGTTGCGTCTGGAACAGGAGACATAGCAAAATTGTTTTCAAATTATATCAATCATTCAGCAAAAATAACTTGTGTGGAACCTAATAGAGAAATGTATGAAGAAGGTAAAAAAAATTTAAAAAAATATAAAAATATTAAGTGGGTAAAAGCTAAAGCAGAAATTCTACCTATTAAAGATAGCACCTTTGATTACTATACTATTAGTTATGGAATCAGAAATGTAAGTGATATCAATAAAACCTTAAAAGAAGCTTACAGAGTTTTAAAAACAGGTGGTCGTTTTATGTGTTTAGAATTTTCAAAAATAGATAATGAGGCAATAAATTTTCTATACAAACAATATTCTAAACTTATTCCATTAGCTGGGAAATATATTGTGGGATCATCAAAACCATATGATTATCTTATTGAAAGTATTGATTCATTTTATAATCAAGAACAACTATGTGAACTGATGATTAAAAACGGTTTTTCTAATGTGGAATATAGGAATCTATCAAATGGTATTTCGGCAATACACTCTGGTTGGAAAATATAATGTTAAAAAGAGTTTTTAAACTATTTCAAATTGCAAGAAGACTATCTACTTCCGGTGCAGTCGATATAATTAATCAAGTCCACCAAATTCCTTTGCCGATAAATTTATTTTTTAGTTTTATTTCAATTGGAACGGAAAATAATCAATTTAAAAATAACCAAAAACCAGGTGAAAAACTTTGTTTAGCTTTGCAAGGTATGGGGACCACTTTTATCAAACTAGGTCAATTCCTAGCTACGCGGCCAGATATCATTGGAGATCAAATGGCAACAGATTTAGAAAAGCTTCAAGATAAAGTGCCAGCATTTGATCTTAACGATGCCAAGAAAGTGATTAAAAAAGAGATAGGAGAAAAACAATTTAATAACATTATTGAAATTAGTGATCCAATAGCAGCTGCATCTATTGCTCAAGTTCACCTTGCAAAAATTAAAAATGAGAACCAAGAAAAACAAGTTGCTATAAAAATATTAAGACCTGAGATTGAAAAACTATTTAACGAAGAGTTAGATGCACTTATGTTATTTGCACACATAGTTGAGAACGCAATACCAAAAGCAAAAAGGTTAAAATTAGTTGAAGTAGTTCATTTATTAAGAGAAATAACAAATATTGAAATGGATTTAAGATTTGAAGCTGCTGCTGCAAATGAATTATATGAAAATACTAAATCTGATATTGGATTTAATGTTCCTAAAATCTATTGGAATTATACAACAAAAAAAATACTTACTTTAGATAAAGTTGAAGGTATTTCTATAAGAGAACATACAAACCTCTCAAAACAAGGTATTGACTTAAAAAAATTAGCAAAAAATTTGATACAACATTTTCTCAAACAAGCTGTTAGAGATGGTTTCTTTCATGGCGACATGCATCAAGGTAATTTGTTTGTGGATCCTAAAGGCAATATTGTTCCGGTAGATTTTGGTATTATGGGTAGGCTAGACAAAAACAATAGAAAATATTTAGCAGAAATTTTATATGGTTTTATTCAAAGAGATTATGTGAAAGTCGCCGATGTTCATTTTCAAGCTGGGTTAGTTCCTCAAGAGGCTTCGAGGGATGAATTTGCTCAAGCTTTAAGATCTGTGGGCGAACCTATATTTGGTCAGTCTATTAAAGATATTTCTGGTGGAAACTTACTAGCTCAATTATTTGAAATAACAGAAAAGTTTAATATGGCAACTCAACCATCTCTGCTGTTGCTTCAAAAAAATATGGTTGTAGTAGAAGGTGTTGCAAGAAAACTGTGCCCAGAAACAAATATTTGGGAAGTTTCAAAGCCAGTTTTAGAAGACTGGTTAAAGAATTTGAAAGGACCTAAAAAGACTATTGATACTGCAATAAATACTTCTGCAGAAATAATTAAAAGAATTCCTGATTTCCCTGAGTTAATGGACAAAGCTAACTACGCCTTGAAGCTTATGGCAGAAGGAAAGATAAGTGTTGGACCTAGCAATAAAAATCTAGAAATAGAGCAGATGAAAATTAAAAACTTTAGAAATAACGTTATTATGAGTTTTTTTGGTGTTGTAATTATTATACTATTGGTATTTTAATCTCAGTATGGAACTAAATAATAAGAAAATTTTAATAATTATTGGGGGAGGGATAGCGGCCTACAAGTCTTTGGACCTCATTAGATTGTTAAGAAAGAATGGCTCCGTAATAAAAACAATTCTAACTAAAAGTGGAAAAGAATTCGTAACACCTTTGTCACTTGCTACCCTAACAAAATCTAAAATATATGAAAATATATTCGATAAGGATGCAGAAGCTGAAATTGATCATATAGCTTTATCTAGATGGGCTGACATCATAATTGTTATGCCGACAACAGCTAATTTTATGAGTAAGCTAACAATTGGAAAAGCTGAAGATTTAGCAACAACTGTTTTACTTGCCTCAAATAAGGATGTGTTATTAGTCCCAGCGATGAATGTTAGGATGTGGTTACATAAGGCCACTCAAGCTAATTTAAAAGTTTTACAAGATTTTGGATATTTATTCATAGGTCCTGAAAAGGGTGAAATGGCGTGTGGTGAATTTGGTGAGGGAAAAATGTCTAGTCCAAGACAGATATTTTCCTATCTTAAGAATTATTTCGATAAAAAGGACATTGTTAAAAAAAAGAATTTGAAAGCATTAGTAACAACAGGTCCAACGCGGGAATATCTTGATCCGGTCAGATATATTTCTAACGAATCTAGTGGAAAGCAAGGTTATGAAATAGCTGTAGCATTAAATAAACTTGGCATTAAAACAACTGTTATTGCTGGTCCGTCAAGTTACAAAGCTCCTAAAGATATTAAGGTCAAAAAAGTAACCTCCGCAGATGAAATGATGCTCAAGGTCAAAGATTCTTTGCCAGTAGATTTAGCAGTTTGTGCAGCTGCAGTGGCAGATTTTAAACCAATTCAAAAAAAGAATAAAAAAATTAAAAAGGATGAAATTGAATCCAATTCTTTAATGTTAAAAAAAAATAATGATATCTTAGAATATTTATCTAAAAATAATAAAAGCAGACCTCGAATAGTAGCTGGGTTTGCAGCTGAAACAGATAATTTAACTAAAAACTCTTTAAGTAAAATTAAAAACAAACATTGTGATTTTATTTTCGCTAATGATGTTTCTAAAAAAAATATTGGATTTAACTCTGATTATAATAAAGTTACAATGATTGATAAAAAAGGAAATATAAAACACTTTCCCAAAAATAAAAAAAGTTTTATAGCTAATAAAATTGCACAAATTTTGTTAGATAGATTACTTGATGACAGAAATTTTAATTAAACGACTTTCTGATAAAGTTGTATTACCCAAATACGAAACAGAAGGTTCTTCTGGCTTAGATCTTGCAGCGCATATAAATGAAAATGTTGAAATTAAACCTGGATCTACAGCTATTATTCCAACAGGATTAGCTGTCTCGATTCCTAAAAACTTCGAAATTCAGATAAGGCCACGGTCTGGTTTAGCAGCAAAAAACCAAATAAGTGTTTTAAATACTCCTGGCACAATCGATGCTGATTACAGAGGAGAATTAAAAGTAATCTTAATTAATTTAAGTGCTAATAATTTTTTAGTGGAAAATGGTGCACGGATAGCTCAAATGGTCTTGTGTCCTGTAGTTAAAGCAAATTTAAAAGAAGTAAAAACACTTGAAGATACAAAACGTGGTTCAGGTGGCTTTGGTTCAACTGGAACCAAATAAAAAATGAATTTTAATTTTAAAGAATTTAAAAGATTCGAAAAACAAATAATTCTTAAAAAAATTGGCATACAAGGTCAAAAAAAAATTAGAAAAGCAAAAATATTAATTATTGGGGTGGGCGGTTTAGGATGTCCGCTACTTACTTACTTAGCAGCCTCAGGTATTGGGCATATAGGTATGGTCGATCCTGACAAAGTTGAAATAAGTAATTTGAATAGACAAATATTATTTAATAGTGGTGATTTAAATAAATATAAAGTTATACAAGCTAAAGCCCAAGTAAAAAAAATTTATAAAAATATTAAAATTAAAACATTTAAATCTAGATTAACTTCTAAAAACATAAAATCTATTCTGAAGAATTATGAAATAATTTGCGATGGCACCGATAACTATGTAACTAGATATTTAATAAATGATTTTTGCAAAAAAAATAAAAAGATACTAATCTCTGCCGCTATTAGTCGTTTTGATGGACATCTGTTTAAATTTAATTTCAAGAAAACAGGACCATGCTATAGATGCTTTATGCCTGAACAACCAACTGTAGAAAATAATTGTGAAACAGAGGGAATTTTTTCTCCGGTGGCAGGTGTAATGGGTTCGCTCCAGGCTAATGAAGTTTTAAAAACAGTTTTAAATTTAAAAAGTGATTTAAATACAAATATGTTAATATTTAATTCTCTTAAAATGAACTTAAGAACAGTAAAGATAGGTAAAAATAAAAATTGTATTAATAAATGCAAAAAATAATTTTTTCTCTAATTTTATTTTTCATTACAAATAATTTGTACGCAAAAGAAGAATATTTTCTTACATTAAGAAACGAAAAGGTAAATTTACGCCAAGGACCATCATTTGATTACCCTGTAAAAATTTTTTACAAAAAAAAATTTTTACCTGTTCTAATTCAAGATAAATCAGATACTTTTAGAAAAATAAGAGATCATGAAAATAATTCTGGCTGGATCCACATTTCTCAACTTTCAAAGAAAAAAGCGGCAATAACTATAGATGACGATGTTCTAGTTTTTAATAAACCTACTATTTATTCAACTCCTAAAGTAATTCTAAAGAAAGGTCGGCTTTGTAAAATAAAAAAGTGTAAAGATGAATGGTGCAATATAATAGTAGATAAATTTAAAGGTTGGGTTAAGAAAGATAGCTTGTGGGGATTATTATAATTTTAATTATTAAATTTCGCAGACCAAATTTTATCTAAGACATAATACCAAAATCCATTTATAGTCGGTTCTACCAAAGCTACTAATCCTGCTTCCCATAAGCTTGCGCCTGTTAATACAGAAACAACTGTCATGGCTATTATGACGTGTCCACACGTATAAACAAATGCTCTTCCTGCACTCGTGCTCGCTATAACTTTGAATATACCTCTACTAAACTCTGTCATAATATTCTTGGTTTTTAATTAACTGGTTTAAATGGATTTTCCAAGACACAAGCTACTAGGTGAATTCTGTTTTGTTCACCTCCGTTAAAAAAATTATGATACTTTGTGTTATTAGTAATAGTAACTGACCCATCAGCTGGCATATGTCTACAAACTTCTTCAATAACCATTCTACACCCTTTATTTGTTATTATTGGGATATGTAGTCTCGGCTCTGGATCTCTGTGCCAACTAAGAGTTGATCTTGGTTCTTTTAATAAAATTCTTACCCTACCTAGTTTAAAATGTTTTCTTAGCGTATTGTAAACTTCTTCTAAGTAAGTCCCTTTAAATTCTGCTACTATCTCTGAATACTTTGATTCATCAATTGGCTTATCCCTTTCAATCTCTTTTCCTTTTTCATCAGGAATAGTCCAATATGTTCCTCTTACATTATGACCTTCAGTAGAAGATTTATCTCCTGGAACCTGATTTAAAGCAATCGCACCAAAGTTTTTGATACCTAAAGTGCTGAATTTCTTTTTTTTAAGAACAGTATTTAAATCTGCCCTCATTTTTTCAACATCAAATTTTAAATTTGGAACTTTATAAAAATCATCTTTAACGTTTTGATTTAATGGTTCTAAAGTTTTTATCGACTTTACTATTTCCATATTAATTCAATTTTTTAATGTTAGGTCTATCAGCGTTCATTATTTTTGTCCATACTGAAACAAAATCTTTCACAAACTTTTCTTCATTATCGTCCTGTGCATATACCTCAGCGTAAGATCGCAGTATAGAGTTGGAACCAAATACTAGATCAGCTCTAGATGCTGTATACTTTATCTTTTTTGTTTTACGATCAATGATATCGTAAGAGTTCTTGCCTGTTGGTTTCCATATAAATTTCATATCAACTAAGTTTAGAAAGAAATCATTAGTTAAAGCACCTACTTTATCAGTAAATACACCTTTGTTTTTAGAGGACTCATGGTTTGTTCCCAAAACTCTCATACCTCCAACTAAACAAGTCATTTCTTGTGCTGTTAGGCCCATCAGTGATGCTCTTTCTAACAAAAGTTCCTCTGGCATTACAGAGTAATCTGATTTTACAAAGTTTCTAAATCCATCATGTAGAGGTTCTAACCACTTAAAGTTTCTAAATTCAGTTTGTTCTTGAGTAGAATCTCCTCTTCCAGGATTAAATGGAACTTTCACATTCGAACCACCTTTTTTAATTGCTTTTTCTAAACCTACGTTTCCTGCTAGAACAATTGTATCTGCAATAGACGCGCCTGTTTTTTTTGCAATACCTTCTAAAACTTTAAGTACTTTAGATAGTCTTTTAGGTTCGTTGGCTTCCCAGTTTTTCATTGGCTCTAAACGGATTCTTGCTCCGTTTGCCCCACCTCTTTTGTCGGTTCTTCTATATGTTCTAGCACTATCCCAAGCAGTAGTTATTAGATCACTATTGCTCAATTTACTTGCTGAAATCATTTTCTTAACTTTGTCTACGTTAAATTTCTTTTTAGATGGTTTAACATTGCCCTGCCAAACAAGGTCTTCTTTTGGTGCCCAAGGACCAATGTAGTTATCTTTATTACCCATTGTTCTGTGTGTTAACTTAAACCAAGCTCTAGCAAATGAGTCTTCGAAAAACTTTGGATCTTTATAAAATCTTTCAGAGATTTTTCTATATTCAGGATCCATTGCCATAGCCATATCAGCATCAGTGAACATTAGTCTGGCTTTTTTTGTAGGATCGCCTAAATCAACTGGTTTCTTCTCTTCCTCAAGATTAATTGGTTCCCACTGCCAAGCTCCTGCAGGGCTTTTTTTACTTTCCCACTCATAATTAAGAAGAAGATCTAAATATTGATGATCCCATTTATCCGGATTAGTTGTCCAAGCACCCTCCAAACCTGATGTAATTTGATTTACACCTGTACCGCCATTTTTTTGAACCCATCCAAAACCTTGTTCTTGAATATCTGCTCCCGCCGGCTCTGGTCCTAAATTTGCAGGATCACCATTACCGTGTGCTCTTCCAATTGAGTGACCGCCTACTGTTAGAGCAGCTGTTTCTACATCGTTCATTCCCATTCGCCCAAAAGTTTCTCTAACATCCATAGCCGTTCTAACCGGATCTGGTTTTCCTTCTACACCTTCTGGATTAACGTATACTAATTGAAAATGAGACGCTGCTAAAGGTGCCTCTAAAGAAGAACGATCTTGTGGATCTCCATATCTATTTACAGCTAGTGGAACAGTTTCCTTACCCCAGTAAACATCTTTTTCTGGTCCCCAGATATCTTCTCTACCAAATGAGAATCCAAAAGTTTTGAAACCAGCTTTTTCATAAGCCATCGTACCAGCTAAAACCATTAAATCTGACCAACTTAATCTATTTCCATATTTTTTTTTAATCGGCCAAAGAAGACGTCTAGCTTTATCCAGGTTTGTGTTATCTGGCCATGAGTCTTGAGGAGAAAACCTATGTGATCCAACGTTTGGTCTCCCATCAAATTCTCTATAAGTTCCAACTTGGTGCCAAGTCAATCTAACCATCAGCCCTGTGTAACTTCCTAAATCAGCAGGCCACCATTCTTGGCTATCTGTCATTAATTTAAGTAAATCTTTTTTTAAAGCATTAAAATTGAGTTTTTTAACTTCTTTTTTGTAATTAAATCCAGGTAGTGGATTAGTCTTTGTATCGTGTTGATGTAAAATGTCTAAATTAATACTTTTTGGCCAAAGTCGAGATGTATTTGACTCGCCTGCTTTAGTAACACCTCCATGCATTACTGGGCATTTTCCATTACTATCTTTTTTATATTCTACACTCATTTTTTATCTCCTAGTTTATAATAGTTCTAAAGTATGTCCAAGCGACAAACTGTCAGTTTTTTAAATTTATGATTACCTCTAAATTTTTTATAGTTTTTCCATTAGGTGCTTTCGGAAGTTTATCAAATGTTATCTCGTTATCATTAATATCAATTAACTCAGATGTTTCGCTATCATAAAAGTGATGGTGGTTTGAAATATTTGTATCAAAGTAAGTGGTGTTGTTTTTTCCTCTTAAGTGTACCTCATTTAAATGTCCTGCTTTTTTAAAAGCGTGAAGAGTATTATATATTGTTGCGAGTGCAAATTTTGTTGTAGTTTTTTTTGCTAAATGTTTGCCTAAACTCTCGACTGTAAAATGAAAAGTCTTGTCTCTATTAAATAAGAATTTAGCAATTTCTACTCTTTGTTTGGTAGGTCTTAAACCAGAAGATCTTAATTTGTTTAAAATACTTGTTTTTTTCACTTATTAATTTGTAGTTTATAATTATTCTAAATTAGAAATATATACCATTACTTTCTTAAATCAAGTAAAACAGTTTAAAAAATTATGCAAAAAAACAGTTATAGCTACGATGATCTAATTTCGTGTGGAGAGGGAAAATTATTTGGAGAAGGAAATGCAAAACTTCCACTTCCTCCCATGTTAATGTTTGACAGGATTGCAGAAATAACAAAAGACACTGGAGAGTTTAAAAAAGGTTTTATTAAAGCAGAGTTAGATATCAAAGATAGTTTATGGTTTTTTGATTGTCATTTTAAGGGAGATCCAGTTATGCCAGGTTGCTTAGGTTTAGATGCTATGTGGCAACTAGTTGGATTCTACCTGGGGTGGATAGGCGAGCCAGGAAAAGGTAGAGCTTTAGGAGTAAATTCTGTAAAATTTACAGGTGAAGTTTTAAAAAATGTAAAAATGGCAACCTACGAAATAAATATGAAAAGAGTTTTAAAGAAAGAGGGAACCTGTGTAGGCCTAGCTAATGGGATATTAAGTGCAGACGGAAAAGTAATATATAGAACTGAAAATTTGAAAGTAGGATTATTTAAATCATGAGAAGAGTGGTAATAACAGGGCTTGGTATTGTTTCTTGCTTGGGAAATAATCAAGAAGAAGTGCATCAATCTTTACTCCATTCTAAATCTGGAATTTCTTATTGTGAGGAGTACAAAGAACATAATTTAAAAAGCCATATTCACGGGAAGCCAAATATAAAACTATCAGACCATGTAGATAGAAAATCAATGCGTTTTATGGGATCGGGTTCAGCGTATAACTATGTTGCTATGAAAGAAGCTATCAAAGACTCAGGATTAGAGGACAATGAAGTCAGTAATATTAAAACTGGAATTATCATGGGCTCTGGTGGTCCTTCAATAGAGAATGTGATTTTAGCTGCTGATAAAACGAGAGCAAAAACTCCAAAACTTATGGGGCCTTTTATTGTCCCTAGAACAATGGCAAGTACCGCATCAGCAACTCTTGCTGTCCCTTTCAAAATTAAAGGCACTAATTACACAATGAGTTCTGCTTGCGCAACTAGCGGTCATTGTATTGGTAATGCAATGGAATTAATCCAAATGGGTAAGCAAAATGTAATTTTCGCTGGAGGAAGTGAAGAAGTACACTGGGCAATGACTGCAATGTTTGATGCGATGACGGCATTATCATCTAAGTACAATGATAAACCTGAAACTGCTTCGAGAGCTTATGACAAAACAAGAGATGGATTTGTAATTGCAGGAGGAGCCGGTGTTTTAGTTTTAGAGGAATACGAACACGCAAAAGCTAGAGGTGCAAAAATTTATGCTGAACTTACAGGTTACGGTGCTACCTCAGATGGTTATGACATGGTGGCTCCATCTGGTGAAGGTGCAATTAGATGCATGCAAATGGCAATGTCCACTGCAAAAAATAAAATTGATTACATAAACACTCATGGAACATCCACGCCTGTGGGAGATATTACTGAATTAAATGCGATAAAGAAAGCTTTTGGAGAAAACATTCCAAAAATTAGTTCAACAAAATCTTTATCAGGTCATCCTTTAGGTGCAGCTTCAGTTCATGAGGCTATTTACTGCTTAATAATGATGAAAAATAACTTTATCACAGGCTCAGCTAATATTTCTGATATTGACGAAGAAGCAAAAAAATTTCCAATAGTTTCTGAGACTGAAAAAGGAGCAACATTAAATACAGTTATGTCTAATAGTTTTGGCTTTGGTGGAACAAACGCTGCTCTTATATTTGAAAAGGTGTAAATCATGGATTTAATGAAAGGAAAAAAAGGTTTAATTATGGGCGTTGCTAATGAACGCTCAATAGCTTGGGGTATTTCTCAAAAATTATCAGAAGCTGGTGCAGAGTTAGCATTTACTTATCTTGGTGATGCTCTAAAAAAAAGAGTTATACCTCTAGCAGAAAAATTAAATTCTAAAGTTACATTTAGTTGTGATGTTGAAAAAAAAGAAGAAGTGATAAAATTATTTGAAGATATCAAATCCCAATGGGGCCAAATTGATTTTGTAGTTCATGCCGTAGCGTTTTCAGACAAATCAGAATTATCAGGTGAATATCTAAATACATCTAGAGAAAACTTTTTAAGAAGTATGCTAATTTCATGTTTTTCATTCACTGAGGTCTCTAAAGAAGCTTCAAAAATCATGAAAGAAAATGGAAGTTTATTAACGCTTACTTATGAGTCTACAAAAGCAATCCCTAATTATAATGTCATGGGTGTTTGTAAATCAGCACTTGAAGCTAGTGTGAAATATTTAGCAAGAGACTTAGGGCGAAAAAAACTAAGGGTTAACGCAATAAGCGCTGGTCCAATTAAAACCTTAGCTGCTTCAGCTATTGGTGATGCCAAGTTTTTATATAAGTGGAATGAAGATCATTCTTTTCTTAAAAGAAATGTTGATATTCATGATGTTGGTAACTCAGCTTTATACTTATTGAGTGATTTGGCTGCTGGCGTCACTGGAGAAATTCATTACGTTGATGCTGGTTATAATAAAGTGGGTATGCCTGATCCCAAAAATATGTCTTAAGAAGCTTTAGCTTGTTTCATTGATAATTTAACTTTCCCTCTATCAAATCCAACAACTTTAACTGAGACTTCATCACCTTCTTTAACAACATCACCAACTTTAGCTACTCTTTTATCTGCTAGCTCGGAAATGTGAACTAAACCATCTTGTTTTCCTAAAAAATTTACGAAAGCTCCAAACTCCATAATTTTTACAACTTTGCCTTTGTAAATTTTTCCCATTTCGGGTTTAGCAATTAAATTTTTAATAAATTCTAATGCTTTATTTCTTGAAGCTTCATCTGGAGCAGCAACTGTAACTTCGCCTGTATCATTTACATCTACTTTAGCCCCTGAAGTTTCTACAATCTCTCTTATGGTTGCTCCACCTTTACCAATTACCGTGGCTATATCCTTTTTATCTACTTTTATTGTCTCCATTTTTGGAGTGTGTTTTGAAAATTCTTTTCTTGATGTTTTAATAGCTTTATTCATTTCGCCAAGAATATGCTCTCTTCCATCTTTCGCTTGATCTAAAGCTTTTTCCATGATTTCAAAAGTAATACCTGTAATTTTGATATCCATTTGAAGTGATGTAATTCCATTTTTCGTACCTGCAACTTTAAAATCCATATCTCCTAAATGATCTTCATCACCTAAAATATCTGATAATACAGAAAAATCTTTTCCTTCTTTAATAAGTCCCATAGCTATTCCAGCTACTGGTTCTTTAATAGGAACACCTGCATCCATAAGAGATAAGGAAGTTCCGCAAACTGTAGCCATAGATGAAGATCCATTGGACTCCGTAATCTCAGAAACAACTCTTAGTGTGTACGGAAAGTTTTCTTTTTTAGGTAATGACGAGTTAATTGCTCTCCATGCTAATTTACCATGTCCTATTTCCCTTCTTCCTGTTCCAATTCTTCCGCATTCTCCCACAGAAAAAGGAGGGAAATTATAATGCAACATAAAGTTAGATCTTTGCATACCCTCTAGGCTTTCTAGTCTTTGTTCATCGTCTGTCATACCTAAAGTAGTTACTACGAGTGCTTGGGTTTCTCCTCTAGTGAATAATGCAGATCCGTGAGTTCTGGGTAATACACCGACTTCACATTTAATTTGTCTGACATCTGCTAAGCCTCTTCCGTCAATTCTTTTTTTATCTTTTAAAATTGCAGTCCTTACAATATCTTTTTCTAAAGATTTTAGCTGAGCCATTACTTGATTTTCTGTTAATGACTCATCTTCAGCAAACATTTCTTTACACTGAGTTTCAATTTCAGAAATAGCTGTTGATCTTTTCTTTTTATCTATCTCTTTAAATGCGCTTCTTAAACCTGTTTCAAATTTTTCAGCAATTTTCTTCTTAACGTCTGAGTGATCGATTTCCTCAACTTCCCATTTAGGTTTGCCAGCTTTTTTTGCTAATTTTTCTATCGCTTCAATTATTGGAACAAATTTATCGTGGCCGAATTTTACAGCATCTAACATTACTTTTTCAGATAATCCGGAAGTTTCGGACTCAACCATTAGAACTGCATCTTTCGTTCCAGCAACAACTAAATCTAACTCTGACTCTTTTAATTCTTCTATAGATGGATTTAATAAATATTTCCCATCTTTATATCCAACTCTACTTGCTGCTATAGGTCCTTGAAAAGGTAAACCTGAAATAGCTAGTGCAGCAGAGGATGCTATAATTGATAAAATATCCGGTTGATTTTCTCCATCATAAGATAAAACTGTTGGTAGCAATTGAACTTCATTAAGAAAACTAGAGGGAAACAAGGGCCTAATAGGTCTGTCTATTAATCTTGAAATTAAAGTTTCTGCCTCAGTCGGTCTCGCTTCTCTTTTAAAATATCCACCTGGAATTTTACCTGCTGCATAATATTTTTCCTGATAATTTACAGATAATGGAAAATAATCCTGGCCATCATTTAATTTTTTTGCACCTACAGCTGTGGCAATCACTACTGTCTCACCTAATGATGCAATAATTGCTCCATCTGCTTGGCGAGCAACTTTTCCTGTCTCTAAAGTCAATTTTTTACCATTAACTTCTAATTCTTCTTTATGTATTTTGAACATTATTTCCTTAAATTTAATTGTTTGATGACCTTTTGATAGGACTCAACATTTTTCTTTTTAAGGTATGTAAGGAGTTTTTTTCTTTTGTTAACTGATTTTGTCAGACCTAAAGTTGAATGTTTATCCTTTTTGAATTTTTTAAAATGTTCAGATAATTTTACAATTTTATCTGTAAGTAAACCTATTTGTATTTCTGTCGAACCGACATCATTCTTATGTAAAGCTAGTGAACTAATTGTATCTTTTTTTTTCTTTATCATTTTTTTTATTTTTCTTTATTATCTTTTCAATCTTTTCAGCATATTCAAATGAGTTATCTTCTACAAAAGTGAGTTTAGGAAGAAACTTAATATCTAGCCTTTTTGATAGGGCTCTTCTAACAAGATGAGAGAACTCCGTCAAGATCCTAACTGTTTCTTTAGTATCGATACCACCTAACGGGATAACGTATACCCTGGCTGTTTTTAAATCTGGTGTCATTCTAACCTCAGTCACAGTAATAAGTTTTGTGCTAATTGAAGGTATTTTTGCTTCATTTCTAATAAATAATTCTCCGAGGTTTTGCTTGACTAGTTCTCCTACTCTGAGTTGTCTCTGACTATATGGCCTTTGATTGTATTGGTTATTCATCATTTTAGATTGACCTTTGAACTTCCTCAGAAAGATAAGACTCAATTACATCTTTTTCTTTAAAATCAATAAAGTCTTTAATGCTTAT
This sequence comes from Pelagibacteraceae bacterium AG-313-A04, assembly GCA_003284275.1. Lineage (GTDB taxonomy): Bacteria > Pseudomonadota > Alphaproteobacteria > Pelagibacterales > Pelagibacteraceae > Pelagilacustribacter. The sequence goes on along the minus strand of QBVU01000001.1, from coordinate 274,876 downwards.
ACCGCACTCTAACCCTGCTCCTACTTCTTTCACTTGATTCTTTTCTCTAAAGATTGATAAAATTTCTCCATTATAAACTACAATTCCATCTCTAATAATTCTAGCTTTTGACTTACTTTTAATTTCACCGCTAAGTACTTTAGAGCCAGCGATCTTTCCTGCGGATGATACCTTAAAAATTTTTTGGATTTCTGCGCTGCCTAAAACAGTCTCTTTAATATCAGGATTTAGTAGTCCTGATAAAGATTTTTCTACGTGGTCTATTGCTTCGTAAATTATGTTAAAATATTTAATATCAATTTTTTGTTCTTCCGCTAATTTTTTAGCCTCTCTATTAGGTTTAACATTGAAACCAATTAATATAGCATTCGAAGCTTTAGCTAAAGATACATCTGTTTCATTAATCATGCCAATATCAGATAAAATTATTTTTGCTTCTACCTCATTGTGTTCAATTTTATCTATAGCCATCTTTAAGGCTTCGCTTGAACCTTGCACATCTGATTTAATAATAATATTCAATTCATCTTTTTCATTTGAGTTTTCAAATAAAGTTGTTTTATCTTTAGCTGATATTTTATTTTGAGCTAAAGTATTTTTTTTAAATTCTGTCATCTCTTTAGCTTCATTTTCATCTTGTGTGACCATAAATTCTGCTCCAGCGTATGCAGAACTATTCATTCCTAAAATTTCAACGGGCATTGATGGCAGCGCTTCATTTACCATCTTGCCTTCATAGTTAATCATAGCTCTAACTTTACCCCACGTATCTCCACATATAAAGTGGTCTCCTCGATTAAGATTTCCGTTGCTTATAAGGATAGTTGAAACTGGACCTTTTCCTTTATCGATTTTAGACTCAATGACCACTCCCCTAGCTTTATCGCTGTAGGAAGCTTTTAAATCTAAAATTTCTGCTTGAAGTAAAATACTTTCTTTTAATTTATCTAAATTTATTTTTTTCAATGCTGAAACTTCCACAAATAGTGTATCTCCACTCAGATCTTCTGCCACTAATTCATACTGCATCATTTCATTTTTAATTTTAGAAATATTTTTTTCTGGTAAATCACATTTATTAACAGCTACAATAATTGGCACTTTTGCAGCTTTAGCATGTTTTATCGCCTCAACAGTTTGGGGTTTAATTCCATCGTCTGCGGCAACAACTAAAACTACGATATCTGTAATTTTTGATCCTCTAGCTCTCATTTCAGTGAATGCTGCATGACCTGGTGTATCTATGAATGTGATTGTTTTATTGCTGTTATCTTTTACTTGATAGGCTCCAATATGCTGAGTGATACCTCCATGTTCTCCTGATACAACATTCGAGTCTCTTAATGCATCTAGTAAAGAAGTTTTTCCGTGGTCAACGTGACCCATAATTGTAACAACCGGAGGTCTATTTTTGACTTCGCCAACAAATTTTTCCTTAGATTTGTTTAGGCCGATTGTGGGTTTTTCTTCCAAAATTGGTTTATGTCCAAACTCTTTAACAATATATTCAGCTGTGTCTTTATCAATATTATGATTGATAGTGGCCACTACTTTCATGTTAAATAAAAATTTAATTATATCATTAGATTTTTCTGCCATTCTATTCGAGAGCTCCTGAATAGTTATTTGGTCTGGTATCTTTACTTCTCTAATTACTTTTTTAAACTCTTTCTTTTCGTCGCTCGCTGGTCTTTTCTTTTCTTTTAATCTTGCACGCTTAACAGAGGCTAAACTTCTTTGCTTTATCTCTATTTCCTCTACATTGAGAGCTCTCGAAACAGTTAATTTAAAATCTCGTTTATCTACTGGACCTTTGAGTTTTAATTTACTTTTGCCTGCAGGTTTATTGTCTTTTTTGATAAATTCTTTAGTTGCTTGCTGTTCTATAAATTTTCTTGAAAAATTTTTTTTCTTTGGATCAGAGTCAATATTGGGAGCGCCGCTTGACTTATTAAATTGTTTATTAGGTCTAAATTGTCTTTTTTTCTCTACGGAAAAAGATTTTTTTCCACTTGTAGTAATTGAAGAAGTATCAATTTTTTTCTTAAGGCTAGAGGAAATTGTAAGTGTCTTTTTTTTATCTTTATCCATAACATTATTTGTAGGCTATCTCTCTGGCTGCCATAATTAAATCATCAGCTTCTTTTCTTGAAAGAGAAAATTCTTCTAAATAACCATCTATTCTTATTTTTTTTCCTTTAATTTCATCGTATCCACCTATTAATTCATCTGAGGATAAATCCGCAAAATCACTTAATTTTTTTATATTTTTTTGTCCTAATATAACAAGCATTCCTTGAGTCATTCCTTTTAAATTAACTAATTTGTCCTCGACACCTAGCTCTTTTAGTTTCTCGGCTACTGCTTTTTTTTCTTTAATCAGAGTTTCTTTTGATCTCGCTATTAATTCCTTTGCTGTATCTTCATCTATAGCTTCTATTTTTGAAATATCTTCAGGATTAGACTGGGAAATTTCATCTATAGAAGTAAAACCTTCTGAAACTAAAAGTTGTCCCAAAGTTTCATCGACTTCTAAATTTTTAATTAAAGTCTCTGTTCTCTCTTTAAACTCCGCTTGTCTTCTCTCAGAGTCCTCTTTATCTGTAAGGATATCGATTTCGTAATTTGTTAACTTAGATGCTAGTCTTACATTTTGACCTCTTCTGCCGATTGCTTTACTCAAATTTTCCTCAGTTAATATAATATCTATCCTTTTGTTATCCTGATCGATAAGTACTCTTTGAATTTCAGCGGGTGATAATGATTCGGAAATTAGTGTAGGTAAATCTTCTGTCCATTTAATAATATCAATTTTTTCACCATGTAATTCATTTACTATAGTTTGAACTCTGCTTCCTCTCATTCCAACACAGGCTCCAACAGGATCGATTGAAGAGTCTTGAGAATGGACGCATATTTTAGCTCTGCTTCCTGGATCTCTTGCGACTGATTTTATTTCTATTGTTCCTTCATATATCTCAGGGACCTCTTGAAAAAATAGTTTTGCTAAAAATTGTGGATGAGCTCTAGATAGAAAAATCTGATGACCTTTTAATTCTTTCCTTACCTCGTAACAATATGCTTTGACTCTATCCCCTGTTTTTAAAATTTCTCTAGGAATAAGTTCATCTTTTTTTATTACACCCTCCGCTTTACCCAGGTCCACGATTACATTGCCATATTCTAATCTCTTTATAATTCCACTTAATATTTGGTCTTGCTTGTCAATAAATTCTTCATATTGTCTATTTTTTTCGGCCTCTCTAACCCTGCTGCTTATTACTTGTTTTGCACTTTGGGCTGCAATACGTCCAAAATCTATTTGGGGTAATTCCTCAAATACTTTTTCACCAATTTTTAGATCTTTGTTATCAGGATCCTTTTTTTGAGCATCCTCTAATGAAATTTCTCTAGCAGTGTCTTCGACGTTATCAACTATGTCTAAAACTTTCTGTATTTTTATCTCCCCACTCTCTCTATCAATGATAACTTCTATATTATTATCGTTTCCAAATTTTGTGAGAGCAGCTTTTTGTATTGCGCTTTCCATAGACCCTATTACAAGTTCTTTATCTATAGATTTTTCATTCGCGACTGCTTCTACAATCCTTAAAAGCTCAAGTTTATCCAGTCCTCTATTTAACATTTAGTCCTTTCTAAAAAAAAATGGGCAAGTGCCCATTTTGAAAGTTCAGTAATTTAGACTTTTTTTAAAAGAAATTTGTGGTTTTTTCAAGATTACAATTTAAATAAATCACTTTTATTAGTCTTTTCCCAAGTAAATTCACCTTTATTTGTGGGCTTTCTACCAAAGTGACCGTATGCAGAGGTTGTTTCATAGATTGGGTTATTTAATTTAAGCAATTCTCTAATGCCTCTTGGTGATAAATCAAAATTATCGTCAATTATTTTTTTTACTTTTTCAACTTTTGTTTCGTCTCCATTGGCTAATTTGATAAAAATTGACAAAGGTTTTGAAACACCAATGGCATAAGCTAATTGTATCAAACATTTATCGGAAACACCTGCTGCCACTATATTTTTAGCCAAATATCTTGAAGCATAAGCTGCTGATCTATCCACTTTTGTTGGGTCTTTTCCTGAAAAAGCTCCGCCGCCATGTGGCGCAGCTCCTCCATATGTATCGACAATAATTTTTCTGCCTGTAAGTCCTGTATCTCCATCAGGTCCACCAATTATAAACTGGCCTGTAGGATTTATATAAATTTCTTTTTTATCAAGGTTTGTTAAAAAATTTTCAGGTATGGATTTTTTAATATAAGGAATAATTGCTTCTCTAACTTTTTCTTGATCTAAATCTTTAGAATGTTGTGTTGAAATTACTACTGAAGTAACTCTGATGGGTTTTTCATTTTCATATAGCATTGTTACTTGACTTTTAGAGTCTGGCTCTATTCCTTTTAAAATTCCTTTTTTTCTATCCTCCGCCATTAATCTTAATATTTTATGAGAATAGTGTATTGGTGCTGGCATAAGTTCTTCTGTCTCATTACATGCATATCCAAACATGATACCCTGATCACCGGCTCCTTCATCTTTATTATCTCTTGAGTCTACACCCATTGCTATGTCTTTTGACTGTTCGTGAAGAAAGGTTTCGATATTTGCATTTTTCCAACTAAAACCATCTTGATCATAACCTATATCTTTAATGCATTCTCTAACCTTTAAAATCAATTCTTCTTTTTCAATTTTTGGACCTCTTATTTCTCCAGCTAAAACAACTTTATTTGTAGTTGTTAAAGTTTCACAGGCTACTCTTGAAACTGGGTCTTTAGACAAATAGGAGTCCACAACCATATCTGAAATTCTGTCGCAGACCTTGTCTGGATGACCCTCGGACACAGACTCACTTGTAAATAAATATTTATTATTAAGCATTTTTTCTTTTGTTAATTAAAAAGATAAACAAATATGTAATTAAAAGAACAAAAAATATCAAATCATTTTTATTTTTGTTGGATCTTATTAAAGGCACTTCCATCTCGATGCTTCCTGTTTCAAACCTATTTAATCGTTTAATTATATTGCCTTTGTTGTCTATTATGGCACTGATTCCTTTGTTTGCCGATCTAGCAAAAAAAGTATTGTTCTCTACTGCTCTGAAAATAGACTTAGCAAAATGTTGATCTGGCCCAATCGAATTACCAAACCATCCATCCTCGGATATGTTGACGATTAAATTTGTTTCATCTTTTGACTCTTGTATAAAATCAGTAAATATAACCTCATAGCAAATAAGTGGTAAAATATTAAATTTTTCTGTTGTAAGCAATTTTTTCTCTTTACCTTTTAAAAAAGCACCATAACCCTCTGTAATTTTTTTAAAACCATAACGATTTAAAAAATTTTCGAACGGTAAAAATTCGCCAAAAGGTACGAGCTTTCGTTTGTTGTATTCTGCAACAATCTCGAAGTCATTATCTAGTAATAACATGCTATTGAAATATTGCCCAGATAATGGATCAACTCGATTAGTTCCAAGAATAATAAAATGTTTTTTTGAAAAATTGTTTTTCACAAGTTTTTTAAAAATTAAACTTTCTTTATAAGTATAACCACTGAAAACACCTTCTGGCCAAATAAATAATGTTGATTTATCTTTATTTGGATCACTATATTTGATTAGCTTTTTTAACCTTTCTTCAATTTGACTCGGACTTAAGCCATATTTTAATTCAAAGTTAGGTGAAATTATTTTTACAAATATTTTTTCATCAATAGTGTCCAAAAAATATTTATTTTTATTAATTGAGAAGTTTCCATAAATATATAAGACTGAAATAGATATTAATGTTAAGAATAAGCAATATACCTTTTTTATTGCTTTTATTTTAAAAAAATAAATTATTGGTAAAGTGAATAAAGTTATAATAATTAAGTTGTATGCATATAAACCTATTATATTCAAAATTTGTATAATTTCATTAATCCAAGACGTACTATAAGCCCACAAATTCCATGGAAACCCCGTAAATAGTTTTGCTCTCAAATAGTCTGACAGAGCTAAACATCCTGAAAAAATCATTAGCGAAGAAAAATCAAATTTAAGTTTAGGGCCTATCAATAAAACTGGAACAGCAACAAATAAACTTAAAAATAAAGGAATAAAAATTAAACCAAAAGGAATAAAGATTTTAAAACTTTCATCAAACGTTAATGAGTTAACAATCCATGAAACACCACTTAAATAAAAGCCAAATCCAAAAGACAGACCAAATATAAATAAATTAAATTTATATGGTTTTTTTCTATAAGTCGATTTAGATTTCTTTGTAATATAGATAATCAAATAAAATAATAGTGGAAAAATTATAAAATTTATTACTGTAAAATTGAAAGGTTGAAAAGATAATATTGATAATGAGCCAATAATAAAAGGAGCAATATACAGAATAAAAAAACGACTATTCAAAAATTTTTTAAGCATTTATGAAGCTAGCGTATTTTTTTTCTATTTTGATCATTTCAAGATAATCCTGTTCTTTTTTATGATCGTACCCAAATAAATGAACTAGACCGTGTATCCATAGATTATCAAATTTATTTTTAAAATTTTTACTTTTCTTATCACTTTTGATTTTATTAATATTTATAATTATATCGCCAAGGTATATTTCCTTATTTGTAAGTAATTTTTTTTGTAATTCTTTTTTTTCATAAAAAGGAAAAGAAAGAACATCAGTTGATTTATTTTTTTTTCTAAATTTACTATTCAGTATTTTTATTTCCTTTTCACCAGAAAGTAACAATGTACAATAGACTTTATTCCTTTTTAAAATTTTATTTTTTGAATTTAATTTCTCAATTTTCTTATCGATATAATTATTTGGATTTTTTATATAGTCGTACCAACTTGTGTTTTTTGTAATTACATTAAATTTTATCATCAGTGCTTTTCTTTTGATAAGCTCTAATAATTTTTGATACTAATGGGTGTCGCACAACATCATTATGATCGAATTCAATTATTTTAATTTCATTAATATCTTTAAGTATATTTTTTGATTTAATAAGTCCAGAGTGTGATTTATTTATCAAGTCAATTTGAGTTGGATCACCGTTTACAACTAATTTTGAATTTTCTCCAATACGAGTTAAAAACATTTTAATTTGAGTTTCCGTTGCATTTTGAGCTTCATCCAAAATTGCAAAACAATTTTTTAGAGTTCTTCCTCTCATGAACGCTAAGGGAGCTATCTCAATTTCTCCTGTTTCAATTTTTTTATCTATTTTGTCAGCTCCGAATAGTTCATATAATGCATCATAGAGTGGTCTTAGATATGGATCGACTTTTTCTTTCATATCTCCTGGTAAAAATCCTAGCTTCTCTCCAGCTTCAACAGCTGGTCTAGATAAAATAACTCTATCAATTTTCTTTTCTAGTAATAGAGTTATGCCTACAGAAACTGCTAAGAAACTTTTTCCAGTGCCAGCCGGTCCTAAAGACATCACTATATCGTTTTCTTTAAGAGCTTTAATATAGTCTGATTGTTTTTCTGATCTGGCTATTACCGATTTTTTTGGTGTTTTAATAAGTTGTTTAAAAGACTTTACGTTAGAGCCTTCTATTTCCATATTTTTTTTCACAGATAAAAGTATATCTCCTTTTTCAATTATATTAGTTAAAATATATTTATTAATCAAAAATTTAATTGCTTCACAAAATGTAGATGTTTTATCTTTATCTCCCTTGCAAGTGATGGAGTTTCCTCTAAAGTAAATATCTGTTTCAGTGAGTTTAGATAATTGTTTTAAATTTTGATCAAATTGACCTACTATAGACATTAACATTTCGTTATCGTTTATTGAAACATTGACTGTTACATCGTCAATTTTTTTTATTATAAGATTATGTTCTAATTTGCTTATTTCTGACATTTATTTTCTAAGCTGCATAATGTTTTTGACTCATGTCTGAGAAAATTTCTCCATATAATGTATTACGATTCCCATTTTTAATTTTAACTCTTTTAATCTCCCCAACTAGATTATCGTTACTTTTTACAATTACTGAATTAAGAAATTCATCTCTACCAAAATATTTATTCTCATTATTAATTTTATTTTCAAATAAAACATTTGATATTTTGTTTATCAAAGAGTCTCTATAAGTTATCTTAATTTTTTCTGCAATAGTTTGAAAGCGTATCAATCTTTTTTTTGCCTCTGATTGATCGATCTTATCAAGATAAAATGCTGGTGTGCCTGGTCTTGCGCTAAAAATATATGAGAAAGAATTAATAAATTTTAAATCATTCATTAACTCTAAAGTTTTTTGAAAGTCGTGTAATGTTTCCCCTGGATATCCTATGATAAAGTCACTTGAGAACTTTATTTCAGATTTTGCCTTCTTTAATTTATTAATTATTTCCAGATATTCTTCTATAGAATGCTTTCTATTCATTTCTTCTAAAATTTTGTTAGAACCACTTTGCACAGGTAAGTGAACTAATGGCATTAATTTTTTACATTCCTTATGAACATTTATTAAGTCCTTTGTGAAATCTTTAGGATGTGATGTTGTATACCTAATTCTTTTAAGTTTTTTTATTTTTGCTATTTCAATTATTAAGTCTGATAGTTTTTTGCCATCATAATCGTATGCGTTAACATTTTGTCCTAAGAGTGTAATTTCTTTTGCACCATTATTAACTAATTGATTGGCTTCTAAAATTAACTCGTCTACTGATCTCGAGTATTCTACGCCTCTTGTGTATGGTACAACACAAAATTTACAAAATTTATCACAACCCTCCTGAATTGTTAAGAAAGAAGAAATTTTATTATTTGAGTTCTTTAAAGAATTCAAACTATCAAACTTCTCAATTACTTCAAACTCTGTAGAATTGATTGACTGCTGTTTCCTTTCTAAATTTAAAATGATCTTATTTATCTGATGATAAGATTGAGGGCCAATCACAGCGTCAATAAATTTTTCTTTACTTAGTAAAATATCTCCCTCTGCTTGAGCAACACAGCCTGTCACTATTACTATTGGTTTTAATTTATTTCTGAATTGTTTTTTTACCCTGCCTATATCGTGATATACTTTATCTGTTGCTTTTTCTCTTATATGGCAGGTATTTAAAATATAGCAATTAGCCTCATTAATATTTTCTGTCTTATAATAATTTATTTTTTTTATTAAATCTAAAATACGATTACTATCGTACTCATTCATTTGACAGCCTAATGTTTTGATAAATATCTTTTTTGACAAACTATTTTTTAATTTTTGAACCGTATAGTTCTAGTTTATGATCAACCAATTTGTAACCTAATTTTTTTGCAACTTCGTTTTGAAGTTTCTCTATATCTTTATCAACAAATTCTATAATTTCCCCGCTATTTATATCAATAAGGTGATTATGATCGTCATTTATTTCGTAACGCGCTTTGCCAGCTTTAAAATCATGTTTAATTAAAATTCCAGCTTCCTCAAAAAGTTTTACAGTTCTGTAGACGGTTGCAATGCTAATTTTATCATCTAGTGCAGAAACTCTTTTATGGAGTTCATCAACATCTGGATGGTCCTTAGAACCATAGACTTCTTTGGACTCTGATAAAATTTTAGCTATGGTCTTTCTTTGATCAGTGAGTCTAACCCCTTTTTGCTGACATTTTTCTTCTATTGTATTCATATGAATAATTTAACTTAAATATAATGGTTTTATCAATTTATTTTCTACTAATCCTTTACTAATCAAAAGGTTAATATTTTCAAGGTCAAATCGCCTTAAATGGGAGTTTTTAAAGCCAAATATATTTAAATTTTTTGAAATTTTTAATCCTTTTGCAACAGAAAGAGATGTTCTGATTGAGGAAAAACTTCCAGGTCCAATATTAACAATTAGAGAAAATTTGTTATCTATATTTACTTTGTGTTTTTTTATTAGATTTAATATGTTTGAAACTAATTGATCATTTTTATTAATATTATAGTCAAACTCATGGATAAAAAAATTTTCCTTAATACGCAAACCAATTTTATCGTTATTTGTGCCTATGCAACTTAAAATAATAAAATCTCTGATCATAAGTTTATTTATAACTACTTTTGCTTTTCAAGGCTATCTATATTCAGAAATCTCAACGCAAGATATAGATGACTATGGCATAATATCGTTGATGTATCACAGATTTGAAGAAAATAAATACCCTTCTACTAATATAAGACTAAATGATTTTTTAAAACATATAAAAATAATAAAAGAGAATAAAATTAAGTTCATTAATCCGAAAAATTTTGAAGAAGAGTTAACAAATAACAAAATACAGCGAAAAATACTTTTGACAATTGATGATGGGTTTTTATCTTTTTATAAAAATGCTTGGCCAGTATTGAAAAAGGAAAAAATTCCTTTTATTTTGTTTGTTAGTACTCGAGAAGTTGGCAGTTTTAATTACATGTCTTGGGATCAAATTAAAGAAATAAGTAAAGAAGATTTTGTTGAAATTGGAAATCATAGTCATACTCATGAATATCTGGTTGATGAAAATTCAAAATTAATTAAAGAAGACATTTTAAAATCAATTTCTATTTTTAAAAGAGAGCTTGGTAAAAATTCCGATTTTTTTTCTTACCCATTCGGAGAATATAGCATTGAATTTAAGAATATAATTAAATCTTTAGATTTCAAATATGCTTTTGGTCAACATTCTGGAGTTATGGACGAAACAAAAGATTTTTTTGAATTACCTAGATATCCTATTAATGAAAAATATGGTGAAATAAAAAGATTTAATTCTTTAATGAGAACTTTACCATTTAAATATAAACGTGTTATGCCTGAAGAAAAATATCTACTACAGAACCAAAATCCTCCTGAAGTAAAAATTGAATTTTATGATGGTATTAAAAATTTAAAATCGTTAAGTTGCTTTTCAAATGAAGGGAATAAATGGAGAGAATCCGATATAAATTTCTTAAGCGAAAATACCCTTAAAATTAAAATAAATGAAAAATTTGTTGGAGAAAGAGGAAGAATAAATTGTTCTTTAAGAGACTCTAGTGGTTACTGGAGGTGGCTAGGAGTACAATTTGTGGTTAGTGAAAAATGATTTAAGAACTGAGCTCTATTTGTTTTACTGAGCCAACTAACTTAACTGGCTCAAAATCTGTCAATCTATTTTGCTTTATAATTTGATTTAAAATTTTTGTGTATTCTGATCCAGTTTGAGCATAGTTTTTAAGTGTATCGGTCAATTCCAGTCCGTTCAATTTATTATTCTTTTCTCTTAACTTAAATCTTTTATCTCTGAAAGATTTGTAACTTTTATGGGTATTCAGATTATTTTGATAAGCTTTAACGGATGCTCTCAATATTGGAAATTTTAAAATTTTATGATTCTTATTACTTTCTCTATCTAACGGGGCTATACCTTGACCACTCCAAGTCCATTGTCCAAAAATTGCATTTCCCTCTAGCGCAAATCTAGAAGTTCCCCATCCACTTTCTTTTGCAGCTTGAGCTAAAGCTATGGATGTTGGAATAATGTCCATTCGATACATTAATTCATCTAGATCGCTTTTCTTCACTTTATATTCCAATAATTTTTGTCTTAGCCATTGTTTTTCTAAATCTGTAGTAAATTTCTTTTCTGATAAAATTTTTAACTTATCTCTATCTTCTAAAATTCTTTCATTTTCTGCAACAACCAATGGTAATACGATTTGTATAAAAGTTTCTTTCTTTAATTTGTTGCTTTGGATTGTTTCAAGATCTTTGGGAAACTGTGTAAAATAAATTGGCTTTACTAGTTTGTCTGCTCTTACTCCGCTCAAAGTATAGTCAACGTCTTTGAATAAATTTAAAACTGTTTCAGTTTTCAAATTTAAATTTGGAAGCACTACTTCATTTACATCTTTTCTTTTTACTTTTAATTCTGGTTTTGACTCTTTTTTAACTTCTGATTTTTTTACTTCTTTTTTTTTATTTTCTGGTTTTTTTATCTCTTTTTTAGCCTCTGGTTTTTTTATCTCTTTTTTAGCCTCTGGTTTTTTTATCTCTTTTTTAGCCTCTGGTTTTTTTATCTCTTTTTTAGCCTCTGGTTTTTTTATCTCTTTTTTAGCCTCTGGTTTTTTTATCTCTTTTTTAGCCTCTGGTTTTTTTATCTCTTTTTTAGCCTCTGGTTTTTTTATCTCTTTTTTAGCCTCTGGTTTTTTTACCTCTTTTGTAGCCTCTGGTTTTTTTATCTCTTTTTTAGCCTCTGGTTTTTTTATCTCTTTTTTAGCCTCTGGTTTTTTTATCTCTTTTTTAGCCTCTGGTTTTTTTACCTCTTTTGTAACGTTAGGTTTTTTAGTCTCTAATTTTTTTGTTTCTAGCCTTTCATCACCAAAATAATTAAGACCACCTATAATTACTGAAGTCGAAAAGACAATTACAAAAAAACCTATAATTACGTTTTTAGCTTTCTTAGGATCAAATTGCTGGTTGTAAATCGCATTAAATATATCGGTAAATAAGTCCCCAAAAAAAACATAAACCACTTTCCCTAGTTTCGGAATTATATTTAAAAAATTTAACCCAACATTTCCTAAACCAACCCACAAACCATGCAATGATCTATTGATATTTCTTTTCGTATCATGTTTTAAATTTTCTGCCTTTCTAACTAGCTTATTTTTTGCTTTTATCTGGTTTTCTTTAAACTCTACTAAATTCAATTTTACTTTTGAGACTGGTTTGACAAAAGTATCTCTGAAAAAATTTGACTTGTAATCTTTAGGAATGATTATCTTATTTTTCTTCAAAATAAGTTCTAACTGACCAGAAGTTAAACTTTTTCTGCTCTTCACATATTCTTTAATCTCTTTGACATCATAGATATAAGCAAGTTCGATAAGCTTATCTCTATAACTTAATTTTTTTTTCATATTATTATACGGCCTCTACTGAATTAACCTCTTTAACATAGTGTTTTAATAAGTTCTGAACACCTTGCTTTAATGTCATCAATGAACTTGGGCAACCTGAGCAGCTTCCTTGTAGTTCAACTCTAACGATCCCATTTTCAAATGACTTAAATTTTATATCTCCTCCATCTTTTGCTACAGCTGGCCTAATTTTAGTATCTAAAACTTCTATAATTTTGTTAACGGTTTCATCTTTGTCTTTATTAATATTATTGTTATCTAAACTTTTATTTGTCAGAATCGGTTCATCATTTTTCTGGAAGTAATCGTTTAAGTGGGAAATTACCATTGGCTTTAACTCTTCCCAAGAAGCTTCCTTAGTCTTTTTAACCGATATAAAATTTTTTGAGAGCAGTATTAGCTCTACGCCACTAAAATTTAATAATTCTTTTACAAACTGATTGCTTATTTGACTTATTTTATCTTTATGAAATTCCTCATTTCCTGCTGCGGAAATTATGTTTTCAGATAAGAATTTAAGTGAATCTGGATTAGGCGTAGTTTCTGTTTGTATCATCAAGGCTTTATATTATATCAAACCAACTTTTTCACGTATATTTTTTAAGTTTTCCTCAGCAATTACATTGGCTTTTTCGCTGCCTTTTAATAAAATTTTTTTCAATTGTTGCTTATCATTTAGTAGTTTCTTGATTTCTTTCCCTACTGGAGCAATTTCTTCAATTAAAATTTCGGTTAATTTTGCTTTCAAAAGTGAGTAATCTTTTCCACTCATCTCAGCAATAGTCTTTTTTAGATCGGTTTTTGATAATTCTGCATAAATAGTTAATAAATTTAAAGCCTCTGGTTTTTTTTCTAACATTTTAATGTCATCTGGTATTGGTTCTGAGTCTGATTTTGCTTTTTTAATTTTTTTTCTAATTTCGTCAGCACTATCTTTTAAGTTTATCCTAGAATAATCGGACTCTTCAGATTTGCTCATTTTTTTTGTGCCGTCTCTTAAACTCATTACTCTAGATATATTTTTTGAAATTAAAGGTTCTGGAAGAGGAAAGAAATCTTTGCACTTATAATCATTGTTAAATTTTTGAGCAACATCTCTTGATAATTCTAAATGCTGTTTTTGGTCATCACCTACTGGCACATGAGTTGCTTTATAAAGCAAGATATCAGCAGCCATCAAATTTGGATAAATGTATAATCCAACACTTGCCTTTTCCTTGTCTGCTCCAGCTTTATCTTTGAATTGCGTCATTCTATTTAACCAACCCATTCTCGAGACACAATTTAAAATCCAAGCAAGCTCTGCGTGGCCAGACACCGATGATTGATTAAAAATTATACTTTTATCAGGATCTAAACCGGATGCTAAAAAACCTGCTGTAGTCTCTAATATGTTTTCATTTAATTGAATGGGATCTTGAAAAACAGTGATAGCATGTAGATCAACAACACAGTAAATACATTCCATGTCTTTTTGTAATGAAACAAATTTTTTAAGTGCTCCTAAATAATTTCCTAAATGAAGATTTCCTGTAGGTTGAACTCCGGAAAATACTAATTTTTTTTTACTCATTAATTTGTTTTATAATTTTTAAGTTTCAACGTTCCCAATAGATAACATGATAATAAATAAAACATACCCACAAAACTAACAATTGATATTAAATAAACTGCTTTATAATTGTAGCTATAGACTAAATAATCTACGTACTTGTTTAACAAAAATAACAGTATAGATGACATAATAATTGTCGAAATTAAAATCTTTATAAAATTTGTCATAAATTGATTCTTTAATAATAAAATTTTTTTACTATTTAATAAATAGGTATAAATAAAAACTCCAACCCAGGTAGAAATAGATGTTGCTATTGGAATAATTATGAATCCAATTTTATTGAATAAACTAACACTAATCAAAATGTTTAAAAAAACAATAAATACAGAAATATAGAAAGGTGTTTTTGTGTTATCTCTAGCAAAAAAGAAATTAGACAAAATTTTTATCAACGCAAAAGCTGGAACTCCATATCCAAAGAACTTTAAGGCAGCAGCTGTCATTTCAACATCATTTGGAGAAAAAGAACCGTATCCAAAAAGTGCATTTACTATCTCATTCGAGGCTAATATTAATCCGAAACTTGCAGGAATTGAAAATAGAAGTGAAAGCTCAAAAGATTTATTTTGAATATCAGAAATTTTTTTTATATTTTTCATTTTAAAAGCCTTAGAAAGAACTGGTAAAGAAACAGTTCCAACAGCTATTCCTGCTATAGCAAGATTAATTTGATAAACTCTATCAGCGTAATAAAGGTATGATACAGCACCAGTTTGAAAAGAAGCAATTATTGTTCCAACTAAAATATTAATTTGTGTAACCCCTGAAGATAAAATACTTGGTAAAAGTTTTTTGAAAAATAATTTCACTTTGCTGCTAAGTTTTAAACTAAAATTTAGAACAGGTTTATAAAATCTTTTAGTTACATAAATTAAAAAAATTAATTGAATTATACCAGCTATAGTGACGCCGTAAGAAAGCTGTTTTGCATAATCTAAGCGTTGTATAAAAGAGTAAATTAAAATTAAAATTAAAACCACATTTAAAATGATAGGTGCTGCAGCTGCGGCAGCAAATTTATTATTAGAGTTTAGTATCCCAGCAAAAAAGGATGATAGACTTACGAATAATAAAAAAGGAAATGTAATTCTTGTGAGTTCAACAGTTAAATTGAATTTGATTTGATCTTCTAAAAAACCTGGTGCGATGATGTAAATTAAGTATGGAGTAAAAATCTCTACAACAGTAACTATAAATAATAAAATTAACAATAAAGAGCTTAAAACATCGTTAGCAAACTTTTTTCCTTTTTTCTTATCTTCAATTTTCGCAGATGTGTAACTAGGTATGAACGCTGCATTAAATGTTCCTTCAGCGAATAATCGTCTAAAAGTATTAGGTAGTCTAAATGCAACAAAAAAAGCATCGGCAAAGATTGAGGCTCCTAGAAATATTGCTATTAAAATATCTCTCAGATAACCTAAAATTCTACTAATTAATGTAAAAAAACTAAATACTGATGCTGAAGATAGTAAGTTCATAAATTCTTAATTAGGCCATAAATTTTTAGTGAATTATCATTTTTTATATTACATACTCAATAGACTAAATGCCAAAAAAAACAGAAATAGATCACTATTCGGATAAAGAAGCACTTGATTTTCATATAAAAGGTAAGTCAGGCAAAATTGAGATAGGTTCTTCAAAACCTCTTACTACAAAGAGAGATTTGTCTCTTGCTTATTCGCCTGGCGTAGCGGCTCCTGTAAAAGAAATTTCTAAAAATCCAGAACTTGCTTATGATTACACAAGTAAAGGAAATTTAGTTGCTGTTATAAGTAATGGATCTGCAATATTGGGTTTAGGAAATCTTGGTTCTTTAGCATCCAAACCTGTAATGGAGGGTAAATCGGTTTTGTTCAAACGCTTTGCTGATATCGATTCTATAGATATTGAAATTGATAATAATGACACTAACTCGATTATTGAGACTATAAAAAATATTAGTGGAACATTTGGTGGGATTAACCTTGAAGATATTGCTGCACCAGACTGTTTTATTATTGAACAAAAATTAAAAGAGATATTAGATATCCCTGTTTTTCATGATGACCAACACGGAACCGCCATTATTACGACTGCAGCTTTAATTAACGCTTTAGATATTTCTAAGAAAAAAATTTCAGAAGTAAAAGTGGTTGTAAACGGTGCTGGAGCATCAGCTCAAGCTTGTGCAAACTTATTTAAAAGCTCTGGTGTAAAAAGTGAAAATATTATTATGTGTGACAGTAAGGGTGTGATTTACAAAGGTAGAAGAAATATTGATCAATTTAAATCTGCTCATGCTATCGAAACAAAGTTAAGAACTTTGGATGAGGCTATGAAAAATGCAGATGTGTTCCTAGGATTGTCTGCTAAGGATGTGGTTTCAAAAAATATGGTTAAATCGATGGCAAAAAATCCAATCATTTTTGCATGTGCAAATCCAGATCCAGAGATAAAACCTGAATTGATTGTTGAGGTAAGAGATGATGCAATCATTGCTACAGGTCGATCTGATTACCCAAACCAAGTGAACAATCTTATTGGATTTCCCTATATTTTTAGAGGTGCGTTAGATGTAAGAGCTAAAGCTATTAATGAAGAGATGAAAGTTGCCGCCGCTAATGCTATTGCACTTTTAGCTAGAGAAAATGTACCAGATGAAGTTGTCGCTGCTTATGGTGGCGATAGACCAAGATACGGAAAAAATTATATAATCCCTTCAACGTTTGACCCTAGATTAATAAGTGTTATTCCGGCAGCAGTTGCAGAAGCAGCAATTAAAAGTGGGGCTGCAAGGAAAAAGATTGAGGATTTTCAATTATATAAAGATCAACTTACAAACCGACTAGATCCCTCAATGTCGATCATGCAGGGTATAAATGCAAAAATTAGAAAAAATCCTAAAAGAGTTATTTTTGCAGAGGGTGAAGATGAAAATATGCTTAAAGCTGCAATAGAATTTGGAAGAAACAAACTTGGAATACCTATTTTAATTGGCGCAGAAAAGAGAGTTAAAGAACAACTAAAAAAAATAGGGTTGGACGAAAATTATAAGATAGAAATAGTAAACTCTACAGATAAAGCTAAAAGAGAGAAATATGTTAAACACCTCTACCAAAAATTACAGAGAGAAGGACAATTAGAAAGAGATGTTGATCGATTAGTGAGAAATGACAGAATAGCTTGGGGATCCTCAATGATAGCTTGCAAGGATGCTGATGCAATGGTTACTGGAAACATCAGACACTATGCTGCTTCTATCGAAAAATTAAAAAGAGTTGTTGACGCGCGACCAGGAGAAGAAATTTTTGGTATGACAATGATTGTTTCCAAAGGAAAAACAATACTAGTGGCAGATACAAATGTGACCGAACTACCATCTGCTGAGAGATTAATAAATATTTCAAAATCATGTGTGCGAATAGCACGTTTATTTGGTTTTGAGCCTAAGGTGGCTTTTTTATCGCATTCAACTTTTGGAAAACCATTGTCAAGAAACACGAGACATGTGAGAGAAGCAATTGAAAGATTAAAAAAAGAAAAAGTAGATTTTGATTTTGATGGTGAGATGCAGCCAGATGTTGCATTAAATCCAATTTACAAAGAAATTTATCCATTTTCAAAAATAGTTGGTAATGCGAATGTTTTAATTATGCCAGCCCTACATAGTGCAGCAATTTCTACAAAACTTATGAAGGTATTTGGCGGTGGTAAGAACATAGGGCCGCTTTTGATTGGGTTAGGTCAGCCTATTGAAGTAGCACCATTAAGAGCGTCTACATCTGAAATTTTAAACTTAGCGTCTATAGCGGCTTACTCTTCTGATGTAATTAAATACGATAACTAAAGTTTAGTTCTACTTAACTCAGAAGCTAAATAAATTGACGGGATAACTTCTTCTACATCGTAAATCTTATTTGCCTCGTTAATCACTTCTTTTTTTTCATTTTCATCCATAGCTATTCCAAATATATAAATATTTTTATTTACTGTTTCTAAAGTGTAATTTCTAGCTTTGGTTTTTTTGTTAAAGATTAAGGCAGATCTCAATTGACTTGTAATTAATATGTCTTTAGCTGTACTTTTAAAATTTGATTGACCTTTAATAGTTATTGCATTTTTTACAGATCTCACTCCTTTAGTTTCCCATGCCATCTTTGTAATCTTAATTTTCTCTTCCGGCTCATCTACCTTCCCAGATAAAAATATTCTACCGTCTAGCACTTCAGATTGTATTGAAATAAAATATCTTTTATCTGTAAGCGCTAGTCTTGCTGCAAGATTTTTTTGCATAATGGAGTCATCGATTTGCATTCCAATGGTCCTAGGATCGAATGTGATATTAACTCCGGTGCCAAATTGGCTTGCGGATGAGCAAGAAGAAAGCATCAATATTATAGTTAAGCTAATTAGTTTTTTCATTTTTAACTTTTAAACATAAGTTATATACTTTTTTTCTACTTACTTTTTCTGTTTCTAATATCATATTTACACTATCTTTTAGGCTATATTTGTTTAAATATTTTTTTGCTTTATTCACAATTTTTTTTTCATCAAATACCTCGGGCTTTAAATTTTGTTCTGATACTATAATTGTTAATTCTCCTTTTAGAGAATTTGTAATCATTTTTATTTTATCTATTTCTTCTCTTAAAAAAGCTTCATGTATTTTGGTAATTTCTTTAGCAATAAGTATATTTCGACCAGAAAAATATTTTTTAAAACTGTTTAAATAAAAGTTTAGTTTGTTAGGCGGGGCAAAAAAGATCAATGTATAATTCATTTTTGAGAGGGAGTTTAAAACTTTTTCTAATTCATTAATTGTTTTAGGTAAAAAACCATAAAATAAAAACTTGTCTTCAAAGCCTGACACACTCATCGCAGCTGTTATTGATGAAACGCCAGGCACAGGTATTACTTTAATACTATTATTCAAGCACTCTTTTACTAATATTTTACCTGGGTCAGAAAGCAATGGCGTGCCAGCGTCTGATATAAGAGACAAAATTTTGCCGTCATTAAAATATTTAATTATAGACGTCATTTGTTTTTTCTCATTAAACTTGTGATATGAGACTAATTTTTTTTTGATTTTGAAATGGTTAAGCAATTTTATGGAACGTCTGGTATCCTCACAAAGTATTATGTCTGATTTTTTTAATACCTCAAGGGCTCTTAAGGTTATATCATCCAGATTTCCAATAGGAGTTGAAACAATATATAAGTTTTTAGAAGTAACTTGCATTATGAAAAAAAGAATTATTTCGACTATAGTTTTATTATTATTACTTTTCAATTCTAGCCTATCTGCTGATGAAAACAACAAAACACTAAGAATAGGTTTGTTGGCACCTCTAACTGGCGACTATAGTGAATTAGGGAATTCTTTGCTTTATTCTTTACAGCTGGCTCTTGAGGAAATTAATGACAAAAATGTAACAATAGTTCCAAGAGACTCTGGTTTTAATGATAAAGAAAAACTCAATGATGCTATTAATGAGATTAAATCAAATAATGTAAAAGTTATTATTGGCCCCATCACTAATGATGAATTTGAAATAGCAAAGAAACATAATGATCTTATATTTATTTCCCCATCTAATATAAGCACAGAATTTTCAAATAATATAATTAGTATTGGGATCAGTTTAGAATCACAATTATTGGCTCTGACAAATTTTATTAAAAAACAAAAAAAAACAAAAACAGTTGTGATGTATCCTAAAAATCAATATTTAAAATTAATTGAAAAACAATTAAAAAATTTGAATCTTTCAAGTTTAAAAACTTTTATTTACAGTCCTAATCCTGAAATTTTGACCGGTCAAATTGAAGTGCTAACTAATTACACTCAAAGAAAAAAAAATTTAGAATTAAGAAAAAAAATGTTTGAAGATAAAGAAGATGAAGAGTCAGTTAAAGAATTAGAACGTTTAGATCAATTGTATACTTTGGGAAAAGTAAACTTTGACTCGGTTATAATTATTGATTTTGGTAATAGTCTTAAAAGTGTATTAACTTCACTAGTATACACTGATGTTGATCAAAATAATGTTACATTTACAACAGTTAACCAATGGTTTGATGAAAGTATATTTTATGAAAATACTATTAAAGATTTGTATTATCCATCTGTTAATTATAAAGAATTTAAAAAATATAATGAAAAATATTTTAAAAAATTTAATGTTTATCCGAGTGAAATTACTATTTTAGCTTACGATGCTTTGGGACTTATCTATTATGCATGGAAAAAAAAGGGAATGATAAAATCTATAGATGATTTTTCTTTTAAAAATAATATTAAAGGCAAAATAGGTACATTTAGCTTCAAAAATGGAAAAGTTATTCAAGAACTAGAGATATATAAAACTGAAAATAAAAAATTTGTTAAATTTTAATTTTTTTTCGAAGTTTTTTATAAGCTAAAAATCTATGATCCATTTTCATTTTCTTTAGTCTGGACATCTGACCGAATGTAATTGTTTTACCTCTAGGAATGAAAATAGGATCATATCCAAACCCTTTGTTTCCTTTAATCTTATTTGAAATTTTTCCATTTAATACTCCTTGAACTGTTGTAATGACACCTTTCTCGCTCTTATAAGATAGGCTACATACAAAAGTTGCACTTCTATCTTTTTTTTTTTTTATAATCTCTAAAATAAACTTCATTGCATTTAAAAAACTTCCATGTTTTTTTGCTAGACGTGCTGAGTAAATACCAGGTCGATTATTCAAAGCTTTAATACAAAGACCGGAGTCATCAGAGATAACTCCGTAATCGACAAATTTAGAGAAAAATTTAACCTTAATTTTTGCATTAGATAAAAATGATTTTCCAGTTTCTTTGGGACTTCTTATATTAAGTTTTTTTGGTGAAATTTTCTTGTATTTTTTTGGTAACAAAGAAGCAATTTCTTTGAATTTTCCACTATTATGGGTTCCAATCAATATTTTTTTCATATTAAGTCTGGTAATTTTAAAACTACTTATTATATAGCAAATTAATGAATGAAAAAAAAAACAAAAGTGATCTAGAGCAAAATAAGGCTGAAATTAAAAAAAAAGAAGACCCGTCTGATAGTGATAAAATCGATCAAAACAATTTTACCGAGGGCAAAAAAACCGTAGAAGAGAAATTACAAGAAACTGAAGAAAAACTTCTCAGGTCGCTTGCTGAAATAGAAAATCAAAGACGGAGATTTGAAAAAGAAATTAAAGATGCATTCGAATTTGGTTCTTTTAACTTTGCTAAAGAAAGCTTAGCGATTTTAGACAATCTTCAAAGAGCAAAAGATGCAATCAAAAATGATGAAAAACTTAAAAATAATAAAGATTTAGATAAGTTTTTAGAAAATATAAATATTATTAAAAAAGATTTAGTTTCCATATTTGAGAGAAACAGGATTATAAAAATTGATACTAATAAAAAAAAGTTTGATCCAAATTTCCATCAAGCTATGTCTGAGGTTGAAGATGATAAAGCAGAGCCAGGCTCTATTCTTCAAGAAATTCAAGCTGGATATATGTTTGGCGATAGGTTGCTAAGACCGGCTTTAGTAAGTGTAGTAAAAAACAAAGTTGAAAAAAGTGAGGAAAATAATGACAAAAAAGCGGGAAAATAGACTTGTAGATGAAGAAAAAACACCCATATAGCTAATACAAAGGAAAATTTAATGAGTAAAGTAATCGGAATAGATTTAGGCACAACAAATTCATGTGTAGCCATCATGGACGGCTCACAAGCTAAGGTTTTAGAAAATACTGAGGGAGCTAGAACTACACCCTCTGTAGTAGCTTTTTTAGAAAACGATGAGAAACTTGTTGGCCAACCAGCAAAAAGGCAAGCGGTTACAAATGCTGGTGATACTATTTTTGCAGCAAAGAGACTTATTGGAAGAAAATTTGACGGGCCCTCGGTTCAAAAAGATATATCCAAGGTTCCTTATAAAATTGTCAAATCAGATAACGGTGATGCTTGGGTAGAGGGAAAAGGAAAAAAATATTCTCCAGCACAAATTTCAGCTTTCGTATTACAAAAAATGAAGGAAACGGCTGAAAAATATTTAGGTCAGGCTGTAACCAAAGCTGTAATAACAGTGCCAGCATATTTTAATGACTCTCAGAGACAAGCAACAAAAGATGCAGGAAAAATTGCTGGTCTTGAAGTTTTAAGAATTATAAACGAGCCAACTGCAGCATCATTAGCTTATGGCCTAGACAAAAAAGGGGGAAAAAAAATTGCAGTATATGATTTGGGTGGCGGAACTTTTGATATCTCAATTTTAGAAATTGGTGATGGAGTTTTTGAAGTTAAGTCTACAAATGGTGATACTTTCTTGGGTGGTGAAGATTTTGATGACTCGATTGTTGAATACCTTGCAGATGAATTTAAAAAAGACAATGGTATAGATTTAAAATCTGATAAACTGGCGTTACAAAGATTAAAAGAAGCTGCAGAAAAAGCCAAAATAGAATTATCTTCAGCAGCACAGACAGAAATAAATCTGCCATTTATAACTGCTGATAAAACTGGACCTAAACATTTAAATTTAAAATTTACTAGAGCGAAACTAGAAGCTTTAGTTCAGGGGTTAGTCGAAAGAACTCTAGAGCCATGTAAAACTGCTTTAAAAGACTCTGGTTTTTCTGCAGCAGAGATAAACGAGGTAGTTCTTGTAGGTGGAATGACAAGAATGCCCAAAATTATTGAAACAGTTAAAAACTTTTTTGGAAAAGAACCGAACAAAAGTGTTAATCCCGACGAAGTTGTGGCTATGGGCGCAGCTATACAAGGTGGAGTTCTTCAAGGCGACGTGAAAGATGTATTGCTTTTAGATGTAACACCTCTATCTTTAGGAATTGAGACTTTAGGTGGTGTATCTACTAAATTGATTGAAAAGAATACGACTATACCAACAAAGAAAAGTCAGGTTTTCTCCACAGCTGAGGACAACCAGCCTGCAGTATCTATAAGAGTTTTACAAGGTGAAAGAGAAATGGCAGCAGACAATAAAATTTTAGGAAACTTTGAATTAGTTGGCTTGCCTCCAGCTCCAAGAGGAACACCTCAGATAGAAGTAACTTTTGATATTGACGCAAATGGTATTGTAAATGTTTCAGCCAAAGATAAAGGCACTGGCAAAGAACAAAAGATTCAAATTCAAGCCTCTGGTGGTTTGTCTGATGAAGAAATCAACAAAATGGTAAAAGATGCAGAGGCAAACAAAGAGGCTGATAAAAAAAAGAGAGATTCAGTTGATGCTAGAAATCAAGCAGACAGCTTAGTTTTCTCAACAGAAAAAAGTCTAAAAGAACATGGCGATAAAATTTCAGCGGAGGAAAAGAAAGCTATTGAAAATGGTATTTCTGATCTAAAGAAATCTTTAGAGGGAACAGACTCTGAGGATATTAAGAAAAAAACACAAAGTTTAATACAAGTTTCTATGAAATTAGGTGAAGCGGTTTACAAAAGCCAACAGAAACCCGAAGCAAATAAAGCTGGAGGTCCAAAACCTAATCCTAATGATAAGGATAATGTAGTTGATGCTGATTTTGAAGACGTAAAAGATAAAGATAAAGATAAAGAAAAAGATAAAGAAAAAAGCGCCTAAGAAAATAAAGGAGACGTCCTGTGGCTAAAAGAGATTGTTATGATGTCTTAGGTGTACCAAGATCCGCCTCTAAGGACGATATAAAAAAAGCTTATAGAAAACTCGCTCTTAAATATCATCCAGACAAAACTAAGGGCGATAAATCTTCAGAAGAAATATTCAAAGAAGCCAGCGAGGCTTATCACATTCTTTCAGATGAAAAAAGGAAAGCAAACTATGACCAGTTTGGTCACGCTGCTTTTGAGGGAGGTGGTGGTCAAGGTTTTGGTGGATTTGATACATCATCCTTTTCAGATATTTTTGAAGATTTTTTCAGTGATTTTGGTGGGGGTGGTTCCACTAGAAGATCTAGCAATAGAGGGAATGACTTAAGATACGATGTAAGCATTGATTTAGAAGAAGCTTACAAAGGAGTTCAAAAAAATGTGAAATACACAACTTATAAATCTTGCTCTTCTTGTGCCGGTAGCGGTGCTGCAAAAGGTTCAAAACCTGTAAGATGTGATTATTGCTCTGGAAGAGGAAAAGTAAGATCAAATCAAGGATTTTTTACTGTTCAACAAACTTGCCCTCAATGTAGTGGTTATGGAGAAATGATTAATGATCCATGCAATAAATGCAGCGGTAATGGTAAAGTACAATCAAATGAAAACGTAACAGTTAAAATTCCAAAAGGAGTTGATGATGGAACTAGAATAAGAGTGTCTGGTAAGGGTGAAGCAGGATCAAAAGGCGGTTCTAGTGGAGATTTGTATTTATTTATATCCATTGACAATCACGATATTTTCAAAAGGGCTGATGAAAATTTATATTATGAGCTACCTATTTCATTTACTGACGCTGCACTTGGAACTTCAGTTGAAGTGCCCTCTATTGATGGCGGAAAATCTAAAATTAAAATTCCTTCAGGCACACAACATGGTAAACAGTTTAGACTTAGAGGAAAAGGAATGCCAGTTCTGAGGGGGAATATTTTTGGTGATTTGTACATTAGAATAAACACACAGGTTCCTACGTCATTGACAAAAAAACAAAAAGAAATACTTGAAGAATTTAATGAAATCGAAAGCAATAAACCTGATCCTGTAATTAAAAGTTTCTTTGAAAAAGCTAAAAAGTTTTGGAAAAATTCCTAGTTTTAAATGAGTACTGATCAAATAATGTCTGCAATTTTTCTTATTGCAGTGTTAATTTTAATTTTACCCAGTTTTCTATCTACAAATTATAAATTAAAAGAATTTTTAAAAAATTTATCTATTTGGGCTATAATTACGTTAGTTATTATTGTAATCATTTATTTTATTAGTTTATGAAAAAAATAAATTTATCTATTTCAGGATGTTTGGGAAGAATGGGTCAACAGCTGATTAAATCTTCAAAAAAGCATAAAAATTTTAAATTAGTTTCTTTAACTGAAAATAGATTGATAAATAAAAAAATTGCTGGGTTAAAACCTTACAAAAATAGTGTTGACGCATTTAAAAAATCAAATGTAATAATAGACTTTACGGTTCCTAGATGCACATTTGAAGTGCTTAAAATTGCGTCTAAATTAAAAAAAAGAGTTGTTATTGGAACAACTGGTTTTTCGAAACAAGAGGAAAATTTAATTAAAAAATTTTCTAAAAAAATTCCGATCCTTAAAGCTGGCAATATGAGCTTGGGGGTGAATTTGCTTATATATTTAACTGAAATAACATCGAAATCTCTTGGAAATAATTTTTTAAGCAAGGTCTATGAAGTGCATCATAGACACAAAATTGATTATCCATCTGGCACAGCCTTAATGCTGGGGAAAGGAATAGCAGATGGAAAAAATAAAAATTTTTATAATCTAATTGGTAAAAAATATTTAAATAAAAAATCTTTTCCCTATGCAAAAAAAATTAACTTCAATTCTATTCGTAGAGGAGAGGTTATTGGTGAACATGAAGTTAAATTTTCTAGTGGAAAAGAAATTATTAAACTTAATCACGAGTCCTTTGATAGAGCTTTATATTCTGAAGGCGCCCTCACAGCTGCTGCTTGGTTAATGTCAAAAAAAGCGGGTCTTTATTCGATGAGAGATCTTCTTAACTTTAAGTGACCAATAGAGAAAAAGCCAAAATTATTTTAAGGATATTAAATAAAACTTATCCTAAAGTTCCTATACCACTTAATTATAAAAACACTTTTACTCTTTTAGTCTCTGTTTTACTTTCAGCACAATGTACCGATGTAAATGTAAATAATGTTACTAAAGAAATCTACCCAAAATATAATAAACCAACTCATTTTGTGAAACTTGGCAGAAAAAAAATCGAAAGATTAATAAAAAGAATAGGAATATTCAGAGTCAAAGCTAAAAGTATTTTTTATTTGTCAAAAACTTTAGTAGAAAAATATAAAGGTAAAGTACCAAAAACTTATGAGGAGCTCGAACAATTACCTGGTGTTGGACACAAGACTGCAAGTGTTGTCATGTCTCAAGGTTTCGGCTTCCCTGCTTTTCCAGTAGATACACATATTCATAGACTAGCTCAAAGATGGGGTTTAACAAATGGAAAAAACGTTACACAAACTGAAAAAGATTTAAAAAAAGTTTTTCCTAAAAAATATTGGAACAAGCTTCACCTTCAAATAATTTGGTATGGTAGAGAATATTGTAAAGCTCGGGATTGTTATGGAATAACTTGTAAAATTTGCAAAAGCTGTTATCCAAATAGAAAAAAACCAATTAAGGTAAAAAAAGCTTAAATGAAAATCTTGGGAATTGGCAACGCTATCGTTGATGTAATTTGTAAAGTCGAAGATAAATTTATCGATCAAAACAACTTAACAAAAAGTACAATGAAACTTGTCAATGAATATGAATTTAAAAAAATATTATCTACGCTTAAAATAGAAGAAACTGTTTCAGGTGGATCTGTAGCTAACTCAATAGTAGGTCTTTCACAACTTGGGAATAAAGTGGGCTTTATAGGTAAAGTAAGCGATGATGATTTAGGTAACAAATATGAAGAGGGCTTAAAAAAAGAAAATGTGCAGTATTTTTATTCAAAAAAAAAAGAAACCATATCAACTGGTACTTGCTTGATATTAATTACACCTGACTCTGAAAGGACAATGGTAACTTTTCTTGGAACAGCAGGAAAAATTAATGATAATGATATTGACGCAAATGCAGTAAAAAATAGTGAAATTTTATTTTTAGAAGGCTATCTTTGGGATGAAGGTGAGCCTAAAAAGGCATTTGAAAAGGCGATAAATAATTCAAATAAAGTTGCAATGTCATTATCTGACTTATTTTGTGTGGAAAGACATAAGGCTCATTTTTTAGAATTAGTAAAAAATAAATTAGATATAACTTTTGCGAATGAACAAGAATTTATGTCATTAATCGATGTCAATAAGTTTGATGATGTGATCAATTTTGCTAAAGAAATTAATAAATTAACTTTAATTACACGTGGTGAAAAGGGAGCAGTTGCAATAAGTAAAAATGAGGTAGTAGAATGTTCAGCAATAAAAAATCTAAAAATTAAAGATTTGACGGGTGCTGGTGATTTGTTTGCTAGCGGCTTCTTGCATGGTTTAATAAATAATAAATCCATCAAAGAAAGTCTAGAAACTGGAACAAAAATGTCTTCTAGAGTAATTCAAATCATAGGTGCTAGACTGAATAATTAGTTAATTTTTTTCTTCTTTTAAAACTCCCTTTGCCTTTTTTGGGCTTTACGACTCTTTTCCTATATTTAGTTGTAAAAAGGTCTTTTGCTATTTTATTTCTTTTCTTCATAATGAATAACCGTCCTTAGTATTCATTATAAAGTTTTCATCTGAGAATTTTTCATTAATTTTTTTTCTTAATCTATAGATATGTGTTTCAACAGTATGTGTGTCTGCATCTGTTGAATAATTCCAGACTGATGATAATATTTTATCTTTAGAGATGGGTTTTTTATTGCCAAGAAATAATTCAAGTAATTGAATTTCTTTTTCGGTAAGAATAATTTGGTCATTATTCTTATATAATTTCTTTTCATTTTTATTTAAAATATATTTTTTTATTTGAATTGATGAATTGTTAGAAAAAATTTTTTTTGCAGCAATGTTTTCAACTGTATCATTAATCTCTTTAAGTGAGGCTGGTAAATATAAATACGCATCATAATCACTAGATAATTTTTTTGTATTAGAAGTGCAAACTTTTAAGCAATTATTATCATTTAAAATTTCATTGTTTTTTTTGTCTAAAAGCGCATCTACGTGAAACAATATAACATCGAGCTTTAAGTTTTTTATCTCAGTTAAAGAATTAAACTTTAAAAAAGGTTTAAGTTCATTTAGGGTAGATGTAAAAGAATTTGGGCCTAAAATTAATACATTTAATTGATGCATATTATAATAAATAAAAATTATCTTACTTATAAAAATTATAAAGCAAAATGCGCTGTAGGTAAAAGAGGAATTGGCTTTAAAAAGAAAGAAGGTGATTTAATTACACCAAAAGGACAATTTAAAATAAAATGCATTTTATATAGAAAAGACAGGGTTAAAATACAAACACACATAAAAAATGCAGTGATTACAAAAAATATGGGTTGGTGTAATGACCCTAAATCTAAAAAATACAATAGGCTTATTAAATTACCATTTAAATACAGTCATGAAAGACTTTATAAAAAAGAGAATATATATGATATTATATTAGTACTCAGTTACAACATGGATCCTGTCAAAAAAAATAAAGGTAGCGCTATTTTTATTCATGTCGCAAAAAATAATTTTAAAAAGACAGAGGGGTGTGTCGCTATAAGAAAAAAAGATTTGTTAAAAATTATTCAACAAATAAAACCAAGAACGAAAGTTAAGATCTCTCTCCAAAGATAGAACTTCCGACTCTTACAAAAGTAGCTCCGTGATTTACTGCCTCAATATAATCAGCTGACATACCCATACTAAGTTCTTGTAAAGCAAGTGACTTGTTCAACTCACTTAATGATTTGAAATATTTTTGAGTATTATTATCATTAGGTGGAATAATCATTAAACCTATAATATTTAAATTTATTTCATACTTGCAATAATTATAAAATGGATCTAGCTCATCAACCGATATACCAGACTTTTGTATTTCGTTTCCTATATTTACTTGAATAAAATATTTGAGATTTTTTTTAAGACTCATTTGCTGCTTTGCTAAAGTATCTGCTAGTTTTTGATTATCTAAAGAATGTATATAATCAAAAATTTTAACAGCATCTTTTGCTTTATTACTTTGAAGTTTGCCTATCATATGCAGTTTTATACTCTCATTTTTTCTCACAGTTTCAGACCACTTTGATAAAGCTTCTTGAACTTTATTTTCACCGAAATGATGGTGGCCATATTCTATTAAAGGATTTATATGATCTATAGCGAAGGTTTTGCTTACAGCAATTATATTTACCTTTTGAACTGGCTTAGCTGAAGCAATATTCAATTTTATTTTATCAAATCTTTCTATTATTGTACTCATATGTTTATCGTAAAAAAAAAATATTATTTAATAATTGAAAGTATAAAAGATATAAATTTAGATAAAATAAAAAAACTTCAAAAATTTTCAATTATTTACAGAAATCCAGATAAATTTGAAAAAAAATCAGAATTATTAAAATTTAGAAAAAGGTGTAAATTAAAGTCTATAGATTTTTATGTAGCTAATAACTTAAGACTAGCAACTAATCTTTGCTCGGATGGAATTTATCTATCTTCATATAATAAATCGTTTAAAGCATTGTCACAAAAAAAATCAAATTTTGATATAATTGGATCTGCTCATTCCCAAAAAGAAATCTATAATAAGATTAAACAAGGATGCAAAATAATAATATTTTCAAAATTATTTTCAGTTAGTTACGATAAAAACGCTACTTTTCTAGGAGTTATAAAGTTCAATAATTATTTGAAAATTAACAAAAACTTAATACCACTGGGTGGTATAAATTTGAAGAATTTAAACAATTTAAATTTAATCAAGTGTAATGGCTTTGCTTTAATGTCTGAGATAAAAAAAAAGCCGGCTAATATAATTAACCGGCTTTTTTAAATAATTTAAATAAAATTTAAATTAGAATGCCATTGACACGTTGAATACAGTAGCAGTTACATCTTTGTTTGCTGTGTAAGACGCGTTTTCGAAGTCATTCATTGATACAGCTAATGTTAAACCACCTGTAGTGTAAGCAGCAGCGATTTGTGTCACTTCTTGCTCAACATCTGCAGTTGTTGCTAACATGTGCGTAGCTTCTGATTTCTCAACACCGTAAGATATTGATAAGTCGTCATTTACCGCGATTAAAGCTGAATACTTATGACCAAATACTGATTCATAAGTTGTTGCAGTTTTAGCAGTTGGTAAAGCTACGTATGATTTACTGTAACCTAATTTAGTATTACCAAGTTGGTAAGTTGCATAGTATGCACCACCTTCAGCATTTTGACCTGTGTCGCCTGTAGCACCACCAAAGTCACCGTATGAAGCACCTATTGCTAATCCATCGATTGGAGCAGCTGATACTTGATATTGTGTGAATGTTCTACCAGCGTTAGCTAATGAACCTGTTGTGTATACATTTCCTGAATCGTTAGGAGCTGTAATCGCACCAGTGTTAGCTGCTACTAGGTTGTTTACTGATTGATCTGCATCAGCAACTGTTGACGGAGCGTATGCTATTGAAGCTTTAATACCATATGGTAATAAGTCTGCAGGTAAGTGGTAAGATACGTTATTTGCATCTCCTACTGACCACTCTTCGAACATACCTTCGTTGAATGCTGAGTCTGATCCTCTATCTCCTGTTGCAGATAAAGCACCTTTTTTAGATGTCTCTAATCCACCTTCAGAAATACTGATCATAATTTTACCCATAGAACCAGTGTCTAAAAATAAGCTACCATCGTCCTGAACTGTTGCACCATCGATATCGATGTTGTAACCAAAAGTCATTCCGTTGTCTAACTCACCACCAGCGCTTAATGTGAATTCATTCGCTACACCAAGAGAATTTGGTTGCTCTTGAGTACCTGTTGGAGAATCACTGCTTACGATTACGTAAGAAGCTTTTGCGTTACCTGTTACAGATAACTCACCAGCATTAGCAAATGAAAAAGATAATGCAGTAAATAATACTACTGCTGTTTTTAGTACGTTTTTCATTGTTTTCCTTTTGTTAAATTTAAAAAACATCACTTTTTACAACTTTCATATAGATTTCGCTCATATTTCTGGGGTTTTAGCTCATTAAAGTGACTAGTGTGATATATTTGTAACACCTAAAAAAGCCAATGAATTTGCCATTTTTTTGTTTAAAACTTAAAATATTAAAGTTAAATGTATCTTTCACTTAAAACAATGAAATACAATTCAAAATACTTATGGCGAACGCATTTAAAGCATTTCTTTTTGTTCTTCATGCTTGCCTGTCTTACACTTTCATGTGTGAAATTCCAAAAATCTGAACCTCTTTCTGGACCAGAAAAAGCCCGTAAAAATATTGAAGAAGGAAGAGGTGTATCTTTAGGCGGAGCTGTAAAAGGTTTAAAAGGAGGAACAACTTACGAATTTAGTACAGCTAATCCAATGTGGAGAGCTTCTTTAGAGACTTTAGATTTTTTACCACTTACCACTGTTGATTATTCTGGAGGGATTATTATCACAGACTGGTATTATGACTCATCAGGTAGTTCGGATGAATCCATTAAAATAGCAATTAGATTTTTATCGAATGATATAAGAAGCGAAAGTTTAAAGGTGACGGTGCACCAAAGAATTTGTAAGGCCTCAAATAACTGCAAAATAAAACTTTTAAATAATTCTAATATTCAAGAGGAATTACATAGAACTATCCTCAAAAAAGCATCTTT
Source organism: Pelagibacteraceae bacterium AG-313-A04 (assembly GCA_003284275.1). Taxonomy (GTDB): domain Bacteria; phylum Pseudomonadota; class Alphaproteobacteria; order Pelagibacterales; family Pelagibacteraceae; genus Pelagilacustribacter. Next base: position 242,865 of record QBVU01000001.1, on the reverse strand, counting down.
AATGGATAAAGATAAAAAAGATAAAAAAAAATAGTTGTTAATGGAAAGAGTTAATTTTCATTTAATTGAAAAAAAATGGCAGAATGAATTTGCCAAAAAAAAACTTTATAACAAAAAGGGTAAAAAATTTTATTGTCTAGAGATGTTTCCCTACCCATCTGGAAAAATACACATGGGTCATGTAAGAAATTATACAATTGGAGATGTTATAGCACGGTATAAATTTTTAAAAGGTTTCAATGTTTTACACCCTATGGGTTGGGATGCCTTTGGTTTACCTGCTGAAAACGCTTCTAAATTAAATAACTTACATCCAGCTGAATGGACACTACAAAATATTAATACTATGAGAAAACAGTTAAAAATGCTTGGTTTATCAATTGATTGGGACCAGGAAATATCTACTTGCGATGAAAATTATTACAAGCATCAACAAGAATTATTCATAGATTTTTTTAACAATGGCCTGGTTTCAAGAAAAGAAACTTATGTAAATTGGGATCCAATAGAAAATACTGTTTTAGCTAACGAACAGGTAATAAATGGTCGAGGTTGGAGATCAAATGCCCTAGTAGAAAGAAAGAAATTATCTCAATGGTTTTTTAATATTACAAAATTTGCTGACTCTTTGCTAAAAGATTTGACTAATTTAGATGGGTGGCCTGAAAAAGTTAAATTGATGCAAAAAAATTGGATTGGGAAATCTTTTGGTTGTGAAATAGATTTTAAAATATCAGACACTAAAGAAAAGATTAAAATATTCACAACAAGACCTGATACTATTTTTGGCGCTAGTTTCATTGCTCTATCTAGTGATCATCCTTTAAGTAAAAGATTTTTAAATTCAAAAAGTTTTGATTTATTTAAAAAAGAAACTAACAAGACTGGAACTACCGAAGAAGCTCTAGCTAATGCTGAAAAGATTGGGTTTGATACTAAACTTTTTGCCGATCATCCCTTTATTGCAAATAAAAAAATACCTATTTATTTTGCAAATTTTGTTTTAATGGACTATGGAACGGGGGCAATTTTCGGATGTCCTGCACATGACCAAAGAGATTTTGAATTTGCAAAGAAATATAATCTTGAAATCATTAAAGTTGTCTCTGACGGTAAAGAAAATGATTTAAAAGAAGCGTACACGGGTGATGGTAAAATTATAAATTCCAGTTTTTTAAATGGCTTAGATATTGTTAAAGCCAAAGAAAAAATAATAAATGAAATAGAAAATAATAATTTTGGTAAGCGTGAAACCTTGTATAGATTAAAGGACTGGGGTATTTCTAGACAAAGATATTGGGGATGTCCCATACCAATGATTTATCTAGAGGATGGAAGTGTTGTTCCTGTAGAAAAAAGTGAACTACCTGTTTTGCTTCCAAAAAATGTCGATTTAACATCCAAAGGAAATCCGCTTGAGACTCATCCAAATTGGAAAAAAACCGTACATAAATCAACAGGAAGGAAAGCTATAAGAGAGACGGATACCTTAGATACTTTCGTGGATTCTTCTTGGTATTTTCTCAGATTTTGCTCTCCCACTAAAAAATCAGCCCCATTTGATAACGATAAAGTAAAATATTGGATGCCAGTTGATCAATACATTGGAGGAATTGAACATGCTATATTACACCTATTATATTCACGTTTTTTCACTAAAAGTATTAACACTATTAATAAAAATTTCAGTTTAAGCGAACCCTTTAAAAATCTTTTCACTCAAGGAATGGTTTGTCACGAATCTTATAAAGATGAAGATGGTAATTGGCTTTATCCAGACCAAGTAGAAAAAACGCCAAGTGGATTTATAAAAAAAAATGATAAAAAAAAAGTAGTTGTTGGACCAGCTGAGTCAATGTCTAAGTCTAAGAAAAACACTGTAGACCCTGAACTAATGATTAAACAATATGGTGCTGACTCTGTAAGATGGTTTATTTTATCTGATAGTCCTCCTGAAAAAGATATTCAATGGTCAGATGCAGGTGTTATTTCATCTAATAAATTTTTACAAAAAATTTGGAATCTAAAAGATATTATTATTAATAGAAAAGAAAAAAAAATTAATAAAACAACAGAAGAACAGTTCAATCATCAAATTAATGAGGTGATAAGTAAAATTGATAAATCAATAGATGAATTTAAGTTTAATGTAAGTATAGCTCTTTTTTACGAAACGTTTAACTTATTTAATAAAAACATTAACGAAGACCTTAGTAACAAATGTTTAAAAGACAGTATTACAAAAATTATTAAACTGATGATACCATTTACACCACATTTAGCACACGAGTGCTTGGAGGTTTTAAAATGCAAGACTACCGAAAAGTGGCCAGTTATTAAGAATAATTTAATTGAAAATGTCAAATTCGCTATTCAAATAAATGGTAAAACTAGAGATGTGATTTCAGTAAAAAAAGGGATAACTGAAAATGAAATCCACAAAATGGTTTTAAATAATTCTAAAGCTAGTAAGTTTATAGATAATAAGAAGATTTTTAAAACTATTTATGTCAAAGATAAAATTATAAATTATATTATTAAATAATGAAATTTAAATTAATAATTCCTTTTCTATTTTTAATAAGCTGTGGTTTCCAGGTATCTAACCTTGAAACAAACTATAATATTTTATCAATAGATACCTCTGGAGACCAAAGAGTAAACTATAAGCTAAAAAATGAAATTTTAAAAAGTTCAAGCGATAGCGCAATTAACCAAATCGAAATAAAGATCATTAGTAAAAAAACTAAAGATATTAAAGAAAAAAATATTAAGAATGAGGTTACAAAATATTCACTAAGCATAAAGGCAGCTGTTAATTACAAACTTTTAAATAGTGGAACTAGTGATAAATTCACAATTGTTAAAAGAGGAGATTACAATGTCTCTTCTAAATATTCAGGCACTTTAAACAATGAGAAGAGTTTAACAAAAACGCTAATTAATGATCTAGCTGAAGAAATTCTGGAAAATTTATCATTTAAGATAAAATGATACATAAAAGCTACTTAATTGAGGATAATTTATCAATTTTAAAAAATAACTTAGCCTTATTTTATGGGGAAAATTTAGGTTTAATTAATCAATTCAAAGAAAAAATAATTTTATCGAATAAAAAAAGTTTACTCGTACGTTTTACACAAGATGAAATTTTAAAAAATGAAGACATTTTTTTGGATGAAATAAAGAATATTTCATTATTTGATGAGCAAAAAATTATATTTATTCAAGATGCTAGTGACAAAATTTTAAAATTGTTAGAGGAAATAATTCCTGTAATAGGAAAAAATAAATTATTTTTATTTACATCTTTATTAGATAAAAAATCAAAATTAAGAAGTTTTTTTGAGAAAAACAAAGAGGCGGATATTATACCGTGTTATCAAGACAATGAATTATCTATAAGAAAGATAATTACTAGTAATTTGAAAGATTTTACCGGTGTAGATAATCAAGTCGTGAACACTATTATTGAGTCCTGTGACAATGATAGAGTAAAACTAAAAAATGAAGTAGGAAAAATTAAAACATTTTTTTCTAAAAAGAAAATTATCCTCAGCGAATTAAATAAACTTTTAAATATAAGACAAAATGATGATTTTAATTTAATTAAAGACTTTGCATTAAATGGAAACAAAATTAAAACAAATTCATTATTAAACAACACTATTATAGAACCAGAGAAATCTATTTATTATCTGGCAACTATTAATCAAAGATTAACAAGACTTAAACAAGTAACAAACAAACAAAATATCAATCTTGAAACTGCAATTAATGGGCTTAAGCCACCAGTTTTTTGGAAAGATAAACCAAATTTCATAGAGCAAGCAAAGTTGTGGAATTCGAACAAATTAAATAGAGCAATGAAAAACACCTACAATGTAGAGTTAATAATTAAAACTAACTCTAACTTGGACAAACAGGTTATTATAAAGAAACTACTAGTTGATATTTGTAATCTCGCTAATGCTTCTTGAGAAGTTTAGAAACTAATTCAAATTGCTCTAAATTATTGTAATTTACTGTTAATTTACCTGAATTATTTTTTTTATTATATATATCGACTTTCATACCTAAATTTTCTTCCATCTGTCTTTGCTCCTCTAAAATATTTGAGTCAACTCTATATAGACCGACTTTCTGTGGTGATTTTTTTTGTCTTACTAAATATTCAACACTTCTAGCGCTTAGTTTCTTTGAAATTATTTCTTCAGCAATACTTGAGGAATTGGGAATGCCTATCAAAGGTCTAGCTTGCCCGGCAGTTAAAAGACCTTCTTCTATAAGTCCTAAAACATCTGAAGGAAGGGTTAACAATCTTAAGGTATTACTTACATGACTTCTGCTTTTTGACATCAATGTAGCTATTTTGTCATGATCATAATTAAATTCTTTATTTAATCTTTTATAAGCATTTGCCTCTTCGACAGGGTTTAGATCATCTCTTTGAATATTTTCAACAATCGCTACCTCTAAGGTTTCATTGTCGTCTAAATCTAAAATAGTAATTGGTATATTATGCAAACCTGCTTTTTGCGCAGCCAACCATCTTCTCTCTCCAGCTACTATTTGATATTTGCCTTTACCAGACCTATCTGGTCTTACTGCTATAGGCTGAATTACACCATTTTTTTTTATCGAGTCAGATAATTCATCTAATTTTTTATCATTGAAAGATTGTCGTGGTTGGTAGGGATTTCTTATTAAATCACCTATCGAGGCTGTAGAATTTTTTGAATAATTATCAACATTGTTGTTGACTTGATTTTTTTCATCTCCAAATAAAGCGGATAATCCTCGACCTAATCCCTTTTTTTTAGATTTACTCATGCAGCAGAGGCTCCTTTAGTTGAAGATATAAATTCGTTTGCTAAATCAAAATAAGCTTTACTGCCAACACAGGCCCTATCATAGATAACACATGGTAGACCGTGTGAGGGAGCTTCAGAAAGTCTAACATTTCTTGGTATAACTGTATTGTAAACTTTAGATTTAAAATGATTTCTAGCCTCATTATCAACTTCGCCTGATAATTTATTTCTTTTGTCAAACATGGTCAGTAGAATTCCTCTAACTGATAATTGAGGATTTAGACTTTCTTTGATTCTATCAATGGTCTTTATTAATTGTGTAATGCCTTCTAAGGCAAAAAATTCAGTTTGTAATGGAACCACTAATTCATCTGAACCTACCAAAGCAATTACTGTCAGAAGACTAAGAGAGGGTGGACAATCAATAAATATATAATCGTAATTATTTAAAATATTTGACTTAGATTCATCGAAAATTTTTTTTAACGTAAAAGCTCGATCTGCATTACTAGCTGTCTCAACTTCTAAACCTGATAAATTTACTGTCGAACTTATTAGATCTAAATTTTTAATATTGGTATTTTTAATAGCTTGGTCTAGATCAATGTTTCCTATTAAAAGGTTATAGATATTATCTTCTTCATTTGTGTTTGATTTTCCTAATCCAGTAGTAGCGTTTCCTTGAGGGTCCAAATCGATAACTAGTGTTTTTAGACCCATTATGGACAGTGATGCAGCAAGATTTAAGACCGTAGTTGTTTTTCCAACTCCTCCTTTTTGATTTATGACTGCAATAATTTTATTTTTCATTTCTTATAGCAATAATTATTTTCGAATCTCTATCAGTAATGCTATTAGCCGTTTTATATCTGTAATTATTGTCTTTTGGAAGTTTTTTTAGCTCATTAATTGCGTTTTTTCCTTTAAGTATTATTATTTTATGTGGATTTTTCACTTTTTCACGTGAAATATCTAAAATAGGCTCTAATTTTTTAAAAGCTCTACATACAATGTAGTCAGATTTGATTAAATCATAATCATAAATATTTTTCTTAATTTCAAATTTTGTAATTTTCTGTATTTCTTTTAAAAATCTCCTTTTTACAGGAGATTTTTCATACAATTTCACGTGAAATTTTGGATTATCGTTAGCTATGGAGATAACAATTCCTGGCAGGCCTGCACCAGATCCAAAATCAGATAAAACTTGATCATTATTAAAATTTAAAAACTTAATTATTTGGGCACAGTCAAGAATATGTCTATTCCATACATCTTTTTCGGTATTTTTGCCTATCAGATTATATTTTTTGTTATAGCTAAGCAGCAGCTCTACGTATGAGCTTATTTTTACCAGTTTGACATCGGAGAAATTGAGACTATTCTTGAGAAATTTCTTTATTTTTGATGATTCCATTAAGCGGATTGCTTTGATCTCGCCTTTTTTATCTTTGAGAGAATAAGAATTATAGCAGATGGAGTAATACCGTCTATTCTGCTTGCTTGACCTACCGTTCTAGGCCTGATTTTGTTCAATTTACTTCTAACTTCATTCGAAAGACCACTGATATTGTCATAATCAAATTTTAAGGGTATCTGTAAAGCTTCGTCTTTATTGAAAGCCCTGATATCTCTTTCTTGTCTAGCTAGGTATCCAGCATAGTGTGCATCGATTTCAACCTGTAAATCAAGTGACTCCTCATAAGCAGGTAAAGAAGGAAAAATCTCTCTTAATTTTGATAATTTTACATTTCTTTGGCCTATGACCTCCATACAAGATCTTCTAACGCCGTCCATTGCTATTTTAATAGAATGATCTCTAGCTTCATTAGGAGTAATGAAATTAGACATAAGATGTCTTTTAATATTTAAAAGTTTTTTACTTTTTTCAACAAAGATTTTCTTTCTATAGACAGATATTAATTCTTTTTTAATACCTAAATTTGTTAATCTTTGATCTGCGTTATCGGCCCTTAAGGTTAATCTATACTCTGCTCTAGATGTAAACATCCTATAAGGCTCACTAACTCCTTTGGTTATAAGATCATCAATCATGACACCTATATAAGAGTCACTTCTATTCAATATAAATTCTTTTTTATTTTTAACTTTAAGTGCAGCATTAACACCAGCGATCAAGCCTTGAGCTGCAGCCTCCTCATAACCTGTCGTTCCATTAATTTGACCTGCGAGGAACAAAGATTTTATTTTTTTTGTCTCAAGGGTTATTTTTAACTCTCTAGGATCCACATAATCGTACTCTATGGCATACCCAGCTCTTTTCATTTTAACATGCTCTAAACCTTTGATTTTAGCGAGTATTTTGAGCTGAATCTCTTCTGGAAGGGAAGTAGATATACCATTTGGGTAAATAGTATTGTCCTTTAATCCCTCTGGCTCAAGAAATATTTGATGCTGTTGTTTCTCTTTAAATTTTACAATTTTATCTTCGATCGAGGGACAATAACGAGGTCCTACACCTTTAATGTTTCCCGAATACATTGCACTGCGAGAGATATTGTCACTAATGATTTTGTGGACTTCATTATTAGTATAAGTCATTCCACACTTAATCTGTTTGTTTTCAATTTTGTTCGTAAGGAAAGAGAAATAGTAATGATCATCATCAGCTGGTTGCATTTCTAGATCATCATAGTTTATTGTACTGCCATCAAGTCTAGGTGGCGTTCCTGTTTTTAATCTTCCTATCTGCATTTTAAATTTTGCTAATTGTTCACTTAAACCAGTAGATGGTTTCTCATCGTACCTACCCGCTGGGATTTGAGTTTCCCCTATATGTATTAATCCATTAAGAAATGTACCAGTAGTTAAGATTAGCTCTTTAGTCCTCACTTCATTTCCACTTTGGCATACGAAACCTATAACTTTATCACCCTCAAATAAAAATTTAATGACAGGATCTGCTATTACCTCCAAATTTTTATAATTAAGTAAAATTTCTTGCATATGTTCTTTATAAAGAGCTCTATCTGACTGAGTACGTGGCCCCTGCACTGCTGGTCCTCTGCTTCTATTTAATAATCTGAATTGAATACCTGATTTGTCGGCTACAATGCCCATTACACCATCTAAAGCATCTATTTCTCTTACAAGATGTCCTTTTCCAAGACCTCCAATAGCAGGATTGCACGACATCTCACCAATTGTTTCTATTTTATGTGTAAAAAGTGCAGTATTTACGCCAATTCTAGCGGATGCTGCAGCTGCCTCACATCCAGCATGTCCACCACCTATTACTACTACATCATAGCTTTGTTTTGTCATGAAATGAATGTAACGCGCAATATTAAGAATACAAGAGGTATTTTATTTACCTATGCAGAAGTCTTTAAATATCGATCCCAGAATTTCCTCAACATCAACCTTACCTACGATACTTCCAAGATGTCGGGTAGCCAATCTTAGATCTTCGGCTGCTAATTCTAAATTTTTATTTTGATCTTTTTTAAGAAAGTTATCTATTTCTTTTAGGCATTCATTAAGTTTAACTCTATGTCTTTCTCTTGTAATTAAAGCAGTATTATTTGATGTAAATTTTTTACTTAATTTTTCTTTTATCTTATTTATCAATTTATCGATATTTGTATTATCTTTGACTGACGCTAAAACTGTATCTGCATCAAATTTATGATTTTGTTTATCTAGTACGTCTGATTTATTTAGCAAAACTATTGTATCTTTATTAATCATTTTTTTGATGTCATTATTTATATTTTTTGTTGAATTATCTATGACAACAATATTTAAATCAGCTTCTTTTGATTTTCCTAACGCTAAAGATATACCTTTTTTTTCAACCTCATTTTTAGCATCTCTAATACCTGCAGTATCAGCTAAAATTACAGGATAACCATCAATATTTAAATATGTCTCGATTACATCTCTTGTAGTTCCAGCTTCATCTGAAACAATTGCAACATCTCTTTTTGCTATTAAATTTAAAAGAGATGATTTACCTGCATTTACTTCGCCCGTTATAGAAACTCTAAATCCATCTCTAATTTTTTCTCCAATTTTATTATCCTCAATTATCTTATGAATATCTTTATGGATTTCTTTAATAGAGTTTTGTACTTCTTTTAAAACTTTTTCTGGCAAATCATCCTCGGCAAAATCTATTTTTGCCTCGATGTAAGATAGAGATTTTATAAGTTTTTCTCTTAAATTATTATAATAATCAGAGGCATTACCTTGAACTAATTTAACAGCTTGATCTCTTTGAATTTCTGTTTCGGCATGAATTAAATCACCAATACTTTCTGCTTTCAAAAGATCTATTTTATCATTTTGAAAAGCTATTTTTGTAAATTCACCAGGTTCAGCTAATCTACAATTATCTTGTTCTGATAGTGCCTTTAATAAAGCATTAATAATAGCATTACTTCCATGGACCTGAAACTCGGCTAAATCATCGCCAGTGTAGCTATTAGGCCCAGGAAACCACAATAATAAAGCCTCTGGATCTATTACTTTATTGTTATTTGGATCATAAAATTTGCAATAATTCACCTCGTTAGCATTAATGTCTTTTAGTTTAGTTAAATTCTTACAAACTTTAAGAGTATCTTTGCCTGAAATTCTGACAATAGCTATTCCTGACGGACCTCTGCCTGATGAAAGTGCATAAATGTTCATTAAATCAAATTGATAAACCTTGATTAGAGATAAATTTACTTATTTTTTTAAGAGTATTATTTTTTGAAATATTTTTTAAAATTGTTTCTTTAAATGGATCTAATAATTTATTTTGTTTAAAAAAATTATGAGTTAGATCAATACCTATACCAGTAATTATATTTTCAGATTTTCTGCTATTAGTAAAATCTTGAAGAGCAGGAGTACTTTTTAAGGACATGCCTAACTCTGTATAATATTTAAGAATCTCTTGTAATTTATTTATATCTCTTAATACAAGATTAAAGCCTTGACCAGCTACAGGATGAACTGTATGCAGTCCTTCACCTAAGATGAGAATATCATTTTTATAATAAGTTCGTTTTAAATTGAGCATCAATGGATATGATTGCTGATTTGAAATCTGTATTTTATTTGTGTTTAAAACTTCACAAATTTTTGATTTAACAACTGAATTAATGTTTTTTTTTGGAAACTTTTTATCTACACTCCACACAAAAGAAAAATTATTTTTTGAAAAAGGAAGTATAGCTAACGGCCCATCTTTTAAAAAATATTGAGCAGTATTCAAATTTTTTAAATTGTGTTTAACGTAACCTGTTATTGCGATTTCTTTATAATCTTTATTTAACGATCTTTTATCAACTATACTTTGATAGATTTTTGAGGATCTTCCTAAACATAATATTTTTAAGTCATATCCATCTAAATCTTTTAATGAATTAATATTTTTTTGAAGAGTTTTGACTTTATTCTTTTTAATTTCTTTAATTAAAATTTCTTTGACTTTGTCATTCTCAAAAACGTACATGAGATTTTTGCTATCTTCATTAAAGTTTAAGAAGTTCATGGTCTGATCTTTTGTTTCGTAAAACAGATCGATCTTTTTTGAAGGCCAAAATAATTTATTGTCGAGTTTACTTATGACTTTATTAAAAAACTCATGATTGGAGGCAGAAATAGCTGTAGTTCGTCTATCTTTAGAGTGCTTGTTTTTTCTTGATATTAGGTGGACTTCTAAGCCTTCTAATTTGTTTAAAGCTGAAGCAGTCATTAAACCTGAAAGACCGTCTCCAACTATACAAATTCTCTGTTTTTTCATATTAAAATTTTTCTCACTTTCATAAAAATGGTAAAAAGTACGTAAAACGATTCGATATGAATACAAACTTTTTAGATAGTTTAACAAATTTTTTAAAAAAACGAACCTTTGAATTTATAGGATTAATCTTAATTTCAACGAGTATCGGTCTAGCAATAGCTTTTACAACATATTCGCCAGAAGATCCGTCATTTGTCTATGGTGATAGGGAATTTGAGATCAAGAATTTCTTTGGAATTTATGGCAGTAGTATTGCTGATTTTCTCTTGCAGAGTTTTGGTCTCGTTTCATTTTTAATTTTGGCTAATTTTTTATTTTGGGGAATTAATTTAATCATTCAAAAAGAAATCAAAAGAATAGTTTTAAAATTATTTCTTGTAGTTTCATATTTGGTCTTAGGTACAATTTTTATTTATATTACCTTTAATAATTCGTTCTGGCTTATCGATAATGGCAACTCGGGTTTTGTTGGCAAGATTGGCTATGAGTTTTTAAGTACATGGTTTCCATATATTGATAATACTTACTCTGCTTATGGTTTGTTATTGCTTACTTTAATCTTTTTTATTTTTTCAGCTGATTTAAATATAAAGAAAATAATTACTGGGACTTTTTCTATAATTGCTTCATTATTTAAAAGAAAAGAAAATACTATTCCTGATGTAAATTTAGAAGCAGATCCTATAGAAGAGAAAAGTGAAATCATTGAAAGACCCCAACAATCATTTTCTTTTGGTGAATTAACTCAATCAGAAAAACAAAAAACTAGCTTAAGATCAAAATATAAACTTCCAGCAATAGATTATTTAGACAAAAGCTCTACAAAACTTAGTGCATCAGAATTAAATAAAAATCGTCCTGATGGTGAGTTTATGGAAAAAATTCTTTTAGATTTTGGTATTGATGGAAAAATTAAAGCTATCAATAATGGTCCTGTTGTTAGTTTATATGAATTTGAACCAGCACCAGGTGTTAAAGTTTCAAAAATAATAAATTTATCTGAAGATTTAGCACGTAATACAAGTTCAACATCAGCAAGAGTTTCAGTAATTCCTGGTAAAAATACAGTAGGTATCGAGATACCAAACGAGACAAGGGAAAGTGTATCACTTCGAGAAATTATCTCTTATGAAAAATTTCAAAAGAAAGACGTAAAATTACCTATAGCACTTGGAAAAAGTATATCTGGTATGCCGATAGTTGGAGATCTTACTTCAATGCCACATTTATTAATTGCTGGGACTACAGGTTCAGGTAAGTCGGTTTGTATTAATACGATTATTGTTTCGTTACTTTACAAACTAAATCCTGATCTTTGTAAATTTATTTTAATTGATCCTAAGATGTTGGAATTATCAACTTACGAAGGCATTCCTCATTTATTAACTCCAGTAATCACCGATGCAAAAAAAGCAACATCTGCTTTAGCTTGGACAGTAAAAGAAATGAATAGCAGATACAAACTTATGAGCAAAGTTGGGGTGAGAAACATCGATGGTTACAATGCCAAACATAAATTAAAAATGCCTTACATTGTAGTAGTAGTTGATGAGATGTCAGATTTAATGCTTGTTGCTGGCAAAGAAATAGAAAACTATATTCAAAAATTATCACAAATGGCAAGAGCTGCAGGAATTCACATTATTATGGCAACGCAAAGACCAAGTGTTGATGTCATTACGGGTACAATCAAAGCAAACTTTCCAACAAGAGTTTCTTTTCAAGTAAGTTCTAAAATAGATAGTAGAACAATATTAGGAGAGCAGGGTGCAGAACAATTGTTGGGTAAAGGTGATATGTTGTTCATGTCTTCAGCAAACAGAATTGTTAGAATTCACGGTCCGTTTGTTTCAGAAAATGAGATAGAAAAAATTGTTAACTCCATTAGAGCACAAGGTGAGCCCGATTATATGGATGAAATAACTGCACATACAAGTAATGAAACTTCTTCCGCTGCAGATGGAGACGGCGATGAAGACGAACTATATTCGCAAGCAGTTGATATTATTAAATCAGAGGGAAAAGCTTCAACAAGTTTCTTACAAAGAAAATTACAAATTGGCTATAATAGAGCTGCTAGAATTATTGATATGATGGAAGAAAAAGGTATTGTAAGTAAAGCAAATCATGTTGGTAAACGTGAAGTTCTATAAAGTTTTCACAATATTTATTTTATTATCAGTAAATCTTTCTGCTGATGAAAAAGATCAAATAGTCAGTCAATTAAATAATTTAAATTCTTTAGAATTTACTTTTGATCAGATAATTAATGACAAAACTGAAAAGGGAAGTTGTCTTTTAGAATTTCCTGGAAAATTAAAATGTGATTATTTTGATGATAAAAAAAAAGAATTAATAATAAATGAGAGAAGATTAGCAATTACACAAAAGAGGTATAATAAAACTTACTATTATCCCATTTCAAAATCTCCATTTTTAAATATTTTATATAAAGATAAACTCTTAGAAATAGTAAAATCTGGAAAGTTAGATTTATCTGATCGAGTTATAAAGTTAGTTTATTTAGAAGAGAACGAGATAACAGTTTTCTTCGACAAGAAAACATTAGATTTAAAAGGTTGGCAAATAATTGACCAGTACAACAACAATATAAATTTCTCTTTGAACATTGTTGCTAAAAATGATGTCTTTAAAAAAGGAACTTTTAAAATTCCTGAGATGAATTAAGCTACGAAATCGATTTCTTCTTCTTTAAAAATTTCGAAACCTTTTGACTTATAATTTTGCAGCGCGTGTTTGTGGTCTAAGCTACAAGTATGAACCCACATTCTTTCTGGATTCTTTCTTGATGCACTAGCAATAGCGTGATTAACAAGAGTTGCCCCTAGTTTTAGGCCTCTAAATTCTTTTAATACTCCCATATTTATTAATTCTACTTCATTGGAACTTGGATGATATTCTTGTTCATAATAGCCAACGAGATCTTCACCTTTTTTTAAAACATGTGTTTCTAAATTTTTATTTGTTACATACTTGATCCATTCCTTGTCGGACCAAAGAAGTCTATCCCTCCAATAATGATCAAGACCTATTTGTTTGTAAAAAAATTTGTTTAATTGAAAATCATTTTTACCATCTAAAATAATTTTATAATTCTCTGGTAGATTTAAATCAATTGTGTTTGAAAAATCTTTAATCTCTAAAAAATATCTTTTAACTCTTGAAACCATTAACTGACCATCTTTCCTATCTTTTCGCCTGCAAAAATATGAAAATGTAGATGAGGAACTTCTTGTCCTCCGTCGCTACCGATATTTGTAAGAGCTCTGTAACCTTTATCTTTTGAGCCCATTAAGTTTGATACGTGTGTAACGGCTTTATTCAATTCAACAATCTCTTTATCAGATGCTTTATTATTGAAATCATCTAGATCAACATATTCACCTTTTGGAATTACTAATACATGCACTTTCTTTTGAGGATTAATATCATGAAAAGCTAAAACATGGTCGTTTTCATAAACTTTCTTGCAAGGAATTTCTCCTCTAAGAATTTTTGCGAATATATTATTTTTATCGTAGCTCATTTTTGTCTTTTTTTTAGTTCACTCATAACATCTTCAACCTTGATATTATTGGCCTCCAGATAAACCATCAAATGATAAATCACATCCGCCGCCTCGTGTATTTTATTAGAGTTTTGTTCAACAGCATCGATTAATTCTCCTATTTCCTCTTTTACTTTTGCAACACTTAAGCTCTTATCGTTGAGAAGTTTATTGGTATAGGATTTATCAGGAGAGGCATTTTTTCTCTCTCTAATGGTTTGCATTAACTGTTCTAGATTTTCAAACATTTTATAATCTTACCGATACATTCTTAGAATTCAAATATTCTTTAGCTTCTTTAATTTTATATTCTCCATAGTGAAAAATAGAAGCTGCTAGAACTGCGCTCGCTCCACCTTTAACTATGCCATCGTACATATGATCTAAAGTTCCTACACCGCCAGAAGCAATGACAGGAATATTAGTACTATCTGTAATTACTTTTAATAAATCAACATCATATCCAGACTTAGTTCCATCTCTATCCATAGAAGTTAATAAAATTTCTCCTGCTCCATTTGTTTCTACTTGTTTAGCAAATTCTACAGCGTCAATACCTGTTTTATTTCTTCCTCCGTGCGTAAAAACTTCCCATTTATTATCTGAAACTTTTTTAGCATCGATAGCTACAACAATACATTGAGAACCAAATTTTTTAGACGCTTCTTTAACAAAACTAACGTCTTTAACTGCTGCTGTATTAATAGAAACTTTATCTGCACCAGCTAATAATAAATCAGTTATATTTTGAATAGTTCTAACACCACCACCGACAGTTAAAGGAACAAAACATTCTTTTGCAGTTTTTCTTACAATATCAATAATTGTCTCTCTATTTTCATTCGATGCGGTAATATCTAAAAAACAAATCTCATCAGCGCCGCCATCGCTATAAATCTTAGCTTGTTCAACTGGATCTCCAGCATCTTTTAATTCAACAAAGTTAATGCCTTTAACTACTCTTCCATTCTTAACATCTAAACAAGGTATAATTCTATTTTTAAGCACTGATCTCCTTCGCTAGCTCATTAAGTTTAATATCACCATCATAAATAGCTTTACCAACAATAATACCCTCAATCTTATTATTGTTTAGCTCTTTAGCTTTCTTAATGTCGTTTAATGAAGAAACGCCCCCAGAAATAACGACGGGACAATTAGATAACTCTGCAATTTTAACTGTCTCATCAAAGTTGGGGCTATTCTTCATTCCATCTCTATTAATATCTGTGTAAATAATTCGGCTCACTCCATAATTATTTACATCTTTGAGAAAGTCTATGGTTTTAACATTTAGATTTTCTTTCCAACCAGACACATAAAGATTTCCATCCTTTGCATCTAATCCTAAAGCAATTTGATTTTTATATTTTTGACACGCTTCTTTTAAAAATACTTTATTTTTTATAGCACCACTTCCTAAAATTACTTTTTCAACACCTGTATCGATATACTTTTTAATACTATCAAGAGATCTAACGCCACCACCTATTTCAATCTTCAAATCATACTTACTTACTATTTCTTTAATAACATCTAGGTTAACTGTCTTTCCAGTTAGAGCTCCATCTAAATCAACAATGTGTAAATTTTTAAAACCGTGATCCTTATATTTGCCAGCTTGGTCAATAGGTGAAGTTTCATATTCAGTTTTATTTTCAAAATCTCCTTTGATCAATCTCACACATTTCTTATCTTTAATGTCTATTGCAGGAAATATTTTCATTATAGTTTTATAAAGTTATCAATTATTTTTAATCCAGTTTTATCACTTTTCTCAGGGTGAAATTGTGTTCCAAATATATTGTCTCTTTCGACTGAACAGACAATCTTTGATGAATAATCTGTTGTAGCTGAAATGACTGATTTATCTTTGGGGATAAATTCATAGCTGTGTACGAAATACATATGAGATTTATTTTTTATGTCTTTAAATATTTTGCTTTCTTTTTGAATTTCAATTTCGTTCCAGCCAATGTGAGGAAGTTTAAATTTTCCATTCTGATTATCTATTTTAGAAACTTTACCAGAAATCCAACCTAATCCTTTTGTTTCTTCTTCTTCATAGCCAACGTCAGCAAGCATTTGTAAGCCAACACAAATGCCTAATAACGGTTTTTTATTTGTGATTGCAAATTCTTTTAGAGTATCTACTAATCCATTAATACTATTTAAGGAATCTAGGCATCTTTTAAATGATCCTTGTCCAGGTAAAACGATTTTGTCACTTTTAATAATTTTTTTAATGTCTGATGTAACCTTTAGGTTAACTTTGCCTTTAGCGACCTCTGTAAAAGAGTTAATGACTGAGCTTATATTGCCCGATTGGTAGTCAACAATTGTGACGTTCATCAAATTTAAATAGAGCCTTTAGTCGAAGGTATTGAGTTTTTAATTCTTTTATCAATCGCTAAAGCATCCTTTAATGATCTAGCTAAACCTTTATAACATGACTCAATCTTGTGGTGACTATTTTCACCGTAAATATTTTCTATGTGTAAAGTAACCCCAGCCGATTGTGAAAAAGCTTGGAACCACTCCTTAAATAATTCTGTGTCCATCTCACCTAATTTTTCTACTGGTAAATTTACCTTCCAAATAAGGTAAGGTCTATTTGATACATCTATAGAAACACGGCTGAGCGTTTCATCCATCGGGATCATAGTTGAAGCATATCTTGTAATTCCTTTTCGATTGCCTGCAGCTTTTTTAATAGCTTCACCAATAGCAATACCTGTATCCTCGGTTGTGTGGTGTAAATCAATGTGCGTATCACCTTTAGCATTTACTTCTAAGTCGATAAGTGAATGTTTGGATAATTGTTCCAGCATGTGGTCTAAGAAACCTATTCCAGTTTTAATTTTATATTTACCTTTACCGTCTAAATTTACGGAAACAGAAATGCTAGTTTCTTTTGTTTTTCTACTAATTTTTGCTTTTCTTGCCATAAATTATCTCTGGGTTATCTTTGATATATATATAATCGGTCATTTTATCAATAAATCAGATTTACTATTGAAGATCTAAAAATAATCTCCACATATAACGTTATGAATACAGCTGAAAAATGGCATGGAACAACAATTGTCTTACTTAGAAAGAATGGTGAAACTGTAGTAGCCGGGGACGGGCAAGTAAGTTTAGGCAATACTGTTTTAAAAAGTAAGGCTAAGAAAGTAAGAAAAATTGAAAGCAGAGGAGTAATAGCAGGATTTGCAGGTTCAACTGCAGATGCTCTTACTTTATTTGAAAGGCTTGAGGCTAAACTTGAAAAACATGCGGGCAATTTACAAAGAGCTGCTGTTGAACTAGCGAAAGATTGGAGAAGTGATAAATTTTTAAGAAGATTAGAAGCTTTAATGGCTGTGGCAGATAAGAAACATAGTTTTATAATTTCTGGAACAGGAGATGTTTTGGAACCAGAAGACGGAATAATTGGAATTGGATCGGGTGGTAACTACGCACTAGCAGCTGCAAAGGTACTAGCTGAAACTGATATGAACGCTGAAGAAATAGCTAGAAAATCTATTAAAGTTGCGTCAGACATATGTGTCTTTACTAATAATAACGTTACAGTAGAAAAAGTTTAACATGGCACCAACAAATAAAGTTACAAATTTAAAAGTAGTAAAAAAAGATAAAGGAAGTTCCAAAGTAAGCGCTCTATCTCCAAGAGAGATTGTGTCAGAGTTGGACAGATATGTAATTGGCCAAAAAGATGCAAAAAAAGCTGTAGCGGTTGCATTAAGAAACAGATGGAGAAGACAAGCTTTATCAGATGAAATGAAAGATGAAGTTCTTCCAAAAAATATATTAATGATTGGGCCAACGGGGGTTGGTAAAACGGAAATATCTAGAAGACTTTCTAAATTAGCAGAGGCTCCTTTTATAAAAGTTGAAGCGACAAGATTTACAGAAGTTGGTTATGTTGGAAGAGATGTGGAACAAATCATAAGAGATTTAATTGAGATAGCTATAGCAATGGAAAGAGAGAAGAAGAGAAAAGAAGTTAAAGCTAAGGCTGAATTAAAAGCAGAGGAAAAAGTATTAGATGCACTTGTTGGTAATAAAGCCAGTGTCGCAACAAGAGAGAGTTTTAGAAAAAGATTAAGAACCGGCGACTTAGATAATAATGAAATTGAAATAGAGGTTCAAAATTCTTCTAATCCACTTCAAAGTTTCGAAATACCTGGAATGCCTGGAGGAAATGTTGGAATGGTGAATCTTGGAGACATTCTTGGGAAATCTATGGGTGGAAAAAAAGGTAAAAAGAAAAAAATGACCGTGAAAGAATCTCACGACATTCTAGTTGCACAAGAGTCGGACAAAATGATCGAGGAAGATAAGATTATTTCTGAAGCAAAAAAAGCAACTGAGGAAAATGGAATTGTTTTTCTTGACGAAATTGACAAAGTTTCTGCAAGAAGTGATAGGGTTGGAGGCGATGTTTCAAGAGAAGGAGTTCAAAGAGATCTATTGCCACTTATAGAGGGTACAACTGTAAGCACCAAACACGGTCCAATTAAAACGGATCATATTTTATTTATCGCTTCAGGGGCTTTTCAATTGGCAAAACCCTCGGATTTGTTACCTGAGTTACAAGGCAGATTACCAATTAGAGTTGAATTAGATGCACTTAAAGAAGAAGATTTCAAAAGAATTCTTAAAGAGCCAGATAACAGCTTAATAAAACAATATAAAGAATTGCTAAAGACTGAAAACGTAAATCTTGAATTTACAGATGACGGTATTGATATGCTTGCTAAAATTTCAGCAGAGGTAAACTCATCAGTTGAAAATATAGGGGCCAGAAGACTTCACACGATTATTGAAAAAGTCTTGGATGATATTAGTTTTAATGCAACCGATAGAGCGGGAGAAATAATTACAGTTGATCAAAAATACGTGCAAGATAATTTAGGGAACTTAGTAAAAGATACTGATTTATCTAAATTCATTTTATAAATTTTTCAACTTAATTATTAACGCTCCCTCACCACCATCTTTTTTTTCAGCATCATTTATTGAAATAATAAGTTTATTCAAATCTGAGTTGGTACTTATAAATTCAGGTACAGAATATTTCAATTTTCCTAAATTTTTTGAAACATAAGTATCTTCTTCATTAGTTGAATGTATGCCTTTGCCGGTAATAAGTAATATTTCTTTAAATTTATTTTTAACACAGTGTTTTATAATTTCTTTCACCTTATCATTGGCGTCATCTAAAGTAAAACCATGTAGATCGAATTTATAACGTTCCCTTCTCTGGATGCTGTTTGAATTACCTTGATCTTTGTCGTAAATATCAGATGGGTTTTTGATATATTCTTCCCAAGTTTTTTTATCTTCTTGATTGGAATCTTTTTTTTTTATCACTTACTGATAATTTCAGACAAGTACCAATTAGGGCTTTTTTGATTTATATTTTTAGTAAATTTCCAACTATCTGTTACAAATTTAATTTTATCAGGATTTCCCTCTATTATTTTGTTATTTTTATCTTTCTTAACAGAAATAACTTCAGCAACAAATTTTACTGTTGCAAATAGATTATCTTTAATTTTTTCATAATTTTCTACAGACGACTCTTTAATACCAATAAATGTAAATTCTGATTTTATTCCTTCTTTGTTTCTTGATTTAATAGCGTCAGAAAAATTTGTGAACATATTAGCTGACAATAAGTTTTTTAATTTTATCAAATCTCCTTGCGCGAAAGAAGTTAAAATACTTTCGTAAGCAATTTCTGCACCTCTAAGAAATTCTTTTTTGTCTTTACCTTCTAAAATGTCTAGATTTTGTTTAGTTGGCTTAACTTCATTTTTAGGTATATTAAATTCTTTCTCAGCAAAACCCGGGTATACTTTAGACTCATGGCCTGTTTTTCTTCCTAGTATACTCCTAAGTCGCAAAATAATAAATCCTGCGATCATTCCTAATAAAATAATATCTATATACCCGAAACTATTACTCATAATTTGATAAATATACATTAATCATATATTTTTGTATCAGACAAATGAACCCATTTTTTATATTATTTATTGGTCTTCCTGCGCTAGAAATATTCCTAATGATTAAAATAGGGGGGCAAGTTGGTGCTTTAAATACTGTAGCGCTCATTTTTCTCACCGCAATAATTGGCGTTTACTTTGCAAAATTACAAGGTGTTCAGACTTTAAAATCAGGAATGATTAATTTGTATCAGAACAAAATGCCGTTATATGAAATCGTATCTGGGGCGTCCATAGCTATAGCAGCACTTTTACTCATGATACCAGGTTTTTTTACAGATCTGATTGGTTTCTTGTTATTAATTCCATTTACAAGAAAAATAATATTTAGCCTTACACTAAAAAATAAATCTTATTCTAACACAAAAGATCAAAATAAAACTATTGATGGAGAAATAGTAGAAAATAAAAAGGATGAACTATAAAATTATTGGAAAGTACATAAAGGATCTCAAGTTTAATATCCCAAATCCAAAAACTTTTTTTCTTCTCTCAAAAGATATATCGAATTACAAGATAAATATTGACATCGAAAGCGCTCAAGTTAAACAGAACATAATTGAGGTATTAACAAGCTTGAGTCTTACAACGACTAAAGAAAGTTCTGAAAAGATAGAAACCAAAATAATTTATTCCACTATTATAGAACTGGGAAATAATAAAATTGAGAAAAGTGAAATGGAGAAAATTATTCTTATCAATGTTCCAAATGAAATTTATTTAGAGTTAAGACAAATTTTTATTTTTTTATTTGAGAACTCAGGCTTTAAAGATATTAAAATAAACGAAACAGTAGATTTTGAGAAATTGTATGAAATGAGAAAAATTCAGTAAAAGTTTTTTCTCAATTCAGATTTTAAAAATTCTTCATGCTTCTTAAGTTCATCATCTGTGATCTTAATAATCGCTTTATTGTAATCTTTTATTTCATTAACATTTTTTTCTGAAATATTATTAGAAAGATTAAATTTGGGCTCCCTTACATCCAACAAATTTATATAAACTTCTCTTAGTAATTCACAATCTAACAAAGCATTGTGTTTGACTCTTCTTGATAAATCTATGTTAAATTTTTTACATAATGCATCTAATGAATTAGATGTTCCTGGAAACTTATTTCTGGCAACTTCCAATGAGTCTATTACAAATTTTTTTTCAATCTTATCTCTTTTAATTAGACTTAATTCGCCGTCTAAAAAACTTAAATCAAATGCTGCATTATGAATTATTATTTTTTTTCCCTTAATAAAATTTAAAAATTCATCGGCCACCTTTTCAAAAGTTTCTTTGTTTTTTAAAAAATCATCAGAAAAACCATGCACTTTAAAAGCTTGGTCTGGCATATCTCTTTTCGGATTAATCAGTTTATGAAATACTTTTCCTGTCGGAATTAAATCTTTTGTTTCGATACAGGCAATCTCAACGATTTTATGGCCTTCTTTAAATGACAAACCCGTAGTTTCTGTATCCAAAAAGATTTCATTCATAATTCACTATTATAGCTTTAAGTTTTTTTTTTAAAATGATTATATTTTTATCATTCACAACAACATAATCACAAAATTTAACTTTTTTTTTATCGTCAAATTGTTTGCTATCAAGTAAGTTAAATAGTTTTTTGTCTCCTTGTTTTAATTTAAATCTTTTAAACCTTATTTTTTTTTTGGACTTAATAAATATTATTACATTAAAATATTTCATTAATTTACTCTCAACTAAAAGTGGAATTTCATAAAAAAGAGTTTTTTTATTTTTATATTTGTTCGTAAAATGTTTCATTTTTTTTCTAACTAGTGGATGGATTATTTTTTCTAATTTTTTTAGATTGTTAATGTTATTAAAAATTAATTTTTTCAGATTTTTTTTAATCTGATTATCGTTCTTTATATTGAACTTTTTGCTAATTAAGCTTCTGAAGCTTGCTTTTCCGTATAGATCTTTGACTGTTTTATCAGCGCTAAATAATGGCCCTCTTTTATTAGACAAAAATTTACTAGCTGTAGTTTTGCCTGATGCCAATGAACCTGTTATCCCGATTTTAATCATTTAAGTTTTGAATTTAGCAGTTCGATTATCCCATTATCTATTTCTGGATTAATCTTATTCCATAAATAAAAGGATTTTTGTCCCTGATAAATAAACATATCTAGGCCATTAAAAACTTTTTTTCCCTCTTCTTTTAAAAATTTATATGTTTTTGTCTCTAATGGATTATAAATTGTATCAATATAAATTACATTTTGTTTAGTGCTCAAAAAATTGAAATTGAAGTCATCTCCATTTTTTAAACCTAAACTCGTAGCGTTAATAATTATATCATAATTTTTTATTTCATTTTCCAGTTCTTCCCAGGGTAGGATGTTTAAATAAGCAAACCTTTTTTTAATAAATATACATTTTTCATTAGTTCTGTTGGTTATTGAGATTTGCTTAACACCTGATTTTTGGAGAGACAAGATGACGGAAGGAGATACACCGCCTGCTCCTATAACCAATGCATTCTTGTTTTTACAGTTATCAATTTCTTTTAAATATGCGGCCTGTAGACCAAAAACATCAGTGTTTTCACCGATGACTTTGCCATTATCAAGGAAAATAGTATTTACTGAACCAGTTGACTCTGCATCATTAACAATTTTGTCAATTTGATTAATAATTTTTTGTTTGAAAGGCAGGGTGACATTAATACCAATTAATTCGCTATCTCTTATTTTTTTAATAATATCTTTTAAATTGCTTTCCTCAGCTTCTATAACTGAGTAAGTAGCGTCTAAACCATATTTATCAAACCAATATTTGTGTAATATGGGCGATAAAGAGTGTTTTATAGGTTTTCCAATAATGCCAAATTTTTTTTTCATTCTTTCAGTTGACTCACATAGTCGATTATTTTTTTTATTGGTAGACCCATTATAGAATCTGTATCACCCTTAACATATTCAAATAACTCCAAACCACCTGCCTCGATTTGATAAACACCATAAGCTAACAAAGTTTCAGTTTCAATTGTATCTAAATATTTAGACAACAGAGCGTCTGTTAAATTTTTCATCTTTAATTCTGAAGTGTCAGTGTAATTCCATATCATTGATCCATTCTTTGAAATACATACAGAACTAATCAAATAGTGTACCGAATTATTAAGTTTTTTTAAAATGAGCAGAGCTTCCTCTCTGGATTTTGGTTTGTTAATTAATTCATTGTTCAAAGAAAGAACGCTATCGGCACCAAGCACCAATCGATTGGGATTTTTATTACTTACTTTTATAGATTTAATTTCAGCTAAGTTTTTAGAAATTATTGATGGGTTTGCACCTTCGGCAATAAGAGATTCTTTTACTTCATCTTCATCTACATTAGAAATTATGACCTCATTATCAATTTTATATTTATCTAAAATTTGTTTTCTTACTCCACTTTGAGAAGCTAAAATTATTTTCATCTATTTTTTTTAATATCAATTATCTTTAAAATCGAAGCTGCTGTTTCTTCTACAGATTTTCTGGTTACATCAATTATTGGCCAATTATTTTTTTTAAAAAGCTTTTTTGAATCTTCAACTTCTTTTTTTATAGAGTTCAAATCTGTATAATTTTTAAGAGTTTGCTCTTTCATTATGGCTAATCTGTTTCGTCTTATATCAGACAGTCTTTCTGGGTCTGCGACCAATCCAACTATACAAGATGTTTTGTTTGATTTAAGTTCGCTTGGAATTGTTTGATCTAAAACTAAAGGTATATTTACAGTTTTATAACCTCTATTCGCTAAATAAATTGAAGTTGGTGTTTTACTTGTTCGACTTACTCCTAATAAAATTACATCTGCATTGTTTAAATCATCGACTTTTTTGCCATCGTCATGTGACATCGTGAATTGTATAGCTTCAATTCTTTTATAATAATCATCATCTAATACATGCTGCGCGCTCGGTTTATGAATCGCTTTTTGATTGAGTAGTTTTGAAAAGCTTAATATTAAATTTCCTAAAACCCCAAAACAAGGCACAGAAAATTTCTCACTTTGATTTGCAAGATACTTAGCTAATTTTGTTTCAACAATTGTATATAGCACTATAGCGTTTTCTATTTTGTTACATTCTTTCATAATCTTATTAATTTGTTGTTCGGTTCTAACAAACGCAAACTCTTTTTTCTCATAATCGAAGTTTTCAAACTGTGATTTAAGAGATAAAAAGATTCTATCTAGGGTTTCACCCGTTGAGTCAGACACAAGATATACATTGTATTTTTCGTTCATAACCTTGTTAATAAAGCTTTAATTAATTAATATTTTACACTTCTTTTGAAATTTAGAAAAAATAACTAACATTAACTAACACTTTTTAAACATTTTATTGATTGTTGATAATATGGTTTTTTAGATGGTTATAAAACTACTAAAATTAAAAAATTCATTAATATCAACCATACTTATAAACCTCAAAATGTATAAATAATGTATAAATCGTTATATAACTAATCAACAGAACCTAAAGCAATTAACATATTTAAAAAACTATATTATTTAATGAGTAATTTAAAAGAGATCTTAGTAAATAAGAAAATTTGTAAATCCGTATGGTTTATGAGACAAGCAGGTAGATACTTGCCTGAATTTAGAAAAATTAGATCACAAAATCAAGATTTTATTAAACTTTGTCTTAATAGTGATTTAAGTTCCGAAATCACAATTCAACCCATTAAAAGATTTGATTTAGACTCAGCTATAATTTTTTCAGACATATTGATGGTGCCATTTGCTCTTGATCAAAAAGTAGAATTTTTAAAAAATCAGGGACCAATATTAGATAAATTTGATATTAAAAAATTTTTAAAAAATAATAAAAATAATTTTACAAAAAAACTTACACCTATCTACAAAGCAATAGAAATAACTAGAAAAAAATTAGAAAAGAAAAAAACATTAATATCTTTTGTAGGGGCTCCATGGACATTATTGGTTTATATGATTGGAGCAAAATTAAACAAGAAAGATATTAACTTTGAGATAATAGAAAAAAAAATGGATGAGGTAGAAATAATTTTGAATGAGTTAAATGATTATCTCTGTCTACATATCGAAAATCAAATGAAAGCCGGCGCTGATGTAGTTCAGGTCTTTGATTCTTGGGCAGGATTAATACCAAATAATCATCTTAATAATTTTTGTTATACCCCAAATTCTAAAATCGTAAATTTTTGCAAATCTAAAAATATTCCTGTAATTTGCTTTCCTAGAGGAATAAAAGAAAGCTATAAAGATTTTAATAATCTGGTCAAACCAGATGGGATAAACATAGATTATAATGTTGATCCCAATTGGGCCAAAGAAAATCTCAAAGAAACTGTAATTCAAGGGGGATTAGATCCGAAAATCTTATCTTTATCAGATGAGGAAATTTGTAATAACACTAAAAAATATTTAGACGCATTTAAAGGATTGCCTTATGTTTTCAATCTTGGGCATGGTATGCTCCCAGAGACAGACCCAGCTAAAGTTAGTATGTTGGTAAAATTTTATAGGGAATACGCGTAATGCAGAAAGATCATCCAGAGGTAAAATTCGGTAAAACAGGCGTTTTACTAATAAATTTAGGGACACCAGATTCAACTAGTTGGTGGGATATAAGAAAATACCTAAAAGAATTTTTATCTGATAGGAGGGTGATAGAAGTAAACCCTGTTTTGTGGCAAATAATTCTAAATTTATTTATACTCACATTTAGACCTTCTAAAACTGCGCATGCTTATAAAAAAATTTGGAGAAAAGAGTCTAACGAGTCTCCTCTTCTCTATTTCACAAGAAATCAAGCTGAGAGATTAAAAGATAAAATTAGTAATGAAAAAATTATAGTAGATTTTGCAATGAGATATGGAAACCCCAGTATAAGATCTAAGCTAGTTCATCTTAAAAGCGTCGGGTGTGAAAATATAGTTATTTTACCTTTGTATCCTCAATATGCAGCAGCAACAACAGCAACAGTTTGTGATGAAGTTTATAGATCGTTAATGGGCATGAGATGGCAACCAAGTTTGCAGGTCATTCCTCATTATGAAAGCGAACCAATATACATAGACGCACTTATCAAAAGTATAAAAAGAAAGCTAGATAGCTTAAAATGGAAACCAGATTTAATTATTTCATCATATCATGGAATACCAAAAAAATATTTTGACAAAGGAGATCCTTATCATTGTTATTGTCATAAAACGACAAGATTAATGAAGGAAAGTTTCAACGAGGTAGATATTCGGACAACTTTTCAGTCAAGGTTCGGCCCTCAAGAATGGTTGACGCCATATACCGACAAAACTTTCGAGAGATTACCAGGAGAGGGAGTAAAAAACTTATTAGTGATATGCCCGGGTTTTGCTTCAGATTGTGTAGAAACTTTAGAAGAAATAGATATTCAGGGCCGAGAGACTTTTATAGAAAATGGCGGTAAAAATTTTGACTTAATACCATGTCTTAACGATAATTCTGATCATATCAATTTATTTGTAAAGTTAGTTAAAAAATATATTTAAAATGAATTCTTACCTCTTATTCAAATCTCTTCATTTGATAGCGGTTATTTCTTGGATGGCTGGATTGTTGTATTTACCTCGTATATTTGTTTACCATTCTGAGGCAACTCACGATTCCCAAAGAACAGTTTTTAAAGTTATGGAGAGAAAGCTTTACAACTATATCATGATGCCAGCGATGCTGTTATCTTGGTTATTTGGTTTACTATTAGTTCACAATCTAGGATTTAGTGTTTTTTTAGAACTATGGATGCAACTAAAAACAACATTAGTTATAATTTTGACTTTTTATCACTTCTTGCTTGGAAAGTATCTTGGGGAATTTGCATTAGAAAATAATAGTAAATCTTCAAAATTTTTCAGAATTATTAATGAAATACCCACAATAATACTTATTGTCGTCATATTTCTTGTGGTATTTAAACCTTTATAAAAAGTCTTGAATTTTTTAAAAAAAACCATATATTTTTAGAACTTTCCTATTAATTAACAAATCTCATGAATTTACAAGAATTAAAGCAAAAGAACCCAGCAGAGCTTATTAATGAGGCTGAAAAACTTGGCATAGAAAATCCAAGCACATTAAGAAAGCAAGAAATATTATTTGCTATCTTAAAAAAATTAGCGGAAAAAAATGAACAGATTACCGCAACAGGAGTGCTAGAAGTTTTGCAAGACGGTTTTGGTTTTTTAAGAGCAATAGAGTCAAATTATCTACCCGGACCAGATGATATATACGTTAGCCCAAGTCAAATTAGAAGATTTGGGTTAAGAACTGGAGATTCTGTTGAGGGTGAAATAAGAGGACCAAAAGACGCTGAGAGATATTTTGCTTTATTGAAAGTAAATAAAATTAACTTTGATGAGCCAGAGAAAGGGAAAAATAAAATTGCCTTTGACAACCTAACGCCGCTTTATCCAAATGAGAGAATTAAGTTAGAGGTTGAAAGTACAAAAATTGAAAAAAAACCAGACAACACAGCCAGGCTGATAGATTTAGTTAGCCCCATTGGCAAGGGACAACGATCATTAATAGTTTCACCTCCTAGAGCAGGCAAAACTATAATTCTTCAAAATATTGCACAATCTATAACTGCCAATCATCCTGAGTGCTATTTAATGGTGCTTTTAATCGATGAGAGACCAGAAGAGGTAACAGACATGCAGCGATCTGTTAAAGGCGAGGTGGTTGCATCAACTTTTGATGAACCTGCATCAAGGCATGTTGCGGTAGCAGAAATGGTAATCGAAAAAGCAAAAAGATTAGTAGAGCATAAAAAAGATGTAGTAATTTTGTTGGACTCGATCACAAGATTAGGAAGAGCTTATAATGCTGTTATACCAAGTTCAGGTAAAGTTTTAACAGGAGGTGTAGACGCAAATGCCCTTCAAAGACCTAAAAGATTTTTTGGAGCAGCACGTAACGTTGAAGAAGGTGGATCATTAACTATAATTTCAACTGCACTAATTGATACAGGTAGTAGAATGGATGAGGTTATTTTTGAAGAATTTAAAGGAACGGGAAATTCAGAGCTCATTCTTGATAGAAAAGTTGCAGATAAGAGAATTTATCCTGCGCTTGATATAACAAGATCTGGAACGAGAAGAGAAGAGCTGTTATTTGAAAAAGATGACCTTTCAAAAATGAACGTTTTAAGAAGAATAATTAGTCCAATGGGAACAATGGATGGAATAGAGTTTCTGATTGCAAAATTAAAGAACACAAAAAACAATGCTGATTTTTTTGACTCTATGAATAAATCTGCTAATTAAAACTACTGAATAGTTTGGTTATATGAGCCAGTTTCATGAAAATAGAAACTAATAATACTTTCAAGTGTATTAATTTTATCTCTAATTGATACAGATTCTAGTAACTTTTGTTTTTCTTCATTCGTTACAGGAGCAATCATAGCTAAAGTATTTATTCTTTGCGACTGATCTAACTTTTCAAATTCTTTCCAATTGAGTAAAAGTCCGTTTTTCTCGAAAAATTTTTTCACTTGATCCATTAAAGATTTAGTATCTATTTCACTTTTAATATCTTTGGTGTCCTCAGTGAAGTCTTTGTAATCAACTCTAAATTCTCGATATAATTTATTATTAGAAATTTCTTCTAAAATTCTAAATCTAGAAATACCCGTAAGGTTTATTAAAATCCTTCCATCTTTACTTTTCTGGTAATCACTTATTTTTCCCAAACATCCTACTTGATAAACACTTTTGCCCTCCTTTTTAGATTGGACCATTCCCATTAATTTATCTTTGTCGTATACATCTTTAACTAAATTCAAATATCTTTGTTCGAATATGTTTAATGGGAGGTTTGTTTTTGGAAAATAAATTACACCGCTCAAAGGAAACACTGGTAAAGTTTTAGGAAAATTATTCATAAGTCATTATATAAAAAAAATCTGTTTGCCGATAGCGTCATTTTATAATGGTTGACCTCCCGTTGTTGCTTATATTATACTAATTTTATTGCGGGCATAGCTCAGTGGTAGAGCGTCTCGTTGCCAACGAGAAGGTCGAGGGTTCGAACCCCTTTGCCCGCTCCAAATTATGAGCGATTTATCAAAAAAAAAATGTATTCCTTGTGAGGGAAATATTCCACCATTTGATACAAGTGAAATCCACAAATACTTGAAAAAGGTTGATGGCTGGGAAGTAAAAAATAACGATGATAAGAGTTTTTATTTAATCAAAGATTTTAAATTCAAAGATTTCGATGAAAGTCAAAAATTTGTAAATAAAGTTGGCAATATAGCTGAAGAAGAAAATCACCACCCAGACATTTCTTTTGGCTGGGGATATTGTAAAGTGAGGATTTTTACTCATGCTATCAAAGGTTTAGCAGAGAGCGATTTTATTTTAGCCGCAAAAATAGATAAGATTAATTAATGATTGAAGTGCCTAACCCCAGTAAAAAGCATTTTTATTTTAGCTTTGTTAGCAGTGTTTATAACTTCTTGGTCTCTCATTGACCCCCCTGGCTGAACTATAATTTTTACACCAGCTTTAATAAGGGTTTTTACGCCGTCTGCGAAAGGGAAAAAAGCATCAGATGCAGCTACACAATTTTTAATTTTTGAGGGCTGAAACTGTTTTGCTTTTTGGACTGCTATCTTACAACTATCTAACCTACTAGGCTGACCAGCACCAATTCCAATCGTTGAAAAATTATTACATAAAACGATTGCATTTGATTTTACATGTTTACAAATATTAAAAGCGAATTGGATTTCAGCCAGATCTTTTTTATTAGGTTTTAGCTTAGTTACACATTTTAATTTCTTTTTATCTATTACAATAAAATCTTTACTTTGTATCAAAAAAGACCTGTCAAATGATTTAATTGAAGTTAGATTTTTAGATTTAAAATTTGTAATATCAATTATGCGTAGATTTTTCTTTCTTTTTAAAGTTTTTAAAGATTCTTTGTCAAATCCCTTGGCCAGTATGACTTCTAAAAAATTTTTGTTAATTTCTAAAGCGATTTTCTTATTAATCTTATAATTACAAGCTATAACTCCACCAAAAGCGCTTATAGGGTCGGATGAATAAGCGTTCTTAAACGAAGTCAACGGTTCTCGGTTTTCAGATACACCACAAGGATTTGCGTGCTTAATGATTACAGTTCCAGAATTTTTTTTTAAAGAATTTAAAATTTGTAAAGAAGCAAACATATCATTATAATTATTATAACTTAGCTCTTTACCATGAATTTGGTTAAACCCAAGTTGCTGATCTTGATAATCACTTACATATATAGAACTGCGTTGATGCGGATTTTCACCATATCGTAATTTGTGCAATTTTCTGCCAAAAATTGTTTTTCTTTCCGGAAATTCAATTTTAAGTTTTTTGTTAAACCAATTAGCAATCATAGCATCATAATAAGCAGTAAGGCCAAATGCCTTAGAGGACATTAATTCTCTGAATTTTAATGTCGTTTTACCTTTGTTAGATTCTAATTCTCCGATAAGAGAGCTATAATCATTTTTATTTGTAACTATTGTTACATTTTTGAAATTTTTAGCGGCCGCTCTAACCATTGTAGGACCACCAATATCTATATTCTCGATAATTTTTTTTGGGTTCTTTGTTTCTAAAACTATATTTTGAAATGGATAAAAATTAACAATAATTAGATCAATTGAAGGAAAGTTTTGTTTTGACATTTCATTCTTATGTTTTTTACTTTCTCTATCGTGAAGTATGCCAGCGTGAATTTTTGGATGTAGAGTTTTTACTCTTCCATCTAACATTTCCCTAAAACCTGTGTACTTAGATAGCTCTGTACATTGATATCCAAGTTTTCTAATTGAGGCATGGGTTCCTCCTGAACTTATGATATTAATATTAAATTTTTTAAGAGTTTTAAGAAGGGATGCTAGATTCTCTTTATTAGAAACTGATATCAAAGCGTTTTTAACCTTCAAATTCATAATTAAATATTTTTTCTAATTTCCCAGTTAAAGATTTTATTTTTATTAACTAAATTACCACTGACAGTTATACAAGCATTATCTATTATTTTTTTTCCACCAAGAAATATACTTTTTTCTATCTCTAAATTTTCATTATAAATAGTAAAGATGAGTGATTTATTTTTTGATATTTGAATTAGAGCACTATTGCCACTCATGGTTTTAACCAGACTAAGCTCCGGGTTGATATGAAATCTGAAATCATATCTGATGGGGTATCCGTCCTTAACTTTAAATATATGATCAGTGCCTTTTAGAAAATTATTCTCTTTATCAATATAAATTTCTCTTTTGTGAGTACAACCGAATTCTTTTTCATAACCATTATTAGCTGCCGTACATCCTATAAGAACATTTTCATTTTTTGAAA
This sequence comes from Pelagibacteraceae bacterium AG-313-A04, assembly GCA_003284275.1. GTDB lineage: Bacteria > Pseudomonadota > Alphaproteobacteria > Pelagibacterales > Pelagibacteraceae > Pelagilacustribacter. The sequence continues at coordinate 211,321 of QBVU01000001.1, read as the reverse complement.
AAAAATCATAAGACTTAAAGCTATCCCTAATTGAATTTCCAAAAATATTATTGATAATGTCATTTTTTTCAAATTTAGTTACAGAAGTTTCATTAATATTTAGAGTTGACTGACACGCTGTAAGCCTGCTTAACAATTCTGCTTTTTTTGAAATATTAACTCCAAATCCTGAATTAGTGATAATTTTTACTCCATCTAAAAAATATTCAAAAGATAAGGGACCTGATTGATAAGACTTTGAAAAATTTTTTTTTGGTGGTTTATCAATATCTACAATTAAAAAATGATTTTTGAACTTGATTTTACACAAACCACCAAGACTGCTACTTTTATTATCAGGTTTAAATGAGTTCAAATATTTTTCAATCGGTTTTAAATCAATTACGGAGGCCCCATTAAATAATGGCATTTGCTCATCTGGTGTTTTGATGTAACTAATGCAATTTAGATTTTTGTTAATAATCTCATCCAAAAACTCAGGAACGTACTTTTGACTGTCCTTAATCACTTCTTTACAGAAGATTAAATATTTAGAAAAAAAAATTAAGTCACTAGGGTTTCTAGATAAAGGGAATCCATTATTATCGAATAAATCTTTTAGAAGCAATTCCAATTGCTTTATACCAGTATCAAAATTTTCCTCATATTCTTTAAAAACAAGTCCTGTTAAAATTATAGCGGTCAAGATTTCCATTTTCTTAGCAAGGTCTTTTTCAAATCTTATGTTTCTTTTTAAATGATTAGTTTGTCTTATAATGCAGCTTAAAAAATTTTTTTTAAAATCAAATGTGCTATTATGTAAAATTATATCAATATTTAAAATCCAGCTGATAACTCTTGCACTCAAAGTTGAAGTTTCCCAAATTGTTCTTTTATATTTAGAATTTCTTAGAATCCAAATATAAATGATCTTTTTTAACTTTTTACTATCAGCCTTTCTATCAATTAGACTAAGCCAAAAAAAATTATGCATTATATCTGTTTTATTTTTTTTATCTTCAATCCAAAATATATTGGGATCTATCTCACTAATTTTGAAAGGTTGTCCGTTATAAGAAGTTATAATGGATAATAAAAATGGGTTAGGGTTGTAGTAAATTTGATGAGGTACTTTTGTTTCTAAAGATTTATTATAGTTTTTAGAAGAAAAATAAATTTTTTTGAAAAATTTGATTAATGTAATTTGACATGCAATTAAATAAAAGTAGACACTTTTCAGGCCGAACATCTATTAATTATTTCTGAGTATTTCTATATTTTTTTTAAGGTCACCCTTATTTTCATTAAAGATAGTAGACCCTGATACAAGAATATTTGCGCCTGCTCTTTTTGCTTTAGAACAATTTTCAAAATTAATGCCACCGTCAATTTCAACATCTATGTTTAATTTTTTTTTATTTATTAAATCCCTTATTGCTTTGGTTTTTTCTAAAACCTCTGGCATAAATTTTTGACCACCAAAACCAGGTTCCACACTCATAATTAATACAAGGTCTATTTGATCTAAATAATTCTCAATTAATTTAATTTCTGACTTTGGTTTTAGAGAAATACCAACTTTTTTATCTTGTTCTTTTATTAATTTTATAGTTTTGGAAATATTTGACGTTGCCTCCGGGTGAAAAGTAATAATATCTGCACCAGCGTTGGCAAATTCTTGAATAAAATTGTCGACTGGTGAAATCATCAAGTGAACATCAAATACTTTTTTTGTAAGAGGTCTAAGTTTTTTTATTACTTCTGGTCCAATAGTAAGGTTTGGGACGAAATGCCCATCCATAACATCAATATGAATATAGTCTGCTCCGGCTTTCTCTAAAGAAATTACTTCCTTTCCCAATTTACTAAAATCTGCTGATAAAATGGAAGGCGATATTTTAATTAGATCATTCATATTTTGTTTATATTTTAAACTAAAACTTTGTCAAAAAAATTAAAGGACTAATTGAATAACTGGTAAAGTTGTCTTGAAAAATCGCTTTCTAAGGGAAATGCTAACATGCCCCAAACATCATACCCTAATAAATATGGCATTGCATAAAATCTAAATAAGTAGAAAAACCAAGCTACATAGAGGGCAATAAATGGTCCAAATAAAAAACTGGGCGTGATAAATTTAAACAAATTAATAATCGGATTGGTATATTTTACAAAAACTCTCATAAAGAAGAAAGTAGAGTCTTCTCGTTGAAAGATATTCATGAATGCTCTTCCTATGAGAGTCCACATTATTGTTCCAAGAACATAATCTAAAACAATAGCCCAAGTAGGTATCATATTTTTAAAATAGCATGATTTGGTTAAAAAAAAAGGGGCGAATAAATCGCCCCTTTTAATTTTTAATATTTAATTGGTACTACTGTTTACCAAGGATTGGTTTACCCGTTGGTATTCTAGTGTCATCTACCATTTTCTGTATTGATGGAGATGGTTCTTTAGTCATTAAACTAACTACAACCATTACCACTAAACAGATAGGTGCACCGATTAAACCAAATCTTAAGTGGTCGATACCTAAGAATGGTTCGTTTACACCACCGAAAATTGGCACTGAGAATTTAGGATATACCCATAATAGGTAGAATAATCCTGATAAAATTCCCGTTACTATTCCGGCGATTGCACCAGCTCTAGTAGCTCTCTTCCACCATACACCAAGTACAAGTGGGAAGAATAAGCCTGACATTGCAAAGTCGAATGCCCAAGCAACCGAACCTAAGATACTTGTTAGCCTGAAAGAGGCTATGTAAGCACCAGCAGCTCCGATTATTACTAGAAGTACACGAGCAACTAAAAGTCTTTTAGCTGTATCAGCTTTTGGATCTATGATTTTGTAGTAAATATCATGAGATAAAGCATTTGATATCGCTAATACAAGACCGTCAGCAGTTGACATGGCAGCAGCCATACCTCCAGCAAACACTAGTCCCGAGATTACGAACGGTAGTCCCGCTACTTCTGGAGTAGCTAATACTACAACGTCACCTCTCATGAACCATTCGTTCAACTGAAGTATACCGTCACCATTAAAGTCTGCGATAAATACTTGTTTAACTTCAGACCATCTTTGTACCCACTCTATCGACTGAACTTCAGAAATAGATTTTCCAATAATTCCAGTTGGTAGATTTGGATCCATTAATGCCAACTTAGACAATGTCGCTAACATAGGCGCTGAAGAGTAAAGTAAGAAAATAAAGAATAGCGACCAAGCTACTGATTTTCTTGCTGCTCTAACAGAAGGAGTTGTAAAGTATCTCATTAAGATATGAGGTAACGATGCAGTTCCCACCATCATACAAATCGCTAACGATAAGTATTTCCAGACAGCCATTCCACCTTCAGGTACTCCAGAGTGAGTTCCAGAGATATATTTCAATCCTCCCGGTACACCAGCTGCTTTCATATCTGCGGCACTGTTTTTAACTAGTCCAAATTGTTGTTCAAGTTCACCAAGTCTTGCAACTTCATCACCTAACATCAAGTGAGGGAAAACACCTCCACCTACTTTATTACTTATCCAGAATACTGGTAGTAAGTAAGCAATGATTAATACAATGTACTGAGCAACCTGAGTCCAAGTTACAGCTCTCATTCCTCCAAGCATTGAACAGATAAGAATACTAATTAGTCCTACCCATACGCCTGCTTCGAACGGAATTCCAAGAGCTCTAGAAGCAATTGTACCCGTAGCGTTAATTTGTGCAGTTACGTAAGTAAATGACGCTATGAAAAGCACGAATACAGCGCAAGCTCTTACGAGATTACCACCGTATCGTGTTCCGATAAAATCAGGAACTGTGTAACATCCAAATTTTCTTAGGTACGGAGCCATTAAAGTTGCAACAAGTACATATCCACCTGTCCAACCTACCAAGAAGGCCATATAAGTATAACCACCATAGTAAACTCCACCTGCTAAGGCTACGAATGAAGCACCTGACATCCAGTCAGCTGCTGTTGCCATCCCGTTAAATACGGTAGGCACTTGTCTTCCTGCAACATAGTAGGCATCTACTTGAATGGTTCGTGATAAATAACCGATTAAGGCATAAATCAAAACCGTGAAAGCTACGAACATCACTCCGATGTTTTTAGCTGACACACCTGCTTGTTCCGCAATAGCCATCAAAATGATGAATACTAAGAAACCACCAGTGTAGGTCCCATATATTTTAGGAAGGTTTTTTATAAAATCACCTTTAAACATTAGTCATCCCCTCTTTCTGAGAATCCATGTTCTTCGTCGATTTTTTCTTGTTTATTTGCTGTCCAAAACAAAATTATCACAAAGGCAAGAAGTGAACCTTGCGCTGTCATGTAATATGCTAAAGGATAACCAAGAAAAGACATCGTGTTCAGTTCAGAACCAAACATGAAGATAACTAACGAGAAAAAAGCCCAAAGACCCAATGTTACAAACATGTGGTTCTTAGTCTTTTCCCAATATGCGTCTTTATTTGACATATTTCCCCCTATTTTTTTTTAACTTTTTACGTAAAAAGTATTATTAGTTGTGCGGAGCTTACCCATTATGAGTTTAATTTAAAGTGAAAAAAAGACCCTGAAACCAATTTGAAATGCTATAAATTCAATAAAATAAAGGTTTTTAAAATACAACGTGAAATTGAATCTAAAAAAATTGCGAGAAACTCTCAAAACTATGGGAGAATATTTATTCCCAGTAGAAAAAGTTACAAGTTATTTTAACAGCATTAAATCGAAAGAAGATTTACAAAAATTCATTCAACAAAGATCAGCTCATGTTACCCAAACTACATTGTATGGTTATCTAAAGACAAGAATTGGTGTGAAATTTACAGCTATGGTAGATGATGACGTTTTTTCAAAATCAATTAACATTGCGAAGTGGAATATTTATGTGATCGCTATAGCCGACTGTGCTTTTTATACTTTTTCTTACTTAATAAGTGAAAAAAATCTCAAGAAGAATGATTGTAAAGAAGTATATTTAGATATTATAGAAAAAGAGAAATCAAACGGTTTAAGTGATGAAGTTTACCAAAAAGCTAAAAAAGAATTTTTAATTAGGTATGAAAAAATAGATTTTCGTAAATACTATTTAGAAAATCCATTTAAAGAGAGCTGCATCGCACTTTATAACTGGGCACCTATTGCAGATGAATTAAAAGTTTTAGATAAAGAAATAGTTTTAAATTCAATGAGATTAAAGTGGAATTTAAAAATAGACGAATTTAAAAAGTTAACAAAAAATTTAAGCTTTAATTAATCTCTATTTAATCTATTTTCAACTAATGAAGCCACAACACTTGGGTCTGCTAAAGTTGTGGTATCACCAAGGTTGTTAGGTTCATTAGCTGCAATTTTTCTTAAAATTCTTCTCATAATTTTTCCCGATCTGGTTTTAGGCAAACCAGGAGCAAACTGAATTACATCAGGATAGCATATGGGTCCAATTTGTTTTCTAACCCACTGTTTTAAATCTCTTTCTAAATCTCCTGTAGGATTTTCACCTGCATTCAAGGTAACGTAACAATATAAACCGTTTCCCTTAATACTATGTGGAAAACCAACGACTGCAGCCTCAGCGACTTTAGGGTGAGCAACAAATGCACTTTCGATTTCCGCTGTTCCTAGATTATGACCTGAAACAATAATAACATCGTCTACTCTACCTGTTATCCAATAGTAGCCGTCTTTATCTCTTTTACAGCCATCGCCAGTAAAATATTTTCCATCAAATTGAGAAAAATAAGTGTCAATGAATCTTTGGTGATCACCATAAACAGTTCTCATTTGTCCTGGCCAAGAATTAGCCATACATAATCTTCCTTGACCTTCACCTTTAATAATCTTCCCATCCTTATCAACTAAAACAGGCTTAATGCCGTAGAAAGGTTTTGTTGCTGAACCTGGTTTTAAATCAATAGCACCAGGTTGTGGAGCGATTAGTATACCTCCTGTTTCAGTTTGCCACCAAGTATCAACAATTGGACATCTAGCATCTCCAACTGTTTTGTAATACCACATCCAAGCTTCAGGATTAATTGGTTCACCCACTGTTCCTAATAATTTTAAAGATTTTCTGCTGGTTTTTTTAACAGGACTGTCTCCTTCTCTCATCAATGCTCTAATTGCAGTGGGAGCTGTATAGAACGTATTAACTTTATATTTATCTACGATTTGCCACCATCTTGAATTATCGGGATAATTTGGAACACCTTCAAACATAATTGTAGTCGCGCCGTTAGCTAATGGACCATAAATAATATAACTGTGACCAGTTACCCAACCAATATCTGCAGTGCACCAGTAAATATCATTTGGCTTGTAATCAAAAATGTACTGATGTGTCATGGAGGCGTAAACCATGTATCCACCTGTAGTATGTAAAACTCCTTTCGGCTTACCCGTTGATCCAGATGTATAAAGAATAAACAATGGATCTTCAGCACTCATTTCTTCAGGATCACACTTTGTAGGAACTGAAGAGATTAGTTTTTTATAAGAAATGTCCCTCTCCTCATTCCAATTAACCTGATTACCTGTTCGTTCAACAACAACGCATTTTTTTACGTTTGGACATTGATCTAAGGCTTCGTCTGCTATTTTTTTTAGAGGAATTATTTTTCCACCCCTTACACCTTCATCTGCTGTAATTAAGTACTCCGACTCACAATCAGTGATTCTTGTAGCTATTGAGTCAGGCGAGAAGCCGCCAAAAATTATAGAGTGCACAGCTCCTATTCTAGCACAAGCAAGCATTATATAAGCTAGCTCGGGTATCATAGTTAAGTAAATTGTTACTCGGTCTCCTTTTTGAACACCTAAACTTTTAAGTCCGTTGGCCGCCTTACATACATTTTGATGTAATTCTTTGTAAGAAATTTTTTTAGAGTCAGCTGGGTCATCACCTACCCATATAATTGCAGTCTTACTAGGATTTTTTTTTAAGTGTCTATCAATACAATTAGCTGAAGCATTCAATGTACCATCATAGAACCACTTAATTTTGACTTCATCTTTGCTGTATTTAATATCTTTAATTTTTGAATATTTTTTAATCCAAGAAATTCTTTTTCCCTCTTTCGCCCAAAACTTATCATTTTCTTTAATTGATAGTTTGTATTTCTTTTTATATTTTGACTCATTAACATAGGCATGATTTGCCCAACTATCTGAAACTTTAATTAAAGATTTCCCATCTCCATCTTCAAGTAACTTAGGCGCTTTAAAATTTAATTTTCTTGGTTTTGATTTTCTTGGTCTAGATTTTGATTTTTTTCTTCTTTTTGATTTTGATTTTTTTGCTTTTTTAATTTTTCTAGACTTCTTTTTTTTTGATCTAATAATTTTTCTAGACTTCTTTCTTCTAGTCTTTTTTGTCTTTTTTGATTTTTTTTTCTTCTTTTTTCTTTTAGCCACAATTTCTCCTAATTGGGATTTATTTTACCCATCTTATAAATAATTTTCCAGCTTTTAAAATCAATAGGCATAACTGATAATCTACTTTGTTTAACAAGCGGTAAATGAGAAATAGTCTTTGTTTTTTTAATTTTTTCAAGTGATACAGGGTATTTTAGATGTTCTTCGAACCTAACCTGGACGGCCACAAATCTTTTTTTTTTATCAGTTTTGTCAATAAATGCCTCTTTGATTACTTTCACTATGCCAACAATTTCTTTCCCAATATTTGAATGATAAAAAAAACAGAGATCACCTGTTTTCATGTCTTTTAAATTATTTGCTGCTTGATAGTTTCTAACGCCGTCCCAAGCCACTCCTTTTTTCCCAGCTTTTTTTTGTTGTTCAATTGACCATACGTCAGGTTCAGATTTCATTAACCAATATTGCATTATAATTTTAATCCAGGTCCTTTCATGTAAGGAGCATTTTTATCTAAAGGCCATCTGGACTTAGCTGATATACCTACATCATTGGTCATATTTTTTTTAAATCTTTGTATTCCTGCCCAAGCAATCATAGCGGCGTTATCACCACAAAACTTTATATCTGGGTAAATAGTTTTAAAGCCCATTTCATTAGATAAAGATGATAAATTTTTTCTAATAGTTTCGTTGGCTGCAACACCACCAGCTACTATTAATTTAAAATTTTCTTTTTTTGTTTTCTGTCTAAACATTTCAACAGCAGCTTTAGTTTTTTTATAAAGAATTTTATTAATAGTATTTTGAAAAGAGGCTGCTAAATTATATTTCATCTTATCATTTCCATTAATTTTTTTAGACTCTCTTAGCACCGCTGTTTTAAGACCAGCAAATGATAAGTTACAACCTGCTTTATTAATTATTGGTTCAGGAAGTTTAAAAAAGTTTTTGTCTCCTAATTTTGCAAATTTTTCAACACTCGGTCCACCTGGATAACCTAGATCCAGCATCTTAGCTGTTTTATCAAACGCTTCACCTAAAGCATCATCGATTGTTGTTCCTAACTGTTCATATTCATTTACATCTTTAACTATTAGAAATTGAGTATGACCTCCTGAGATTAATAATAATAAATAAGGAAATTTTATTTTCTTTTCTAAGCTAGGACTTAACGCATGCCCTTCTAAATGATTAACTCCAATAAAAGGTTTATTAGAAAATGCAGCGATTGATTTTCCAATATTTAAACCAACAGTTAAACAAACAATCAAACCAGGGCCAGCAGTTGCCGCAACACCATCTAGTTCATCAATAGAAATTTTACTTTCTTTTAAAGCCGCATCAATAATGTACTCAATATTTTCAAGGTGAGCTCTAGCTGCCAACTCAGGTACAATACCACCAAATTTTTTATGTTCCTCTATTTGACTTGAAACTATGTTGGAAAGGATGTCCGCAGTTCCTTTGTCGTTTTCTCTAATGACAGCAGCAGCTGTCTCATCACAGCTAGTTTCAATCCCAAGAAAAGTTATTTTTTTTGCCATAATATGTTTAATTATTTAAATAGTATAATTTAGATCTTTCAAATATATAATCAATTTATGACTAAAATTACAATCGGTGCCAGAGGAAGCAAGCTTTCAATTGCTTATGTTGAAAAAGTGAAAGAGCTTTTAATTCAAAAAAATAATGATTTGAAAGAAGAAAGTATAGATTTTAAAGCTATCAAAACTTCTGGTGATATTAATCAAAATGTAAAATTATCTGAAATAGGCGGCAAAAATCTATTTTGTAAAGAAATTGAAGAGAAACTTCTAAAGAAAGAAATTGATATTGCTGTTCACTCCTTAAAAGATATGGAGTCCGTAGAAGATAGCAACCTTATCATTGGCGCATATATTAAGAGAAATGATTATAGAGATGTAATTATAAGCAATAAAATTAAAAGTTTAGAAGATTTAAAAGGTAAAATAGTTATTGGCTCAAGTTCTAAAAGAAGAGAGCTACAACTTAAAAAGATTAATAAAAATATTTATGTAACAAGTATGAGAGGAAATATTGATACTAGAATTAGAAAACTTGAAGAAGGTAAATTAGATGGAATAATCTTGGCTGCAGCAGGAGTCAAAAGTTTAAATTTAGCTAAAAAAATAGGTTTAATTTTTAAAACAAATGAGGTTTTGCCTGCAGTGGGACAAGGAGTAATAGCTGTTCAATGTAACAAAAATGATGAAGTAGTTAAAAATCTTTTGAGAAATATTAACGATCCAGAAACTGAAGCATGTGCAAAATCTGAACGTGCAATGCTACAAGCAATCGAAGGTGATTGCGAAACGGCTGTTGGCGGCTTAGCAATTATAGAAAATAATAATCTTAAATTTACAGCTCAATTATTTTCAGACTCAGGAATGAAAAGTTACGAGTATGAGATGACGGGCAAAACCAATGAAGCTGTAAACATTGGAAAATCAGTAGGGAAAGAACTATTAAAACTTGCAGGATCAGAATTTAAAAAAAAATGAATATTTTAATTACAAGACCTTTAATAGACTCAGAGGATTTAATGGGAAAGCTTTTTTCTTTAGGACATAAGATTGTTCACATCCCAACTCTAAAGATCTCAGCAGCCAATACCAGTCCAGTAGATGCAAAAAAATATGATGCATTTATTTTTACAAGTGCTAACGCTATTAGAAATTTAAAGTTGAACAATCAAGACAATAATAAAATATGTTTTTGTGTGGGCTCTATTACGGAAAAGATTGTAAGGCAAAAAGGATATAATAATACAATTTCTGCAGGTGGAACTGTAAATGCTTTAAAAAATATTATTTTAAATTCAGATCAAATTGATAAAAAAAAATCTATTGCTTATTTTTGCGGGGATTACATATCTTCAAATCTAGATATCGAACTTAAAAATGATGGATTTCAGATTGATAAGATTATCAACTATACTTCTGAAAAAATTACCGATCTTAACGAGGAAAATAACAAAATAATTAACAATCATCCTCCTGACATAATTTTTATTTATTCTAAAAGAAGTGCTGAAAGCTTTATTGAAATTGTAAAAAAATACTCTCTCAATGGGTTGATGACAGAGTCTAGAGTATTATGTATAAGTGAAAAAGTTTTAAGTGTGTTAAAAAATTCGGGATGGAAAAAATTAGAAGTTTTCCAACCAGGAGAAGAGTTAGAAAAATTGAAAGTTTAAACAAATGGAAGTGCTGCAAAATTTTAAAAATTTGTTTTTTGATGTTTGGAATAAAGGCATATCTGGAGTTAATATTTCAGAGATAATAATTGCATTACTTATTTTTTTATTTTTTCTATTTTTAAGAGGTGTTTTTTCTAAGTTTGTAGTCAAAAGATTAGAAAATTACGTATCAAAATCTACAAATAATTTTGATAACTCTCTTGTTTTTTCAATGGAGGGACCAGCAAAGTTTTTTCCAGTGGTTTTAGGATTTTTTGTTTCTACAAGTTATTTAACTGTTGAAACACAAGCGGCTGAATTTTTAGAAACTATCAATCGATCCTTAATAACTATTTTAATATTTTGGACATTCCATCAAGTTATTGGACCTTTGTCAGTAGTTATCAAATCGGTTGGAGGCTTACTTTCAAAAGATTTAATCAATTGGATTATAAAAGCTATTAAAGTTTTAATTTTTATTTTGGGAGCCGCAGCCGTTCTCGAACTTTGGGGAATAAAAATCGGCCCTATCATCGCTGGTTTAGGTTTATTTGGTGTAGCGGTTGCACTTGGAGCTCAAGATCTATTTAAAAACTTAATTTCAGGCATATTGGTTTTAGTCGAAAGAAGATTTCAAGTTGGCGACTGGATTTACGTAGAGGGAGTAATTGAGGGAACTGTAGAGAGCATCGGCTTTAGATCAACTGTAGTAAGAAGATTTGATAAATCTCTTGCAACAATTCCAAATTTTCAATTTGCTGAAAATGCAGTGATTAATAATACTCAAACGACAAACAGAAGAATTAATTGGATGATTGGTTTGGAATATCGAACTACTAGCGAACAATTAAAAAATATTAAGAAAGAAATTGAAGACTATATTAAAAAAAGTGATGATTTTGTTAAATCCAAAGATACTTTGTTATCAGTTAAAGTAGATCAATTTGCTGCAAGCTCTATAGATATTAGACTTATTTGTTTTACAAAAACAAGGCACTTTCAAGAATGGCTTAATGTTAAAGATACTTTAGCTTTAGAGATTAAAAACATTGTAGAAAAAAATAAAGCTTCATTTGCATTTCCAAGCACATCGGTTTATGTGGAGAAAAATTCATGAAGTCAGTTTTAATATTATTTGATAATGTAATTACTCTTTACATTTGGATATTAATCATCAACGCAGTTATAAGTTGGTTAGTTGCATTTAACATCTTAAACACTGGTAATAGGTTTGTTTATGCAGTTCTTGATTTTTCTTACAGATTAACTGCTCCACCTTTAAACTATATAAGAAGATTTCTGCCCAACTTAGGCTCGATAGATATTTCTCCTGTAATATTAATTTTAGCACTAATGTTTTTAAGAAATTTTATTTTTGAAATGTTTGCCCCAAGTCTATTTTAATGATGATTATTGATGGAAAAAAAGAAGCTGAAATTTTAAGACAAGAGATTAAAAAAGAAATTGAATCATTAAAATCTAAAGATAATAAAGTTCCTGGATTAACCGTCATATTAATTGGTGATTTTGCCCCAAGCCAGATTTACGTTAAGAATAAAGAAAAAAGTGCCAAAGAGGTCGGGATCAATTCTGATGTTGTTAGATATTCAAAAGAGGTAACAGAGGAGGAAGTTTTAAAAAAGATTGAAGATCTTAATAATGATACCGATGTTTCAGGTATACTAGTTCAGTTACCTTTGCCTCCTCAAATTAATAAAGAAAAAATTATTAATGCTGTAAGTCCTAAAAAGGATGTAGACGGGTTTAATCCCATAAATGTTGGTAACCTTTCATCTGGTTACAATGCTTTAGTTCCTTGTACACCTCTAGGATGTTTGTATTTGATAAAAAAAGTTGAAAAAAATTTATCAGGAAAACACGCAGTTATAATTGGAAGATCAAATTTAAATGGCAAACCTATGGCTCAATTACTTTTAAAAGAAAATTGTACAGTTACAATTGTTCACTCAAAAACGAAAGATTTAAAACAAGAGTGTTTAAAGGCTGATATCCTAGTTGCTGCTGTTGGAGTAGCTAAATTAGTAAAAGAAGATTGGGTAAAAAAAAACTCAATAGTTATTGACGTAGGAATAAATAAAGTGGGAGATAAAATAGTAGGGGATGTCGATTTTGATGCTGTAAAAGAAAAATCTAAAGCTATAACTCCAGTTCCTGGCGGGGTAGGACCAATGACTATTGCTTGTTTACTTAAAAATACCTTAGATTGTTTTAAAGCTCGTTAGACTTTGATTTATCAATTTTTAAGTATTTACTATTTCTAAATCTAATTATTACAGTTGCTAAAGCCACAATTAATATTGCAACAGAAATGTAAATTAAGTTTGATGGGTCACTCTCTTTATCTTGCAATATAATAAATCGTGCTAAAGCTGTTATTGCAATTACTAAAGGATAGGTAATTCTAACTGCTCTTGTTTCCCAATAAGATCTTACTAATCCGATGACCTCTATATAGATGAACATCAAAAGCAGATCTGCTAATGTAATATCTCTATTCTCGTACATTTCTCTTATCTCTAAAAAGAAAGCAATGATTGTTGAGATTAGGACAACTACAACAGCAACTAGTTGAATATTTCGAATCGAATTGTTCATTTAATATATTACTATCAAAAATTTAACCTTTATTTAACTGTTTAGAATGAAATTTGATAAAATTTTCAACTTTTTTCTTATTAAAGGTTTTGTTTTCCTCAAAAGAAACTTTTTTCATTGAATAGGCTTTGTTTTTTGTTTTCCTTGAAAGAATTGTAATATTTCCCTTGTATAAACTCAAAACTATTTCGCCAGAAACTTGATTTCTTTTTTTATCAATTATTTTTTGAAGTTTAATTCTTTTTTTTGAAAACCAATATCCATTGTAAACTAATTCAGCATACTCTGGCATTACTCTTTCTTTTTCATGAGCTGTTTTCTTGTCTAAAGTCACTGATTCAATCGCTCTATGTGCAAAATATAACAAAGTCCCACCAGGTGTTTCGTAAACACCTCTTGATTTAATACCAATAAATCTATTTTCAACAAGATCTACTCTTCCAACGCCATTTTTCCCAGCAAGAATATTCAATTTATTTAAAAGTTTATCAGGCCTTAGTCTTTTTCCATTTACAGCAATTGGATCACTATTTCTAAAAGTAATTTTCACTTTCGTTTTTTTGTTTGGAGCTTTTTCCGGTGAAACAGTTCTTTGAAAAATAAATTCTGGTGCAGAATTTTTTGGATTTTCTAAAACCTTACCCTCAGTAGAGGTATGAAAAATATTATCATCAACAGAGAAAGGTGGTGCGCCTTTTTTATCTTTTGGAATTGGAATATTATTTTTTTTTGCATATTTAATTAAGTCTGCCCTAGATTGTAATTTCCACTCTCTCCATGGTGCGATGGTTTTAATTTTTTTTCCACCAAAAAAAGCATAACCAAGCTCGAATCTAACTTGATCATTACCCTTACCTGTTGCTCCATGAGATACTGCATAAGCCTTAAATTTTTTTGCGATGGCTATTTGTCTCTTAGCAATCAAAGGCCTGGCAATTGAAGTGCCAAGCAAATAAACACCTTCATAAACAGCATGAGCTCTAATCATTGGAAACACATAATCTTTTACAAAGATATTTTTTAAATCTTCGATAATTATTTTTTTTACACCAAGATTTTTCGCGTTGGTAATAATTTTTTTCCTATTAATTTCTTGACCAATATCCGATGTATAAGCAATTACCTCTGCTTTGTAATTTTCTTGCAACCATCTTAGAATAATAGAGGTATCCAAACCTCCTGAGTAAGCTAATAGGATTTTTTTCATTTAGCTGCAGGTTTTCTTAGCCGTATTGTAAGCTTTAGTAAATCCCATCATAGAATAATGGTCGGTTGTTTCTGCACCCTTAACAGTTCTAGCTTTAACAATCAAATCAGTAGCTCGTTTCATTAGTTTGATAAATTTTTTCTCTTCTTGATCATCTAACAACCAAGCAAAATCTTTTTGAGAAAAAAAAGAGTATTTTCTTTTTCCTGAGCTGGCTGTAACACTCGAACTTTTGTATTCGTGCCCACTTGTTATACTAACTTCATCTTTAATGCTTTCTGCGGGTCTAAAAGTAACAAATAATTTTGATTGGTTTCTTTTAATAGCTCCAGGAGCTCTTTTGGTAGGAGTTGTTTGAGCGAAACATATTTTTCCTTGATCTGTCTCTGCTATAAAACTTTCCCAATTTTTGTATTTACCAGTTGAACGAGGTGTATTTGCAAAAGCATTAAAAGAAAAGATTAAAAGAACAGTAAAAAGAAATATTTTTTTGACCACCATAATTTGTTTTTATACTAAATTAATTTGAATTCAACGATCGATTATGGTGATGGATTTGGGTTGTTGTTGTGAATTTCATTCACTCTTTCCATCATTTCATCCGTAAATTCTATGTTAATGCTTTCCACATTTTCTTTAAGTTGATTCATTGTTGTTGCTCCAATAATATTACTTGTTACAAAAGGTCTTGAATTAACAAAGGATTGAGCTAACTGAACCATTGTTAGATTAAAATCTTTAGCAAGTTCAAAATATTTATCATAGGCTTCCATTGCTAAAGGATTTAAATGTCTCTCCCATCCTTTAAAGAGAGCCATTCTTGAATCTTTAGGCATCTCACCATTCCTATATTTGCCAGATAACCCTCCAGCTGCAAGAGGATAGTAAACAAGCAAACCACATTTTTCCCTAATAGAAATTTCTGACATACCTATCTCATAAGTTCTGTTTACTAAGTTGTACGGATTTTGCACTGACATCATCCTTGGGGCACCTTTATTTTTTGAAATTTCAAGATACCTTGATAATCCATATGGTGTTTCATTAGACATACCGATATGCCTAATCTTTCCACTTTTTATGTATTTTTCTAAAGCCTCAAGTATACTTTCAAAACTATTCCAATTCCCCTCTTTATTGTTGAACAGATAATCTCTTCTTCCAAAAAAATTTGTAGAACGTTCAGGCCAATGCAATTGATATAAATCTATATAATCTGTTTTCAATCTTTTTAGACTACCATCAATTGCTTCACCAATTTTTTTTTCTTCAAAATTGTTTCCTCCCCCTCTTATCCAGCCACATCCTGGGCCAGCAACTTTAGAAGCTAAAATAATTTTATCTCTATTTTTTCTTTTTTCGAACCAATTGCCAATCATTACCTCTGTTTTACCGTAAGAGTCAGAAGTTGGTGGTACAGAGTAAATTTCTGCAGTATCAAAAAAATTTATTCCTTGCGATACAGCAAAGTCCATCTGCTCAAAAGCATCTTTTTCAGTATTCTGAGTTCCCCATGTCATTGTACCGAGGCAAATTAAACTTACATCAATATCTGTGGTTCCAAGTTTTCTAAATTTCATAAAAATTAATATTTATGGCTCTTTTTTAGGTCAATTTTTGACTATTGAAAAGTTTTTAAAAAAACATATATATAAAGTATGGAATTTAACAAACAAACATCAACCGTTAGATCGTCAGCTTCTGAAGCAATTATAGATCAGGGCTTACGTTCTTATATGCTTAAAGTATATAACTACATGGCTTCCGGTGTTTTATTGACAGGTTTTATAGCTTTGGCATTTTTTAAAATGGCCGTTGTAACTTCAAGCGAAGGACAAATAATTGGTTTAACAAACTTTGGAAATACCATTTACGCTTCAGGACTTAAATGGGTGATCATGCTGGCTCCTCTAGCAGTAGTTTTTTATATGAGTTTTGGAATTGCAAAGATGTCTGCAGCAAAAGCACAAACTACTTTTTGGATATTCGCAGCATTAATGGGTGCCTCGCTTTCATCAATATTTTTAATTTACACGGGAGCAAGTATAACAAGAGTTTTCTTCATAACAGCTGGAACATTTGGCGCAATGAGCATTTATGGTTACACGACTAAGAGAGATCTAACTAAGTTAGGATCTTTTTTAATGATGGGCCTTTTCGGAATTATAATTGCATCATTAGTAAACATTTTTATGAAATCTACAATGATGTACTTTGTTATTTCTATAATTGGGGTCTTAGTTTTCGTAGGTTTAACAGCGTATGACACTCAAAAAATAAAGAACATGTATTTAGTAAGTGATAGCGGAGAGATGATGGGTAAAAAAGCTGTGATGGGCGCTTTAACGTTATACTTAGACTTTATAAATCTGTTTATAATGCTTTTAAGACTTTTCGGTCAAAGAAGATAATTACTTCACTAATTTTATTCTATTCCAACTAGTTTTATTTATCAATTGATTTAAATTTTCAGATTTTTTTAGAATTGTTCCGTTCTTGTCCTTAATAATATATTTTTCATTAAAATAATTTGGTTTAAAATTCTTTAAAATTCTCAGGACAGGTTTCTCAGATGCTCTTTGGTAAATGTTGAATGACACTTCTTTTATACCAGAAGTAAACGAATAATCTTTCCATGAACCATTTGAAACCATTTTTGCATATAAATTTAATATACTTTGCAATTCTTTTTTTATAAAAAATTTTTCTCTTTCATTTTTTTTTGCTTCATTATTAACTATCAGTTGTATTTTATTCATAACTTGTACCTATTTATTAGAGGCAACTGCATCGCTGTGAAAATTATTGTAATTGGTAGCATACCCCAAACTTTAAAGTTAACCCAAGTTGTTTCTGGTTGAGTACGCCAAACAGCCTCGTTTAGCAAAGCTAAAAATATAAAAAAATAAGCCCATCTTGAATTAAGTTTTCCCCATCCTTCCTCATTCAATTGGAATGCTGTCTGTAAAAAAAATTTTAAAAAATTCTTATTAAAAAATGATTTACTAACAAGAAGAATAGCCGCAAATATCAAATTTACTATTGTTGGTTTCATGTAAATAAAAATAGGATTATTAAAATATAATGTTAAACCACCAAATAATGAGATCACTATTGCACCAATTAATGGCACATATGGAATTTTTTTTTCAATAAAGTACATGATCGCGACTGCTATTAATGTTGAAATTATTAGCGGGGGGATAGCTACACTTAAGTTGTTGCCACTTTTATAGTAAATAGTAAAAAAGATTAATAATGGGCCAAAGTCTGTAATAAATTTTAAAAACGACTTATTCACAAACAATTATTAGCATATATTAAAATTTTATTAAATTAGATATTGATTTATGAATAAAAATTATTAATTATTTGATATGGGCACAAGTAATATAGCTAAATTTTCCATTGGTGAAGTTGTTAAACATAGACACTTCGATTTTAGGGGTGTGATTTATGATGTTGATTTTGAATTTAATAATTCAGAGGAATGGTATCAGTCTATCCCAAAGGAAGTTAGACCGAGAAAAGATCAACCGTTTTATCATTTACTTGCCGAGAGTAATGACGTCACCTACGAAGCCTATGTTTCTGAACAAAATCTTTTAATAGACTTATCAAAAGAACCTGTGAAGCACCCGCTTATAGAAGAGATCTTTACAGGAAAAAAAGGCTCAAGTTACCACAAAGTATCAAATTAACAATTACTGCCTAAAATTTAACAATTTTTATTCAAACCTCAGACACAGAGGAATTATACAATTTTAATGTTTTAGCCCAATTGAGGATGAACTTCTTTAGTTATACTCCCTCCTAATTCTCAGTTGGGCTTATAATATAACTTCACATAAAAAAAATATTATAGTAGTTAAAGTCTAATGTTTAAAATTTTGAACCTGAGCAATATATTTTATTGGATTGAAAAATTAATTGGATTTATTAATTCAGTCTTTTTTATTTTACTCTTAGTTGCACTTTCTTTTGCTTTAATTTTTTCACCGCCTGATTATTTACAAGGTGATAGTGTGAGGATAATGTATGTGCACGTTCCCTCCGCGTGGATTGGATTGGCTTCTTTTTCTTCAATTTCTATATTATCCATTGCACATTTTATTTTTAAAATTAAAAATATTAGATTAATAACTAAAAGCATCGCTCCAATAGGTCTAATGTTTACATGCTTAGCATTGGTCACAGGATCAATTTGGGGCCAACCAACATGGGGAACATGGTGGGTTTGGGATGCAAGAATAACATCTATGTTTATTCTTGCTCTTTTTTATGTTGGGTTTATCTCCACTCATAAATTGATTGCAAATGAAAATAAAGCAAACAAAATTTCTAGTATCATTGCAATAATAGGTTTAATAAATATTCCAATAATTAAATACTCTGTTGATTGGTGGAACACACTCCATCAACCTGCCAGTATCAAGTTAATCGGTGAAAGTTCAATCCATTCTTCTATGTTAATGCCATTATTGTTAATGTTTTTTGTTTTTATCTTGTATTGTGCGCTAATTTTTCTAATGAAATACAAGACAGAAATCATTAAAATAAAGAAAAAAAACATTAAAAGAATATGATACAAAATTTTTTATCTATGAATGGTTATGGTTTATTCGTATGGGGATCCTTTGTAATTACTTTTGTTGCATGTGGATTACTTTATTACAGAACACACAAAACACTTAAAAAGTACGAAAGAGAATTTGCGAAAGAGATTAACGAGCTTTCTTTTGAGAGAAAAAAAATAGTTATAGAGAATTCAAAAATAGCTTCGCAAGTTTTATCCTCATTTAGTAAAACTATTTAAAGCAGTAAATGCTTCCAAAAAAAGTAAAAAAAAGAGCATCACTCTTAGCCTTGATGTTGCTATTATCAGTAATAGGAATATTTTTCATACTTCAATCATTAAACAAAAATATTTTATATTTTAAATCTCCCACAGATATAAAAAATAATCAAAATATTAATTTTGATAAAAAAATTAGAGTAGGGGGAATGGTGAAAAAAAATTCATTGATAATTAAAGAAGAAGAAATAAAGTTTGTAATCACTGATTTTAATAATGAACTAAATATTAGTTTCAGCGGGACAGTTCCAAATTTATTTTCAGAGGAAAAAGGTGTTGTTGCTGAAGGAAAATTACAAGATAAGACTTTTTTTATAGCTGATAGAATTTTAGCCAAACATGATGAAAACTATATGCCTCCAGAATTAAAAGATATGATGAAACAAAATGCTAAGTAATCTAGGAAATATATTATTATTTTTAAACGCAATCTTAAGTTTAAGTATTATTTATACTGCTAACAGAAGTCTTAAAATATCTGATGTAATAGATAAAAAAATTTATCAACTAAGTTTAATCCAGAGCACTTCAATAATTATTTGCTTTTTTGTTTTAATAGCTGCTTTTATTGTCTCAGATTTTTCTTTAATCACCGTTTACCAAAACTCACATTCTTCGAAGCCTTTATTTTATAAGATTGCAGGAACATGGGGAAATCATGAAGGAAGCTTATTGCTTTGGTCCATCATCCTCTCAATATTTTCTTTTTTATTTTTAGTCTATAACAAAAATCATCCAAAAAAATTTAGACTTTTAACTTTAATAATTCAAAATATATTAATCCTTGGTTTCCTTTTTTTTATTATTTTTAATTCAAATCCATTTAGTAGAATTTCTCCAATTCCATCAGAAGGCTTAGGTTTAAATCCAATATTACAAGATCCCGCTTTAGCTATTCATCCTCCATTACTTTACGTAGGTTTTGTTGGCGCATCTATTTATTTTTCAGCAGCAATAGCATCACTAATTACTAATTATTCAGAAAAATCATTTTCTCTCTCTATAAAAAATTGGGTTTTAATTTCTTGGTGTTTTCAAACACTTGGAATTCTCGTTGGTTCTATATGGGCTTACTATGAATTGGGCTGGGGAGGCTTTTGGTTTTGGGATCCAGTAGAAAATGCCTCTTTGTTACCTTGGTTTGCCATGACAGCTTTATTTCATTCATTAATTGTTTTTGAAAAAAGAAATTTATTTTATTTTTGGGTTATAATCCTTTGTTTAATTACTTTTACTTTGAGTGTTACAGGAACCTTTTTAGTAAGATCTGGCATTTTAAATTCTGTTCATACATTTGCGAACGATCCAACTAGGGGGATTTATATATTAATATTTTTAAGTTTAATGATATTTGGATCCATTTTTCTCCTCTTCCAAAAGTATAAAAAAGAAAATTATGATTTAAATCGGAACAGTAAAGAAACATTCATTTTAGTTAACAACTGGTTTATGATGTTTTACTTAATTACCGTTTTGCTAGGAACTATTTACCCAATTTTTACTGATGCTTTAACAGATAACAAAATTTCAGTAGGCCCACCTTTTTACAATGCAGTTATATTTCCAGTAGTTGTTATATTTCTCCTATTTATGGCCCTAGGACCTAAAGCAAAGTGGATAAAAAACAAATTTGAAAATATTAGAATTTATTTTCTAATACTAACTGGTGCAATTGGTTTGAATTTAGCAATAATATTTTTCTTAAAAAGCTATTCCCTCTTATCTAATTTTATTATTGTCAGTGCTCTATTTTTGATCATTTCCTCTTTAATGGATATAGCAAAAGCTCTTAAAAAAAATAAATTAGATTTTGCTAGAATTATTTCACATACGTCTTTTGGTTTTCTAGTTTTATTCATTGGATTGAATGATATTTTCTCGTTTGAAAAAGATTATAATATTAAACTAGGGGAAACAAAAAAATTTGAGAATTACTCTATTCAATTACAGAATTTAGATTTAAAAAATTATAAAAATTATCAGGCAGTTATTGGAAAATTAGAAGTAAAAAATATAAATTCAAATCAAACAAATATTTTAAATCCAGAAATAAGAATTTACGAAAATCCTAAAACTTTAACTTATGAAGCTGCCATTAAAACCAGTTTAATCAAAGATTATTATTTAACCATGAGCAATATTGATAGATCAGATTATTATAACATTAAGTTTCAAAAAAAACCTTTAATGACTTGGATTTGGATATCGGTAATCATGATTGTTGTTGGTGGCTCTATAAGACTATTTAGTAATGCAAAAAATCATTAAGATAATAATTTTATTCATTTTTTTATTTGTAATAGGCATATTTTATATAAGTCTAACAAGAGACACAAATTATAATACCTCAAATTTAATAAATAAAGAGACGCCTGAATTTAAGATTATTTCTTTTGATAATTCGAATTCCTATACTAGAGATGATATAAAAAAAAATAATTACACACTAATAAACTTTTGGGCGTCGTGGTGCGCACCTTGCAAAATTGAGCATCCTATATTAATGAGATTATCTCAAACTAAAAATTTAGTGATACTAGGTATCAATTTTAAGGATAAAGAGTCCCAAGCGAAATCTTTTTTGAGTGAGTTAGGTAATCCATATGATTTATTAGCAAAAGATAAAAATGGTAAGCAATCAGTTAGATTTGGTGTTTACGGTATTCCAGAAAGTATATTGATTAACAAAGACTTAATGATAATTCAAAAATTTGTAGGCCCACTATCATTTGAGGATTATAACAATATTATAAAAATTATAGAGTAATTATGAAATTAAATTTATTTATATTTATAATTATTTTTTTTTCAGAATTTTCTTTTGCAAAAGAAAAGACGGTTGATCCAAATCAAATTCATAAAAATTTACGTTGTTTAGTTTGCCAAGGACAATCAATTTCAGACTCAAACTCTGATTTTGCTCAAACAATTAAGTTAGTCGTAGAAGATTTAATTGATGAGGGAAAAACAGAGGAAGAAATTTATTCATTTATGTCAGATAAATATGGAGACTGGATCGTGTTTAAACCTCAATTTAATATCCAAAATTCCCTATTGTGGATTTTGCCTTATATTGTCTTAATTTTTGGTGGTTTTTTCATTTTTTCTTTTCTAAAAAAGAGGCAATAAAGCTTTAAAGGAAACTGTACATATTAAACATTTAGTTGTATTTTTTTATATGAAACTCAAACTGCTAATAAGTTTATTATCCACTTTCATCATTTTTGTTCATGCACAAGCAGAACAAGGAGATGCAGATATTTCATTTTACACTGGTACTTTTGATGTAATAGATAAAGAGGGAGATGATCAAACCACTCTATTTGGAATAGAGCACAAAAATCCAAACTTATTTAGAAATACTCTTCTTGGAAAGTTCAAACCTGTTACTGGAGCTTTTATGACAGGAAATAGTTCAGTTTATCTTTACACAGGTATAGAAGGGCAATATGGAATTGGTCCCTTAAAAATTTTACCAAGTTTTACTCCTGGTTATTATGAGAAAGGTGAAGGAAAAGATTTAGGCAGTGTACTAGAATTTAAAAGTGAAATTAAAATAGGTCTGGATATTTTCGAAAATTCTAAATTAAGTTACAGTTACAGTCATATTTCAAATAATGACTGGGGTGATACTAATCCAGGAACAGATAATCAACAAATAACTTTTTCAAAAAACTTTTAATAATAATGAGTCTTGAAGATTGTTATAATTTTGAGGATTTTAGAAGATTAGCAAAAAAAAATTTACCGGCTCCAATTTTTCATTACATCGATGGAGGCTCTGATGATGAGACTACTTTAAAAAGAAATACAGAGTCATTTTTAAAATGTGATTTGGTGCCTAATATACTGGCAAGCGTTGGAGAGCCTGATCTTTCAACAACTGTTTTTGGTCAAAAAATTGATATGCCTTTATTTTTGGCACCAACTGCAATGCAAAGATTATATCATCACGATGGAGACAAAGCATCCGCAAGAGCTGCAGAAAAATTTGGAACATTTTACAGTATGTCGACTATGGCAACTTCTTCTATTGAGGAAATAGCCAATGTTGCAAGCGGACCTAAGATGTTCCAACTTTATATTCATAAAGATCAAGGTTTAACAGATAATTTAATAGATAGATGTAAAACAGCAGGATTTAAATCTTTGTGCTTAACTGTTGATACAGTTGTAGCAGGAAATAGAGAAAGAGATCACAAATGGGGTTTTACCACGCCACCAAAATTAACTTTAAAAAGCATTATGAGTTTTGCAATGCATCCTAAATGGGCATTCAATTATTTGACTAATAAAAAATTTGAGTTAGCAAATGTTTCTCATTGGACGAAAAAAGGATCTAGTATCGCAAAAGGAGTAATGGATTATATCAACGAACAATATGATCCAGCGATGAGCTGGAAAGATGCTGAGTATGTTGTGAAAAAATGGGGAGGACCATTTGCATTAAAAGGTGTTATGTCGGTCGAAGATGCAAAAAAAGCAATTGATATTGGGGCTTCTGCAATTTTATTATCCAATCACGGTGGAAGACAACTTGATGGTTCACGATCACCCTTCGATCAACTGCCAGCAATAAAAGAAGCAGTTGGAGATAAATTAGAAATAATTTTAGATGGAGGAATAAGAAGAGGCACCCATGTTTTAAAAGCGTTGTCATTAGGTGCAACAGCGTGTAGTTTTGGAAAAGGTTTTTTATTTGCCTTAGGTGCTGGCGGCCAAGCTGGTGTGGAGCAAATTTTAAAAAGAATGAGAGAAGAAATAAGAAGAGATATGATTTTATTGGGTTGTAAAAACATAAAAGAGCTAAATAGTTCAAAAATTGCATATAGGTGATGCAATTTGGGTGTTTGAAAAATGTTTAAAATTTTAATAAATTTTTAATATGAAGCTAGCAAAAAATTTAGAACGATTAGGAACCGAAACAGCTTTTAGTGTTCTAGCAGAAGCTAAGAAACTTGAAGCTCAAGGTAAAGAAATGATCCACTTAGGGTTGGGTCAACCTGATTTTAAAACACCTCAGCATATTATGGATGCAGCTAAAAAAGCAATCGATGATGGACATCATGGATATGTTTTAGCGAACGGTATTACAGAATGCAGACAAGCTGTTTCTAGAAAAATTAAAAGTCTATACAAAAAAGATGTAGATCCAGAGAGAATTATGATTATGCCTGGAGGGAAACCCACAATGTATTATGCTATTCAAATGATTGGCGAGCCTGGTGCCGAAATAGTTCATCCAACACCTGGATTCCCAATTTATGAATCCATGATAAATTATACCGGAGCCAAAGCTGTTCCTTATGATTTAACAAAAGAAAAAGATTTAAAGTTTGATCCAGAAAAAATTTTATCTTCAATAACTGACAAAACAAGATTAGTAATTTTAATAAATCCAAACAATCCAACTGGAAGTTTTGTTGAAAAACCTGCCATAGATTTTCTTGCTGAAGGTTTAAAAAAACATCCGCATGTTTTTATATTAAGTGATGAAATTTATAGCAGACAAATTTTTGATGATAAAGAAATGCCTACATTTTTTAATTATCCTGATTTACAAGAAAGATTAATAGTGCTTGATGGATGGAGTAAAGCTTATTCTATGACAGGTTGGAGAATGGGTTGGAGTGTGTGGCCAGAAAAATTAATTCCACATGTTACAAAATTAGCAATAAATAGTTTTTCTTGTGTAAATGCACCATCACAATTTGCTGGGGTAGCTGCATTGGATGGACCTGATGACTCTATTCATCACATGATGGAAAAATTTGATCAAAGAAGAAAGTTAATTCATAAAGGTTTAAATGATTTGCCAGGGATTACTTGTAGCATGCCTGGAGGTGCTTTTTATGCTTTTCCAAATGTTAGCGGAACAGGTATGAGCGGATCTGAATTTTCAAAAAAATGTATGCATGAGGCTGGTGTGGCAATTGTTCCAGGAACGGCTTTTGGCAAGACATCCGTTGATTTTGTTCGTTTTAGCTTTGCAGCTTCTCAGGATAATATTCAAAAAGCACTAGATAAAATATCAAAAATGCTTAAGTAAAGGAACTTATGAGTAGTTTACAAATGCCAAAAGTTGATAGTTCAATTTTATCCAACAAAGATAAGATTGTTTCTGATATAGGAAGAATAATAAATCCAAAAAATGTTCTCTCACACCCAGACGAATTAAGACCTTTCGAAACTGATGGTTTAACCGCCTATAGACAAATGCCTTTAGTTGTAGTTATGCCTGAGACGGTAGAGGAAGTAAGTAATATATTAAAATATTGTAATGATAGTAAAGTTAAAGTAGTTCCAAGAGGAGCTGGAACGGGTTTGTCGGGGGGATCATTGCCTTTAGAGGATTGTGTGCTAATGGCAATGGGAAAATTTAATAAAATTCTTGAAATTGACTACGAGAATAGATGTGTAGTAACACAACCTTGTGTAACAAATTTGGCAATCACTCATGCTGTTCAAGATAAAGGGTTTTACTATGCTCCAGATCCTTCAAGTCAAATTGCATGTTCTATAGGTGGAAATGTAGCTGAAAATTCTGGAGGCGTGCACTCTTTAAAATATGGAGCTACAACAAATAATCTTTTAGGTATCGAAGTTGTGCTCATGGATGGAACAATAACTAAATTTGGTGGTAAGGCAATGGACTCAGAAGGTTACGACTTTTTAGGTTTAATGACTGGATCAGAGGGTTTATTGGGGGTTATAACAGAGGTTACAGTAAAAATTCTTAAGTCACCAGAGATTGTAAAGGCTGCATTAATCGGTTTTCCAACTATTGAAGACGCAGGAAATTGTGTAGCAGAAATAATAGCCGAAGGATGCATCCCTGCAGGCATGGAAATCATGGACAAAGCTCTCACTAAAGCGACAAATGATTATTCTAAGGCAGGATATCCAACAGATGCAGAGGCGATGATGATCGTTGAGTTTGATGGAACAGAGCATGAAGTAGAGGCTTATATTGAAAAAGCAAAACAAATTGCAGAAAAAAATAATTCATCCAGTTTAAAAGTTAGTAAATCTAATGAAGAGAGATTAAAATTTTGGGCAGGTAGAAAAGCAGCTTTTCCAGCTTGTGGAGTTTTAGCACCGGATTACATGTGCATGGATGGCTCAATACCAAGAGGTAAGCTTGCTGAAGTGTTAAGAGAAATCACAAGACTATCAAAAAAATACGATCTACCAGTTGCTAATGCCTTTCATGCAGGAGATGGAAATCTTCATCCATTAATTATGTTTGATGCTAATGACAAGAATTCACTCAAGAAATGCGAAGACTTTGGAGCAGATATATTAAAATATTGTGTAAAAGTTGGTGGAGCTCTTACAGGTGAGCATGGAGTGGGAATAGAGAAAAGAGAATTAATGTGTGAGGCTTTCAATGATAAAGATATTCAACAACAGCTCACTATAAAAGTAGCTTTAGACCCAAATTCATTATTAAATCCAGGCAAAGTTTATCCAATACTTAGAAAATGTGCTGAGGAAGGGAGAGTTCACGTCCATGGAGGAAAAACAAAATTTCCAGACATCCCTAGATTTTAACCAAAATATTTTTAAACCATCTACTAGAGAAGAAATTGTAGAAATCGTAAAAAATTGTTACAAAAAAAGTATTCCCTTAGAAATAAGCGGTTTACAATCAAAAAATAAAATTGGTAGAAATTTTCAAGCTGAGAAAACTTTAGACCTCTCAAATTATAAAGGGATTATAGATTACAAACCTGAGGAACTTTATATTAAAGTTAAGGCAGGTACTCCTATAAGTGAAATTGAAGAAGCACTTAAAAAAAATAATCAACAATTAGCGTTTGAGCCTAATGACTTTGGTTACTTATTTTCAGGAGAGAGTAACAGTGGTTCGATCGGAGGGGTAGTTGCTTGTAACTTTGCAGGATCAAGAAGATTTAAAGTAGGAAGTGTTAGAGACCATCTTCTTGGTTTTCAAGGAGTTAATGGAAAAGGTGAAACGATAAAATCAGGTGGAACAGTTGTAAAAAACGTAACCGGTTACGACTTGTGCAAGATATTATCTGGATCTTTTGGAACACTTACAGTTTTAACAGAGATATCAATTAAAGTTTTACCAAAACCCGAGACAAGTAAAACACTAATTATAAAAAATCCTCATGTTAAAAAAGCACTTGATTATTTAGGACAATCTTTATCATCATCAACCGATCCCTCAGGAGGCGTTTTTTATCCGGATTATTTTGGAAAAAATTTCATTTTAAATGATCTTACGCATGATGGAGGCTTGACTGGTATAAGAATAGAAGGTCCTATGAATTCAGTTGACCAGAGGATTAATAGACTTTCAAAAGAATTAGCTCTTATTGATAACGAGTTTTCAGTTTTAGATAGCGTCCAAACAGAAATTTTTTGGAATAAAACAAAAAACTTAGAAGTTTTTAAAAATTCAAAAAGTAATTTAATAAGAGTAGTTGTGCCTATAAGTGAAACGTTACAAGTTATTCAAAAGCTTAAAAAAGATGATTTAAATTATTTTATTGACTGGGGTGGCAGTCTTATTTGGATGGCGTTTGATCACTTAAATTCTAAAATCCTTTCAGAAATAAAGGAAATAACCAAGAAACACCAAGGATACTATACATTAATTAAAATAGAGGATGATTTTAAGGCCTCTGCCGACATTTTTACAATAGATCCAATTAAGTATAAAATCAGTGAAAAAATAAAAAAAAGTTTTGACCCGAAAAGAATTTTTAACCCAGGTAAGATGTATACAGGAATTTAAATGCAGACATCATTTACAGAGAACCAATTAAAAGACAAAGATAACAAAACCAGTGAAACAATTATAAGAAAATGTGTTCACTGTGGAATGTGTAA
Source organism: Pelagibacteraceae bacterium AG-313-A04 (assembly GCA_003284275.1). Taxonomy (GTDB): domain Bacteria; phylum Pseudomonadota; class Alphaproteobacteria; order Pelagibacterales; family Pelagibacteraceae; genus Pelagilacustribacter. Next base: position 183,212 of record QBVU01000001.1, on the reverse strand, counting down.
TGCAACTTGCCCAACTTACGGAATTAATGGGGAGGAATTAGAAGGTCCAAGAGGAAGAATATATCTAATAAAAGATATGTTAGAGAATAAAAAACCCGCTACTAAACAAATTGCAAAACATATTGATAGCTGCTTGTCTTGTTATTCTTGCATGACGACTTGCCCATCAGGCGTAAACTACATGCACCTCATCGACCATGGAAGAAATTATGTTGAGGAAACTTATAAAAGACCTTTCTTTGATAGGTTATTTAGAAATATACTTTCATTCGTATTACCAAGACCAAGAGTATTTTTATTAATGGCTTTGTCTTCTAAAATTATTAAACCTTTTAGTTTTTTATTTCCAAAATTCCTTAAAAACGCATTAAGTTTAATGCCAGACAAAATACCTTCAAAGCAATTAAAAGAAAAAAAAGTTTATGAAGTTACGAAAGGTAAAAAAATTTCAAGGGTAGCGCTATTAACTGGATGCGTTCAGAGAGTAATCTCACCCGAAATAAATGAGTCGACAATTAGACTTTTAAATAGACATAATGTTGAAGTTGTTGTGATGCCAGATATATATTGCTGTGGTTCATTGAATCATCATTTAGGTAAACAAAAATTAGCACACGAGTCTTTTAAAAATAATATAAATAGTTGGCATGATGAATATCTTAAAAATGGTTTAGATGCGATTATTAGCAATACCTCAGGCTGTGGAACAACTTTAAAAGATTATGGGCATATTTTTAAAAATGACAAAGATTTGAAAAAAAAAGCAAAAAAAATTTCTGAGTTAACAAAGGATATAACTGAGTATCTTGATGAGAATTTAAAGTTAAATATAAATATAAACTCTGAGAAAAAATATAAAATTGCTTATCATTCAGCTTGCTCAATGCAGCACGGTCAAAAAGTTCATCAACAACCTAAAGATTTAATAACAAAAACTGGTAACGAGGTTTTAGAAATACCAGAAGGACATTTGTGTTGCGGATCTGCTGGGACTTACAATATCCTTCATCAAAAAATGGCAAAGTCGTTATTAAAAAATAAAGTCAAAAATATTGAAAAAATTTCTCCTGATTTTATTTCAACAGGTAATATAGGCTGTATGACACAAATTTCATCTGGAACAAGAATTCCTATTATTCATACAGTTGAATTACTTGATTGGTTCACAGGAGGACCAAAACCATATAAATTAAATAATTTTTAAAATGAAAAAAAAAATTTTTGTAACTAGAAGGCTCCTTAAAGAAAACGAGGAGAAGCTTCAAAGCTTATTTGAAGTGACTTTAAATAAAGATGACAAAATTTATACGTCACAAGAAATTATTGATGGATCTAAAAATTATGATGGAATCCTAAGTTCGGTTACCGATCCAATTAATGCAGATACCATATCTAAATTATCGAGCTCTATTAAAATCATTGCTAACGGCGCAGTTGGTTTTGGAAATATAGATATTAAAGCTGCTCGCGGAAAAGGTATTACCGTAACAAACACACCGGATGTCCTTACTGATGCGACTGCAGATATTCAAATTTTACTTTTATTAGGTGCTTCAAGAAAGGCATACGAAGGAAGAATAGCAGCAGAAACACAAAGCTGGAAATGGTCTTGGGACTTTTTATTGGGCAAACAAATGTCTAATAAAAGACTTGGAATTCTTGGCATGGGAAGGATAGGAAGGGCAGTTGCCAAACGAGCAAAGGCTTTTGGCATGGAAATTCATTATCATAATAGATCTAAACTTTCTTCAGATTTAGAGGATGGTGCGATTTATCATAAAGATATTAAAAGTTTATTTGAAAAAAGTGAATTTTTATCAATTAATTGTCCTGCTACTCCGGAAACAAAAAACTTAATAAATAAAGAAACCTTAAGTTTTTTAAAAGAAAATACTGTTATTGGAAATGCAGCTAGAGGAGATATCGTTGATGATGACGCTATGATAGAAGCTATCAAAAACGGAACTGTTTTTGCGTATGGATTAGATGTTTATAATGGTGAACCAAAAATTCATCCAGAATATTTAAAATTAAAAAATATTTTTTTACTTCCTCATTTAGGTAGTGCGACTAAAAGAACAAGATGGGACATGGCATATCGAGCTACAAAAAATTTGGAAGATTTTTTTTCCGGGAAAAAACCACAAGATCAAGTAAACTAATACACCTTTAGATTGAATCTTTCGAATTTACTTTAAAATAATTTTAAAAATATATGAAGACTCTGAAATGAGTTTATGCTTAAATCTTTAAGTTAATTAACTAACGGAGGACATATGTCAAAAAAAATAAAAGGAGTAAAAACTCCATCAAGACGTAAGTTCTTTAAAGCAGCAGCAGCTACGGGTGCTGCAGCGGCAGCAACAGTTGCAATGCCAAACATTGCATTAGGTGCTCCTCAGACTTTAAAGATGCAAGCGGCTTGGCCGTCAGGCGCTAACATTTTCTTTGAAATGGCTGGCGACTACGCAAAAATGGTAAGCGACATGTCTGGAGGTGAATTAAAAATTGATCTTCAGCCAGTTGGAGCTGTAGTAAAAACTTCGGAAATTGGGCAAGCAGTAAGTTCAGGTGTACTTGATATGGGTCACTGGGTAACAGCTTATTGGTATGGAAAAAATCCGGCAGCCTCTCTTTTCGGTACTGGTCCGTCATACGGAATGTCATCTCAAGAAATTATGGGATGGATAGAGTATGGTGGAGGTAGAAAACTTTATGATGAAACACTTGCGAAAGTTGGTTTCGACTATATTGGTTTCTTCCATATGCCAATGCCTGCACAGCCTTTTGGTTGGTTCAAAAAGAACGTAACAAAAGTATCTGATGTAAAAGGTATGAAGTACAGAACAGTAGGATTAGCTACTAACGTATTAACAGCAATGGGAATGGTTGTAAGACAATTACCTGGTGGTGAAATTCAGCCTGCAATGAAGACAGGTTTGATTGAAGCTGCTGAGTTTAACAACCCAACTTCAGACTCTCAGTTTGGTATGCAAGACGTTTCTAAGCATTATCACTTAGGAAGCTTCCACCAATCACAAGAGATGTTTGAAATACCAGTAAATAAGAAGACATTTAATGGATTATCGCCTAAGCATCAGGCTATTCTAAAAAATGCTGCTTATGCTGCGAACAGTGATAACTACTTTAAAGCATTAGTAAGATACTCTGCTGACTTATCTAAATTGATGAACCAGCATAAAGTAAATGTGTATCAAACATCTGATGCGATCTTAGCTCAACAATTAAAAGGTTGGGATAAAGTAATCGGAGATTTCAATAAGAAAGATCCATTCTTTAAAAAGGTTGTAGACTCACAGAAGAAATACGCTAAGAGAGTTATGAAGTACTTGCTCATGAACCAACCTAATTATAAGTTGGCTTACGAGAATGAATTCGGCTCTATAGGCAAAGTTAAAATTTAATTATATTTTAAACATAAAAAGGGGGTGATTTTTCACCCCCTTTTTTTTATGGAAATAATAAAAAAATTAGCATAGTTTAAAAATTCATGAGGGGATTTATTCATTTTGCAGATACTTTAAGCACTTCCGTTGGAAAGGCATTTTCATGGTGTATCGTAATTTTAATGGGAGGTACTTGTTATGAAGTTGTAATGGCATATGCTTTCAATGCTCCCACTTTGTGGAATTTTGATTTCAGTTTACAAATGTATGGTGCGATTTTTATGATGGCAGGTGCGTACACTCTCTCTACAGAAGCGCATGTAAGAGGAGATGTAATTTACAGACTTTTTAAACCAAGAACTCAGGGTTACATTGATTTAGTTTTATATTTTATATTTTTCTTTCCAGGAGTTCTCGCTTTAGCATTTTATGGTTATGAGTATGCTTCTTTAGCCTGGAAAATTAAAGAGACAAGTTGGAATAGTCCAGCGCAAATACAAATCTACATGGCAAAATCTTTAATACCAGCTGCTGGTATTTTATTAATTATTCAAGGTATCAGTGAAGTTTTTAGATCAATTATTTGTATTCAAACAGGCCACTGGCCAGCTAGAATGGTTGTAGCTGAGGAGACAGAAAAAATATTAATGAGAACTTCACAAGACGAGGATCAAAAAGATGTTATTTAGTTTGACCAATCCAGAAATTGCAATCTTAATGATGGGAATCTTCCTATTCGCAGTTTTACTTGGTTTTCCCATTGCATTTACACTAATGGCCATGGGAGTTGGATTTGGTTACTACGCTTATTTTGATCCAACAAGAATGGAGCATTTATTAGATAATAGAATTTTTCAGTTATTCGTTCAAAACACTTATACGGTCATGGACAATACCGTTTTGACTGCTGTCCCCTTATTTTTATTTATGGGATACTTAGTTGAAAGAGCAGGAATAGTTTCAAGACTATTTTTTGCAATCAGATTAGCTTCACATGGATTGCCAGCTTCAATGGCTGTTGCAGCGCTTATTACTTGTGCATTATTTTCTACTGCAACTGGAATTATTGGAGCTGTTGTGACTTTAATGGGATTATTAGCATGGCCGGCGATGATTAAAGCAGGTTACGATAAAAAATTTGCATCAGGAGTAATTTGTTCTGGAGGATGTTTAGGAATTTTAATACCTCCGAGCATTATGTTGATTGTTTATTCTGTTATTGCACAACTATCTCCGTTAAGATTGTTTGCAGCAGCAATTTTTCCAGGATTATTATTAGCTGGGTTATATATAATGTATGCAATAACTCTAGCATACTTTAATCCATCAATTGCACCAAAGCCACCAAAAGAAGATATTCCTTCAAGATCTGTAATTTTAAAAGAAGTAATTGTTTCCTTCTTGCCTTTATTTTCTTTAATAATTTTAGTGCTAGGAACTATTTTGGGCGGACTTGCTACTCCAGCGGAGGCTGCAGCTGTTGGCGCCTTTGGAGCTTTAGTCCTCTCATATTTTTACAAAACACTTAAATGGAAAAATTTTAAAGAGTCAGTCTTTTTGACAGCTAAAACAACCGCAATGATAATGTGGTTATTCATCGGTTCTTGGACTTTTGCATCAGTATTTTCTTATTTAGGTGGTCATGAAGTATTTGAGCATTTTTTTAAATCATTAGATTTACAACCTTGGCAATTTTTGGTTATAACTCAAATAATTATCTTTTTACTGGGTTGGCCCTTAGAGTGGACTGAAATATTAATTATATTTGTTCCAATATTTTTACCACTGGTTGCTTTTTTTGAGGTTAACCCTTACTTTTTTGCGATGTTAATTGCTTTAAATCTACAGACATCTTTCTTAACACCCCCCATGGCAATGTCCGCATATTATTTAAAGGGAGTGCAAAGCAAGAATGTTGAGTTAATGGAAATATTTAGAGGAATAATGCCTTTCTTAGGAATAGTAATTTTTGCGATGGTATTAATGTACATGTTTCCAGGTATAGCTCTTTGGTTGCCAGATACTTTATTCGCTAACTAAAAATAAATGATTGATGTTTCCACTTTAACGGCTAATGAATTAGTATCCAAACTTCAATCTGGAGAAATTTCATCTGTTGAACTTTGTAATAAATATTTAGAAAGAATTAAAGAATTTGAAAAAGATGTGCAAGCTTGGGCTCATCTAGATAAAAAACTTTTATTAGAAAAAGCCGAGGAAGCAGATACTTATAGAAAATCAGGCAAACCCTTAGGACCTCTTCATGGCATGCCTATTGCTGTCAAAGATATTGTTGGTACGTATGATATGCCTACAGAGTGTGGAACAGTATTTAGAAAAAAAATGTCGAGTTCTCAAGACTCTGAAATAGTAAACCTGCTTAAGGATTCCGGCGCAATCATAATGGGAAAAACTGCAACAGCAGAACTTGCTTACATTCATCCTTGTAAAACTAAAAATCCTCACGACTATTCTAGAACTCCGGGCGGATCATCTAGTGGATCGGCTGCAGTAATAGCTTCACATATGGCACATTTATCTATTGGATCACAAACAGGTGGATCAATTATTAGACCAGCATCATATTGCGGTGTTGTTGGTTATAAACCTTCTTATGGTTTAATATCTAGAAATGGAGTGTTAAAAGTTTCAGATAAACTCGATACCATGGGTGTATTTGGCAAAACAGTAAAAGACGTTGCTTTACTAGCTAAAACATTGATTAAAAAAGATTTATATGATGCTTCTACTGTACATTTTTCAGCTGATAAGATGCTCGAAGTTTGTGATGAGGGACCTGTGTTTGAACCTAAATTTATTTTCTACAAAACTAATAAATGGAAAAATATTAACAAAAAATCTCAACAAGCATTTGAGTTTGTATTAAAAAATTTCAAGAAAAATATAGAAATTTTTGATACCCCGTCTTATTTTGAAGATATTCCAAAGTACCATCAAATAATCCATGAAGTTGATATGGCAAATAATATGCAGGTTTATTATAAAAAAGATAAAACAAAACTTTCTAAAGAACTAAGAGACGCAATCACAAGAGGATTGAAGTATTCAGGCAAAGAATATGCTGATGCAATTGACTTCATGAAACAAAGCTACGAGTCATACAAGGAAGTATTCGAAGATTATCATGGAATTATTACCCCATCTTCAAGTGGAGTAGCAGACAAAGGATTAAAATCAACTGGCAGCGCAGATTTTCAAAAAGTTTGGACATATCTAGGATTGCCAGCAATTTCACTACCTTTACTTACTGGGGAAAATGACCTACCATTAGGTCTGCAATTAGTTGGTGATAAACTAGATGATTTAAGGTTTTTAGGTAATGCTAATTGGCTAGAAAAAAATTGTAAAGATGAAGGATAAAATTACTACTATTATTGGAGTTGCGTTGTGCACTTTTTTCTTAATTGGTCTTGCGACGACATTAACTAGATCAATGATGATAGGCTTTAAGGATGTCTTGCCAGTTTATATCCTAATGGGCATCGTGATCGCAATGATGTTCTATGAAGCCTTCGGTGACAAGAAATAAGAATTATTTTCCATATATATTATTATTCGTACAGCCAGTTTTTATGGCAACAAATATTATTGTTGCTCGTGGAGGAGTAGAATATGTTCCACCAATTTCTTTAGCTTTTTGGAGATGGTTAACAGTTTTTTTATTATTATTGCCTTTTTTTTATAATGAAATAATTAAAAACAAAAAATCCTTCAATAGAGAATTTTGGAAACTATTTTTTCTTGGTTCTATGGGTTGTGGAGTATGCGGCGCGTTTCCGTTCATTGCTGGCATGTCCACAACAATGGCAAACATGGGAATCATTTATACTTCATCACCAATTTTTATAATTATTTTATCTGTGATTTTTTTTAATGACAAAATTAATTTCTCGAGGATAATTGGACTAGTATTATGCTTAATTGGTGTTTTGGCGATTATAAGTAAAGGCAATTTAGATTTATTAATAAATTTTAAATTTACATCTGGCGACTTATGGATGATTGGTGCAGCTATGGGCTGGGCGATTTATTCCATTTATCTTTTAAATTGGAAAAGTAAATTTAGTTTGATGGCTAGATTTACTTTAATAGCAATGTTTGGGGCTTTATCTTTGTTTCCTTTTTATATTTTAGAAGAAATTTTTTATTTTAATACCAGTTTCAACAATAATTTCATATTTTGGGTATTGTTTGCAGCAATATCGCCAGGCATCATTGCTTTTACTTTATATACTAAAGTGCAAAAATATCTGGGCGCTTCGTTAACCGGTTTTACCCTTTATATTTTTTCAATTTATTCTGCTATTTATGGCATTATACTTTTTGATGAAGCTCTTTTAAACTTCCATTATTTCGGAGCAGCATTTGTTTTTGCTGGTGTATATTTAGCAAGGAAGATTAAATCATGAAATATTTTTATCTAGTGGCTAGCTCAATAATTTTAGCTTATATCGGAATAGCTATCTTTATATATTTTTATCAAAAGAATTTATTATATCACCCCAGTGAAAATAACTATTTAAACGACGAAATTACTTTTGAATACAAAGAATTGTTTATCAATACAGATGAAAATGTTTCACTTAAATCTTGGTTTATAAAAAAAGATTTATCCAAATTTAAAACCATACTTTTTTTTCATGGAAACGCTGGAAATCTTTTAAATAGAGTTCATAAACTTAATGAGCTTAATAAACTTGATGTAAACATTTTATTGATTTCATGGAGAAGTTTTAGTGGAAATAAAGGCAAACCTTCTGAGAGAAACCTATATCATGATGGTAATAGAGTTGTTGAATGGCTTAATGAACAAGGAATAAACAAAAATGATATTATTCTTTATGGAGAGTCTTTAGGAACTGGTGTAGCTACCGAACTAGCCTCAAACAATAAATTTGCAGGAGTTATTTTGGAATCTCCATTTACTTCAATAGCTGATGCAGCAAAAATTTATTATCCTTATTTACCAATTAATTTATTATTAAAGGATAGATATGACTCTAAAAATAAAATCAAAAAAATTAATTCTCCAATTTTAATTATGCATGGAAAAAAAGATAATATTGTACCCCAGATAATGGGACTAGAACTTTTTGAAAAAGCTAATAACCCTAAGTTTGGTTATTTTCCTGATAATGATGATCACATGATGGAGTTTAATGAAGAACTACTCTCTAAGATAAAAAATTTTATTAATAAACTTTAATTATCAATTCCTAACAAAGCTTTTGAAAAATATTCAGCATTAAAAGGTTGTAAATCAGTTTCCTTCTCACCCATTCCAACAGCAACAATTGGAAGTTTAAATTTTTTACAAATTGCTAAAACAACTCCACCCTTAGCAGTACTATCAAGTTTTGTAATAATTAAACCTGTCAAATCATGTATCTTACTAAATTCTTCAACTTGATTAAGTGCATTTTGTCCTGTAGTTGCATCTAAGACAAGAATTACTTCGTTAGGATATGAAGGGTCAATTTTTTTAAGGACATTAATAATTTTTTTGTACTCATCCATTAAATTCTTTTTATTTTGAAGTCTTCCCGCTGTATCAATCAAAGCTACATCAATTTCATTTTTTTTTGCAAATTCAGCAGTCTTAAAAGCCACAGAGGCTGGATCACTATTGATTTCAGATTTAATAATATCAACTTTGACTTTTGCAGCCCAAACTTGCAATTGATCTATGGCAGCTGCTCTAAAAGTATCCGCAGCTCCAAAAACTACAGATCTATTATTGTCTTTGAAATACTTCCCAAGTTTTCCGATACTAGTTGTTTTTCCAACTCCGTTTACTCCGGATACAACTATTACAGCAGATTTTGCGTTACCCATCAGGCTAAGATCTTTTTCATACTTTTGAAGATTAATTGCTAATTTATCCGCTATCAGTTTTAAAATTTCTTTATGATCTTCTAGCTTTTTATCAACTTTGAAGTTCTCAAAATCCTTTCTTAGTTCTTTTGCAACTTCTACTCCCGCATCAGATGTAATAATTAATTCTTCAAATTCTGCAAGAACAGTTTCATCAATTTTCTTTTTGGAAAATATATTTTTAAAACCAGTAGAGAGCCCATCTGAACTTTTACCTAATCCTATTTTAAATTTATCAAATAAACCCATTTAGATTTCAAGGCTAGTATGTTTTATTTCTGAAACTGGACCTCTCATAAATATATTGAGATCTGCGTCTACTTTAATATTTAAACTTCCTTCTTCAAATTTAATATTGATATCATTTTTAGTTAACTTCTTGATAAAGGCTGCAACAGCAGTAGCACAAGCAGCCGTTCCACATGCTTTTGTTAATCCTGCACCACGTTCCCAAACATTCACTGAAATATTATTTTCGTCATCTATTCGAGCAAAAGTTACATTGGTTCGGTCAGGAAATAATTCATGAGTCTCTATTTTTGGTCCTAATATTTTTAGATCATATTCAAAACAATCTTTTACAAAAAAAATTATATGAGGATTCCCCACGTTGAGGCTAAATCCATTGGTGAATTTTTTACCATCAACATCTAGAGTTATATTTTTGTGATCTAACTTTTCTTTTAATGGAATTTTATTCCACTCAAATACAGGTTTCCCCATTTCCAGTTGAACATCTGACTTGCCAACAATTTTCGCATTAAGTAATCTATTATTTGTTTTTAATTTAATTTCTTTATTATTTAAATCTTTGCTTAATAAGTAAGCCACACATCTACTTCCATTTCCACATGCACTTACCTCGCCTCCATCTGAATTAAAAATGGTTATTGGAAAAGTATTATTAATTTCTTTTTCAATAAATATAATTTGATCAAATTCAATATTACGATGAAAAGACTTTATATTTCCCAAATGAATTATTTTTTCTTTAGGTATATTTATGGATTTTTCTCTTCTATCTATGATAATAAATCTATTACCTAAACCATCCATTCTAAAAGCATTAATCAAAGGCATATAAGTAGATTAGTATAATTATTCATTGACTTTTAAAACCCCAAATTGTAGTTTCCTCAAACTTTCCGCAAATTCTTAAGTTTTTGCGGTGCTCTTGAAAACAAGAGTGTCGACACTAGTCAGCGAAGGTTCGCCCACTAGTGCGATAGGTGTTGGACGTAATTAAAATGTTTGAAAATTTAACAAATAAATTAGAAAATATTTTTTCTAAACTAAAAAGTGCTCCTTCCTTAACGGAAGAACAAGTAGATTCTGGCTTAAAAGAAATACGCTTAGCTTTATTAGAGGCTGACGTAGCGCTGCCAGTTGTTAAAGATTTCGTTGAAAATGTAAAACCAAAAGCTATCGGCAAGGAAATCATAAGATCAACTTCACCTGGTCAAATGATAGTAAAGATTGTTTATGATGAACTAGTAAACATACTTGGTTCAAAGAATGAGGAGATTAATCTAAAAGCAGTTCCACCAGTTTCTATATTATTAGTAGGTTTACAAGGATCAGGAAAAACAACTTCAGCCGCTAAATTAGCTAAGTTAATCGAAAAAAATCATAAAAAAAAAGTTATGCTTGTAAGTTTAGACGTTTACAGACCTGCTGCTCAAGAACAATTAAAATTATTAGCAGAAAAAAATAATATACAAAATTTACCGATTATAGAAAAACAACAACCTATTGATATTACTAAAAGAGCACTCAACGCTGCAAATCTAAGTGGTTCAGACGTTATAATTTTTGATAGCGCTGGTCGAACACAAATAGATTTACCAATGATGTCCGAGATTAAACAAATTAAAGATTTAACAAAACCAGCCGAAACTATTCTAGTTGCCGATTCTTTAACTGGCCAAATAGCTGTAAACGTTGCAAAAGAATTTGATACAGCAGTCAACCTTTCATCAATTATTTTAACCAGAGTTGATGGAGATGCGCGAGGTGGAGCTGCGTTGAGCATGAAACACATCACTGGCAAACCTATAAAATATATTGGTGTTGGAGAAAAAGTTTCTGACTTTGAAATGTTTCACCCTGACAGGTTAGCTAATAGAATTCTTGGTATGGGCGATGTAGTTACACTTGTTGAAAAAGCAGCGCAAGATTTAAGTGATGAAAAAATTAAAGAAACTGAGGAAGAATTTAAACAAGGTATTTTTACAATCGAATCCTATCTTTCACAATTAAGGCAAATGAAAAAAATGGGTGGCATGGAGGGAGTTTTGTCGATGTTACCTGGTGTAAATAAAATGAAAGCTAAAATGGATCAAGCTAACATAGATGAAAGAATGCTCATTGAAAATGAGGCTATCATTTTATCTATGACAAAAAATGAAAAAGAAAATCCAAAAATCATTAGCGGCTCTCGAAGAAAAAGAATTTCCCAAGGCGCTGGAGTAGATGTTTCAAAAATAAATAAGTTACTTAAACAATTTAAAATGATGTCAGATATGATGAAAAAGATGTCTCAAGGAAAAAAAATTCCATCTGGAATGATCCCAGATGAAATGCTCAATAAACTAAAATGAAAGGTAAAACATGTTAAGAATAAGACTATCAATGGGAGGCGTAAGGAAAAGACCGATATACAAAATAGTTATCGCTGATGGAAGATATCCACGAGACGGTAAATTTATTGAAAAAATTGGTTCTTATAATCCATTACTTCCAAAAGATAAAAAGGAAAGAATAAAAATAGAAGCTGAGAGAGTAAAATATTGGATGAGTAAAGGTGCTCAACCGACTCTTAGAGTTTCTAGACTTTTAGGTGAACTCCAAATAATGCCAATGCCGAAGCCAGGAAATAATCCTCAAAAAGCTATTCCTAAAAAGGATAGAAAAAAAAGTGCTGACGAAAGTAAAGAAGCGCCTAAAGCAGAAGCTAAAAAGGAAGAACCAAAAGCAGAAGCTAAAAAGGAAGAACCAAAAGCAGAAGCTAAAAAGGAAGAACCAAAAGCAGAAGCTAAAAAGGAAGAACCAAAAGCAGAAGCTAAAAAGGAAGAACCAAAAGCAGAAGCTAAAAAGGAAGAACCAAAAGATAAAAAATAAGGTTTTAAAAAATGCTCGAAGTACAAATATTTACCTTGTATCCAGATTTATATCCTGGGCTTTTAGATGTGGGCATCTATAAGAAAGCTAAGGAAAAACAAAAATGGAGTCTCAAAATTATAGATATTAGAGACTATGCTTTTGATGATAATCGAACAGTTGATGATACACCTTTTGGTGGTGGAAGTGGTATGCTATTAAAACCAGATGTTGTAGCTTCTGCTTTAGATAAAAATATAAAAGCTAAAGAAAAAATAATCTACTTGTCTCCTAAAGGCAAAAAGTTAGACCAACGAGAAGTAAAATCTTTGAGTAAGCTAGAAAAAATAAATATTTTATGTGGTCATTTTGAAGGTGTTGATCAAAGACTTTTAGAGACACGAAATATAGAAGAATACAGTATAGGAGATTTTATTTTATCTGGAGGTGAGAGCGCATCGTTTGTATTCGTAGATGCATTAGTTAGACTTCTCCCGGGTGTTTTAGGCAATGCAAATTCTACTAAAGATGAAAGTTTTGAGAACAATCTTTTGGAGTATCCTCAATACACTAAACCAAGAGATTGGGAGGGTAAAAAAGTGCCCGAAGTCCTATTTTCTGGCGATCATGCTAAAATAAAGGGGTGGCGTTTATCTCAATCTGAGGCTATAACACAACGCCAAAGACCTGATCTTTGGAAAAAATATTTAGAGAAAAAAAATGAAAAACATTGAAGACATAAATAAGGCAGCAATTCAGAAAATAACAGCCAACAAGAAAATTACTGAATTTTCTCCAGGAGATACTATTAAAGTTGGTGTTAAAATTGTAGAAGGTAAAAGAGAACGAATTCAGTATTTTGAGGGAGTTTGTATTGCAAAAAAGAGTAGAGACTTAAACTCTTCTTTCACAGTGAGAAAAATTTCTTTTGGCGAAGGAGTCGAAAGAACCTTTGCGTTGTACAGCCCGAATGTAGATTCTATTAAAGTAATTCGATCAGGAAAAGTAAGACGAGCCAAACTATATTACTTAAGAGATAGAAAAGGTAAATCTGCCAGAATTGCAGAAAAAATTAAAAAGAAAATTGGTGTTGATGTATCTATCAAACCAGAAGAACCAAAAGCTGTGTCAGCAGAGTCTGTAAAAGAAGTATCTAAAACTGAAGAACTGAAAAAAGAAGACAAAAAAGTCGAAGCTAAAGCTGAAAAGCAAACTAGCGAAAAAAAATAAAATTTAATGTCGCAAACTCTATACGATAAGATATGGGAAAACCATCTTGTTCACGAACAGAATGATGGCACTACATTAATTTATGTAGATCGTCATTTAGTTCACGAAGTTACAAGCCCCCAAGCTTTTGAGGGGCTGAGATTGCAAAAAAGAAAAGTTAGAAGACCAGAATTAACTTTAGCTGTTCCTGACCATAATGTCCCCACAACTGATAGAACAAAAGGTATTGATGATGAGGAGTCAAGAATACAGGTAGAGACGTTAAGAAGTAATTGCAAGGAGTTTGGTGTAAAGCTTTTTGATGTGAACGATAAACGTCAAGGCATTGTTCATATTATAGGTCCAGAGCAAGGTTTCACTCAACCCGGAACTGTCATAGTGTGTGGAGATAGTCATACTGCTACCCACGGTGCATTCGGTGCTTTAGCATTTGGTATCGGAACCTCAGAGGTCGAGCATGTACTTGCTACACAAACCTTAATTCAAAAAAAATCTAAAAATTTTAGAATTAATGTAAACGGAGAATTGCCCAAGGGTGTTACAGCCAAAGATGTAATTCTTAAAATTATAGGAACAATAGGTACAGCTGGCGGGACTGGATATGTTGTAGAATTTGCCGGTACCGTTATACGTAGTCTTAGCATGGAAGAGAGAATGACAGTTTGTAATATGACAATAGAAGCTGGGGCGAGAGCAGGCTTAATAGCACCAGATGAAAAAACATTTGATTATTTAAAAAACAAATCTATGTCGCCCAAAGGAGAAGATTGGATAAAAGCAGTAAAATTTTGGAAAACATTATATTCAGACAATGAATGTAAATTTGATAAAGAAATAAATATTGATGGCAAAAATATTGAACCATTAGTTACTTGGGGAACTTCTCCACAGGATGTATCACCTGTGACTGGCGTTGTGCCTGATCCTGAAAAAGAAAAGAATGAAGATAGAAAAATGGCAATGAAAAGATCACTAGAGTATATGGGACTTAAAGCTAATACTAAAATTTCAGATATTAAAATAGATAAAATATTTATTGGAAGTTGTACAAACGGAAGAATTGAAGATCTTAGAGTTGCTGCAGAACTTTTAAGAGGAAAAAAAATTGCAAATAATGTGAGTGCAATGGTTGTTCCCGGATCAGGATTAGTTAAGGAGCAAGCTGAAAAAGAGGGCTTAGATAAAATTTTTAAAGAAGCTGGATTTGAATGGAGAGAGCCTGGTTGTTCAATGTGCTTGGGAATGAACCCGGATCAATTAAAACCAAGAGAAAGATGTGCGTCAACATCTAATAGAAATTTTGAGGGTAGACAAGGACGAGGAGGTAGAACTCATTTAGTAAGCCCAGGCATGGCTATCGCTGCTGCGATTAACGGCCATTTAACAGATGTTAGAGAGTTATAAAATGAAAAAATTTTCTTATTTAAAATCGATACCATCTTATTTGTCACTTCAGAATATTGATACTGATATGATAATTCCAAAACAGTTCTTAAAAACTATAAAAAGAACAGGATTGGGTAAAAGCTTATTCTTTGAAATGAGATATGATGAAAATGGAAAAATCATTAATGATTTTATTTTAAATAAAGAGCCTTATAACAAATCAAAAATTTTACTTGCTGGCAAAAATTTTGGATGCGGGTCTTCAAGAGAGCATGCTCCTTGGGCTTTATCAGATTTTGGCATCAAGTGTATTATTAGTTCTAGCTTTGCGGATATTTTCTATAACAATTGTTTTAAAAATGGAATTTTACCAATTAAAATTGATGATAAGGTGGTTTTAGAACTTGCTGAATATTCAAAGAGAAAAGAAGAAATAGAAATAAATTTAGAAAAGCAAGAAATTAAATATGGAAATAAAGTTATAAAGTTTGAAGTAGATGCTTTTAAAAAGAAATGTTTAATAGAAGGTTTAGACGACATAGCCTTGTCGACGGAAAAAATCTCTCAGATAGATAATTTTGAAAAAAAACTTATCAAAGATAAGCCTTGGCTTTTAAAAAATGATTAAAGTAAAAGACAGAAAACTTTTACTACTTCCAGGTGATGGTATTGGTCCAGAGGTAGTAAGAGAAGTTAGAAAAATTATTGAGTGGTTTAATAAAAATAAATCATTAGACTTCAAAATCGAGGAAGATCTTGTTGGTGGCGCTTCATACGATAAACATAAAAATCCGATTACGGATGAGGTTTTTTACAAAGCACTTGAGAGTGAAGCAGTAATTCTAGGAGCTGTTGGGGGACCTAAATACGATAATTTAGAATTTTCAAAAAGACCAGAGAGAGCATTATTAAAATTAAGAAAAGAATTAAAATTATTTGCTAATTTGCGACCAGCAATATGTTTTAAACAATTAGTAGAGGCATCTTCACTTAAGCCAGAAATAATATCCGGTTTAAACATCATGATTGTAAGAGAACTTACTGGTGGAATTTACTTTGGTGAACCCAGAGGTATCGAGCCGATCGAAAATAATGAGAGAAAAGGAGTCAACACTCATACTTATACTACTAGTGAAATTCAGAGAGTAGCAAGAGTAGCTTTTGACCTTGCAAAGAAAAGAAAAAATAAAGTAACCTCTTGTGAAAAGTCTAATGTAATGGAAGCAGGTATTTTATGGAGAGAAGAAGTTCAAGCACTAAAAGATAAAGAGTATAAAAAGATTGAATTAAGTCATATGTTGGCGGACAACTGTGCAATGCAATTGCTAAGAGATCCAAAGCAATTTGATGTGATTGTAACTGATAATTTATTTGGCGACATACTCTCAGATGAAGCTGCAATGTTAACTGGGTCGCTAGGCTTACTTCCATCAGCTTCTTTAGGAGCTAAAGATAAAAACGGTAAAATTAGATCGATGTATGAGCCTGTTCACGGTTCCGCACCAGATATTGCTGGAAAAAATATTGCAAACCCGATAGCTACAATTTTAAGTTTATCTATGGCATTCAAATACTCTCTTGACCTTGATAAGGAAGCAGACCAATTAGATAAAGCTGTTCAAAGTGTTCTAGATGATGGTTTAAGAACAAAAGATATCATGTCAAAAAATATGAAAGAGGTCTCTACCTCTGTCATGGGTGATGCAATTATAGCAAAATTAAAATAAAGTAATAATCATATGAATTTTGCAATTATTGGAGCATCAGGAAATGTAGGAAGAAAAACAATTGAAATTTTAGAGAAATCTAGAATTCCATTTAAAGAACTATATTTAGTTGCCTCAGAAAAAAGCGCTGGAAAAAAAATTAAATTTAGAGGAGAAGAAATTGTTATTGAAAATTTAGAAAGCTACGACTTTTCAAAAGCTCAAATAACTTTTTTTGCTGCAGGCAGCCAAATCGCCAAAGAGTGGGCTCCTAAAGCTGCAAAAAAAACTATAGTTATTGATAATTCTAGTTATTTCAGAATGCAATCAGATGTTCCCCTAGTTGTTCCTGAAGTAAACGCTGAAGCATTAAACAAGCATAACAACATTATCTCAAATCCTAACTGTTCAACAATGCAGATGGTCCTCGCACTTAAACCTTTACATGACGAATATAGAATAAACAGAGTTGTTGTTTCGACTTATCAAGCAGTATCTGGCGCAGGTAAAGCTCCAATGGACGAATTATTTGAGCAAACAAAAGATTATTTAGAAAATAAAAAAATTAAGTCAAAAAATTTTACTAAACAAATTGCATTTAACTTAATACCGCATATCGATACTTTCGATAAGGGTGGTTACACAAAAGAAGAATTGAAAATGACAAATGAAACAAAAAAAATTCTTGATAATGATATTGATGTTACAGCGACTTGTGTGAGGGTACCAGTAAAAACTGGGCACTCTGAATCTATAAATATTGAATTTGATAATTTATATGATTTTGAAAATGTTATTAAAGTTTTGAGCAATGCACCAGGGTGTAAAGTTATCGATGAAAGAAAGGATGCTGGATATATTACACCAATTGAAGCAGAGGGACATTATACAACTTTTATTTCTCGAATCAGAAAAGACAATTCAAATGTAAAAGCTATTAATATATGGGTTGTGTCTGATAACTTGTTAAAAGGGGCAGCTTTAAACACTGTTCAGATCGCTGAGCACTTAGTGGAAAAATTATAACTTTAGTTTATAAATCTTGTATGGAAGAAAAAAAGAATCCTTTAAGCCCCCATCTTCAAATCTACAAATGGCAAATATCTTCTTTGCTTTCTATTACACATAGAATTGTTGGAGTGATAAATATCTTAGCCATTACAATAATTTGTTTCTGGAGTTTGTCTTTATTGCTTGGAGCAGAGAGCTACTTAATTATTAATGATTTCCTTCAAAGTTTTTTCGGTAAATTTGTAGCCATTGGACTTTGCTGGACTTTTAGTTTTCATATTTTGAACGAGCTTAGACATTTGTTCTGGGATCTAGGGTATGGTTTTGATTTAAAAATTTCAAAGATCACCGGAGTTTTGGCTTTAGTTGGATCTTTTGCATTTACAGTTTTATTTTATCTAATTGGAAAAAATATTTTTTAATATGCATATTTCTACGAAAAAATGGTTATTTACAAAAATAAGCTCTTTTTTACTTATTCCCTTTATGATTTGGTTTATTGTAAATTTTATTTCTATTTATGAGAATGATTATCAAACTGTAGTTACTTTTTTTACAGACCAACCAACAAAATTTTTGTTTTCTTTATTCATTATAGTTTCATTCTTTTTTTCAGCTTTAACAATAAGTGAGATATTTGAGGATTATATTAAAGATCAAAAAATCAAAAATGTCGCAAATAAAGCATTGAATATATTTGCTATAACTATACCTTTAATAACTATTATAGGAATATATAATTTACCATAATGAGTGCATATAAAATTATAGATCATGAATATGACGTTGTAGTTTTAGGAGCAGGCGGATCTGGTCTTAGAGCTGCCGTTGGCCTATCAGAAGCCGGATTAAAAACAGCTTGTATTTCAAAAGTATTTCCAACTAGAAGCCACACATCTGCAGCTCAGGGAGGAATTTCGGCGGCACTTGGAAATATGGGAGAAGATGATTGGAGATGGCATATGTACGATACTGTCAAAGGTTCTGACTGGTTGGGCGATCAAGATGCCATAGAATATTTATGTAAAGAGGCTCCAAGAGCAGTAGTAGAATTAGAAAGATACGGAGTTCCATTTAGTAGAACAGATGATGGAAAAATTTATCAGAGACCTTTTGGTGGAATGACAAAAAATTATGGTAATGGTACAGCACAGAGAACATGTGCTGCTGCAGATAGAACTGGTCATGCAATTTTACATACTCTTTATGGTCAAGCATTAAAACATAATACAGAATTTTTTATTGAATATTTTGCACTAGACTTAATAATGAAAAACGGGGAGTGCAAAGGAGTTATAGCTTGGAATTTAACTGATGGAACGATTCATAGATTCAGATCACACATTACTATAATTGCAACAGGAGGGTATGGAAAAGTTTATTATTCAGCTACCTCAGCGCATACTTGCACGGGAGACGGAAACGCAATGGTATTGAGAGCTGGGCTGCCTTTACAAGATATGGAGTTTGTTCAATTCCATCCAACTGGAATTTATGGTGTGGGATGTTTAATAACTGAAGGTGCAAGAGGAGAAGGAGGATTCTTAGTAAATGGCAAAGGTGAAAGATTTATGGAACGTTACGCTCCTAATGCAAAAGATTTGGCATCTAGAGATGTAGTAAGCAGATCAATGGAGATGGAAATTAATGAAGGTAGAGGTGTTGGAAAAGATAAAGACCACATAAATTTACACTTAGATCATTTGGACAAAGAAGTATTAGAGGAAAGACTTCCAGGCATTACTGAAGCCGCAAAAACGTTTGCAAATGTCGATGTTAATAAACAACCAATTCCAGTGGTGCCAACAGTTCACTACAACATGGGCGGTATTCCAACAAATTATAGAGCAGAAGTTTTGACTTTAAATGGTTCAGAGAAAACAGTGCCTGGTCTTATGGCAATTGGTGAAGCAGCCTGTGTATCAGTTCATGGGGCTAATAGGTTGGGATCAAATTCGTTAATTGACCTTGTGGTATTTGGACGAGCAGCAGCCAAAAGAGCAGCTGAACTTGTAAAACCAGGCATGCCTCACGAAGAGGTTTCCAGAACAGAAACAGATAAATGTTTAGATAGATTTGATAAAATCAGAAATTCGACAGGATCTAGTAAGACAGCAGAACTAAGACTAAATATGCAAAAAACAATGCAATCGAAATGTGCAGTATTTAGAACGGAGAAAACATTAAAAGAAGGCGTGGATCAAATAAGAAAGCCTTATGAAGGAATGGAAGATATCTCTGTTAAAGATAAATCTCTTCTTTTTAACACTGAATTGGTTGAAACTTTGGAATTTGATAATTTAATTAGACAGGCATTAACTACAATGGACTCAGCCTATAGCAGGAAAGAGAGCAGAGGAGCACATGCAAGAGAAGATTACAGCAAGAGAGATGATAAAAATTTTATGAAACACACTTTAGCTTGGCAGAAGGATAAAAAAGTAGAGATCAAATATAGAGACGTTCATTCCAGAACACTTACAAATGACGTTCAATATTTTCCTCCCAAGGAGAGAGTTTACTAAGCATGGTGCAATTTAACTTACCTCAAAGTTCTAAAATAGAAGCTGGTAAGTTTTATAAAGATAAAACTAACTCAAAAAATTTAAAAAAAGTAAATGTATATAGATGGGATCCGTCAAACGGACAAAACCCTAGGATAGATACTTTTGAAGTAGATATGGATAATTGTGGTCCAAAAGTTTTAGATATTTTATTTAAAATAAAAAATGAAATTGATCCTTCACTTACATTTAGAAGATCATGTGCTCATGGAGTTTGTGGTTCTTGTGCCATGAATATAGACGGAGTAAATACATTAGCTTGTATCAAATCCCATATAGATATTAATGGAGATTTAAATGTTTACCCCCTACCTCATTTAAAAGTAGTTAAAGATCTAATCGGAGATTTAACCACACTATATAAGCAATATGAATCTATTAAACCGTGGCTTCAAACGGAACAAACTGGAAAAGAAAAAGAAGAAATCAAACAGTCTCAAAAAGATAGAGAAAAATTAGATGGTTATTATGAGTGTATTCTATGCGCTTGTTGCTCAACTTCTTGCCCCAGCTATTGGTGGAATGGTGATAAATATTTAGGTCCAGCCGTTTTGCTTCAAGCCTATCGTTGGATTAATGATAGTAGAGATGGGGATAAAAAAGAAAGACTCAAAAAAGTAGCCGACGAACTAAAATTATACAGGTGTCATACTATTATGAATTGTACTAATTCGTGTCCAAAGGGATTAAATCCAGCAAAAGCTATTGGATCTATTAAGAAAATGCTTGCAACAAGCTAAAAGCTTATTTATTCAATATCATCATGAATACTATCGAACACTTTGTTGGAGGCAAATCATTTAGCGGAGCGTCAAAAAGGATAGGTAAAATATTCAACCCAGCGACAGGAGAACAAAGTTCAGAAGTAAAACTTGCTTCTACCAAAGACGTGAATGAAGCGGTTGTAAATGCTAAGAAAGCTTTTGAACCTTGGGCAAATACACCACCTCTACAAAGAGCAAGAATAATGTTTAAATTTAAAGAATTAATTGAAAAGAATTCTGATGAACTTACAAAAATCATAGTCGCTGAACACGGAAAAGTTTACGAGGATGCCAGAGGTTCACTGACCAGAGGTTTAGAAGTTGTCGAATATGCTTGTGGTATTCCTCAAATGCTTAAAGGTGAATTTACTGAAAATGTTGGTACAAATGTTGATAGCTGGTCTATAAGACAACCATTAGGAGTTTGTGCAGGAATTACGCCTTTTAATTTTCCTGCTATGGTTCCAATGTGGATGTTCCCAATGGCAATAGCTTGTGGAAACACATTTGTTTTAAAACCCTCTGAGAAAGATCCATCATGTTCAATGAGATTAGCTGAACTATTGAAAGAGGCCGGCCTCCCTGACGGAGTATTCAATATTATTAATGGAGACAAGGAAGCCGTAGATGCTTTAATAAATAATAAAGATGTAGTAGCCATGAGCTTTGTTGGCTCTACACCAATTGCTAAATATATTTACGAAAATTGTGCAAAAAACGAAAAAAGAGTTCAGGCGCTTGGTGGGGCAAAAAATCATTGTGTTGTGATGCCCGATTGTGATTTAGATCAAGCTGTTAACGGTTTAATGGGTGCAGCATACGGCTCAGCAGGTGAGAGATGTATGGCTCAATCTGTTGCTGTTGCAGTAGGTGGTATAGGAGATAAACTTGTAGAGTCTTTATCAAAAAAAGTTGAAGCGTTAAAAGTTGGTCCTGGGATGGATAAACAATCAGAAATGGGACCACTTGTAACGAAAGAACATTTAGCAAAAGTCAAGGGTTACGTTGATATCGGTGAAAAAGAAGGAGCCAAATTAGTTGTTGATGGAAGAAATTTTAAATTACAAGGATATGAAAATGGATATTACATAGGTGGATGTTTGTTCGATCATGTAAAAAAAGATATGAGAATTTACAAAGAAGAAATTTTTGGCCCAGTGTTATCCGTGGTTAGAGCTAAAGATTTCGATGAGGCTTTAAAACTTGTAAATGATCACGAATTTGGAAATGGTGTAAGTATATTTACAAGAGATGGTGACACTGGAAGGACATTTTATAATAAAGCTAAGATTGGTATGGTTGGAATAAATATTCCAATACCAGTACCAATGGCATTCCATAGCTTTGGTGGTTGGAAAAGATCTTTATTCGGAGATCAGCATATGCACGGGCCAGAAGGAGTAAGATTTTATACTAAATTAAAAACTATTACCTCAAGATGGCCAACAGGCTTAAGATCTGACCCTGAGTTTGTAATGCCAACAATGAAATAAACTAATGAAAAAAAAAATAACGTTAATTGGAGCTGGTCAAATAGGAGGCACGTTAGCTCATCTTATAGCCCTAAAAGGTTTAGCAGATGTTGTTTTATTTGATGTTGCTGCAGGTTTGGCAAAAGGAAAAGCTTTAGATATCGCCCAATCATCACCAGTAAATGGATTTAATGTTAATTTATCTGGAACAGACAATTACCAAGATACAAAAAATTCTGATGTAATAATAATCACTGCTGGCGTTCCTAGAAAACCTGGAATGACAAGAGATGACTTACTAGGGATTAATCTTAAAATCATCAAACAAGTTGCTGACGGAATTAAAAAGACATCACCAAATGCTTTTGTTATATGTATTACCAACCCTTTAGATGTAATTGTCATGGCTTTGCAAAAATACTCAGGGCTTCCAAAAAATAAAGTTGTTGGAATGGCAGGCATATTAGACTCTTCAAGGTTTATTTACTTTATTTCCCAAGAATTGAAAGTGCCTGTAGATAAAATTAAATCTTTTGTATTAGGTGGTCATGGAGATACTATGGTTGCGATGCTGGGTTCAACAGAAGTAGAAGGTAAGAAAATTACAGAGCTAGTTAAAGAGGGTAAATTATCCAAAGAAAGGTTAGAACAGATAATTGATCGAACAAAAAAAGGAGGAGCAGAAATTGTAAAATATTTAGAGAAAGGTTCAGCATTTTATGCACCGGCCGCTTCTGGTGTTGAGATGGCCGAGTCTTATCTAAAAGATCAAAAAAAACAACTCCCGTGCGCAGTCCATCTAAACGGAGAATATAACACAAAAAATATTTATGCTGGCGTGCCAGTAATAATTGGATCTAAAGGAGTTGAAAAAATTATTGAATTAAATCTTTCTCTAGATGAAGAAATAAATTTTAAAAAATCAGTCGAGTCTGTTAAAGATTTATTTGATGCTGCAAAAAAAATTGATCCAGAGCTTAAATAATAGTCAATTTAAAAGAAATTTTTATATTTTTTTTTTAATAATAAGTTCGTTTTTCTTTACGTTCTATTATGGTTTTATTGGAGTTTTTCCAATTGATAGTTTTTTAATTTACGACGCAGGTTATAAGATTTTAAATGGATATCATCCTTTCAAAGATTATTGGTCTATTACTGGACCGATATTAGATTATATACAGTTTATTTTTTTTAAAATATTTGGAATTAATTGGTTTAGCTATGTATTACATGCAGCTGTATTAAATTTATTTATAGTAATAATCTTTTTTTACTTTTTTAATCAGTTAGGGATTAAGACTGGTTATAGTTTTCTTTACTCTCTTAGTGCTTCGATTCTGGCTTATCCATCGGTGGGAACACCTTTTATGGATCATCATGCAGTAATTTTTTCTATAGCTTCTGGTATATTTTTATTTTTAGCGTTTTTAAAAGATAAACCTATTTTCTGGTTTTTAGTTCCTATATTTCTTTTTGCATCATTTTTATCTAAACAAATACCATCTGCTTACTTACTTTTATTGTTTTTTTCATTTATTTTAATTTTTTGGATTTTTTTTAAGACTAAAGAATTTAAATTTTTGTTTTATTTAATCTCAGGGTCAATTTTATCGATGTTTTTCTTCATATTACTTATTCTAGTAAATAAAATACCTCTAAATAGTTTTTTTATTCAATACATTCTCTATCCCTTAGAAATAGGAAAACTTAGAAGTTTAAGCATTAATTATAATTTTAACAATGTCTTCTCCCAATTTAAGTTCATTTACTTTTCCTTGATACCTTTAATTATTGTTCTTTTTAGATTAACAAAAAACAAACTCAATTTAGAAACTAAGAAAGATTGTTTTTTATTAATATTTACGATGCTAATGACAAGTATCTTTATACTAGCACAAATATTTACAAAAAATCAGATTTTGATATTTTTTTTAATACCCTTTTTAATTGGTGTGTCACATTTTTTTTGTAACAAGTATTTCAATAAAAAATTTATTTTAATTTTTTTAGTTTCAATTTTAATTATCTCCACAATTAAATTTCATTTGCGATTTAATGAGAATAAAAAATTTATGGAATTAAGTGACGTTGATTTAAATCTTGCCGTTAAAGCAGAAAATTTTGATAAATCATTAAAAGATTTAAAATGGATTACGCCTTATAATATAAATCCAGCAGAAGAAATTAAAAATTTAATTGAAATTAAAGAAATTATTTTATCTGATAACACTAAAAAAATTATAATAACAGACTATCAAATTTTTCCCTCAGTCTTAAAATTAAAAAATATAGCACCAAACAAATGGTTTGACTCTATGAGTGTGCCAAGTAGAAATAATAAATATTTTAATATCTATAAAAATTTTTTTATTGAAAGTTTAAGAATTCAAAAAATAAAAACTTTATACATACATAAAGATAAAGAAAGATACTTAAAAAATATATTTAATAATGATTGTTATACAAAAGAAAATATAAATAAAAATTTATCAAAAATCATGATAGATAACTGCATATAGCAGAGCCAAGCTAAATAACACTTTTAATCATAGATAAATTAACTTTTTTTGGTTTAAAAAAAATATTTATTCCTGCCAGAACTAAATTAATTAATAAAAAAAATGAAATAATTGAGGTTTTTAATTTAACATTCTCTAAAAAAAATAAAGTTATCATTAGAAAAAAAAATGTTCTAAAAAAAACTGTTTTATAAAAAACAGAAATTATATTGATAGTGTGTAATATTAAAAATTCTAGATTTACTTTTGAATTCCCGTAAAATCTTTTGCTCTTTTTTATCTTAACAAAAAAAAATTTGTTATAATTCTTAAGCACTCCTGATGAATAAGCTAAATACAAATTATTATTAGAAAGTATTTTATTTAATAAAAACGATGGAAATGAACTGAAATTACCAAAATTTATATATTTCCCAGTTAATATAAAAGTAATTAATAAACGAAGTTGATTTAGAGCTTTAAGAAAACTATTTTCTGTTCTTTTTTTTCTGGAAGCAAAAATGAAGTAATCTTTTTTTAAATTTACAAATCTTATTAGCTTTTTAACCATATTTGGATTATCTTCACCATCAGAGTCTAGAATAGATATTATTGTCTCATTGTTTTTTTTCTTAATTTTTTTTTGTAAATATTTTAAGCCAAAAAAAATAGCTTTTTGACTGCCAACATTTTTTTTTAAATTGAGCACATTTATTTTTTTAAAATTAGAATATTTTTTATTAAACTTTAATTTTTTTGAGGAAAAATCATTCACTATGATTATGAAGTTATTTGATTTTAAAGTTTTAAAGCTTCGATTAAGAATTTCTAAAACTTTTTTTAAAGAATCCAAATCATTGTAGACAGGTAATATTATATAATTTTTTTTCATAAATATAAAATAAATATAAATTTTAATTGCTTATAAACTTATATTAACTATAAATGGTAAAAAAAAAAATAATTAATGAACATTCACGAATATCAAGCAAAAGAGATTTTAAAAGAATTTGGAGCTCCTGTATCAAAAGGAATAGTCATTTTCAATTTAGATGAGTTAGAAAAGAAAATTTCCCAACTGAAAAGTGAAGAATTTGTATTAAAAGCACAAATTCATGCTGGAGGAAGAGGAAAAGCTGGTGGGGTAAAATTAATTAAAAATCTCCCCGACCTTATAATTGAATCAAAAAAAATGATGGGAAAAATTTTAGTTACCCACCAAACAGGCCCAGAGGGAAAGCAAGTGAAAAGACTTTACATAGAAGAAGCCTCGAATATTTCAAAAGAATTTTATTTATCATGTCTGGTTGATCGAGAGACTTCTAAAATCGCTTTTATAAGCAGTACAGAAGGTGGTATGGATATAGAAAAAGTTGCTCAAGAAACACCGAATAAAATAATTACAAATAAGATAGATCTTAATGAAAGTGGACCTAATAATGATGAAATAGATAAGATAATTTCAGTTTTCAAACTTAATGAAAAACAAAAACAAACAGCATCTAAATTAATAAAATCTCTTTACGAGATAATAATTTCAAAAGATGCAAGCTTAATTGAAATAAATCCGTTAATACTTACAAAATCTAACGAATTAATTTGTTTAGATGCTAAAATGAACTTCGATGACAATGCAATTTTTCGTAGACCAGAAATATACGAGCTTAGAGATTTAAATGAGGAAGATCCGACTGAAATAGAAGCAAGTAAATATGATCTCGCATACATCAAATTAAATGGTTCAATTGGTTGTATGGTCAATGGAGCTGGCTTAGCTATGGCAACAATGGATATAATTAAACTCTACGGTAAAGAGCCTGCAAATTTTTTAGACGTGGGTGGGGGTGCATCCAAAGAAAAAGTAGCTGCTGCCTTCAAATTAATTTTGTCAGATAAAAATGTAAAAGGTATTTTGATCAATATATTTGGAGGTATAATGCGATGTGATGTTCTTGCTCAAGGCGTGGTTGATGCTGCAAAAGCAATAAACCTAAAAGTTCCTCTAGTTGTAAGATTAGCCGGCACCAACTTTAAAGAGGGCAAAGCAATATTAGATAAATCAAATTTGAAAATATTATCAGCCTCAGATTTAAATGATGCAGCGAAAAAAATTGTTGAGGCAATAAAATAATGTCAGTTCTAGTAAATAAAAATACAAAAGTTATTTGCCAAGGTTTTACTGGAACCCATGGAACTTTTCATTCTGAACAAGCTCTAAAGTATGGAACTAAAATTGTAGGAGGTGTAACTCCAAAAAAAGGGGGTCAAAAACATTTAGGCTTACCAGTATTTAATACGGTTCAAGAAGCTAAAGAAAAAACCTCAGCTGGCGCTACGATGATATATGTTCCACCTAAATTTGCTGGTGCCGCAATAATGGAGGCAATAGAGGCAAAAATAGAATTAATTGTTTGCATCACTGAGGGAATTCCAATCCTAGATATGCTTAAAGTAAAACAAGTTTTAAATAAAAGTTCATCAAGACTAATCGGGCCTAATTGTCCGGGAATAATAACTCCTGATGAATGTAAAATTGGAATAATGCCTGGTAACATTCACAAAAAAGGTACAGTAGGTATTGTCTCTAGGTCAGGTACTCTTACTTATGAAGCTGTAGCGCAAACCTCGGCGAACGGAATGGGTCAGTCAACTTGTATAGGTATCGGCGGTGATCCAATTAACGGAACAAACTTTATAGATTGCTTAGAGCTTTTTTTAAAAGATGATGAGACTAAATCAATAGTTATGATAGGTGAAATAGGAGGATCTGCAGAGGAAGAAGCAGCAGATTTTCTTAAAAGAGAAAAAATTAAAAAACCAATGGTCGGTTTTATTGCTGGTTTAACAGCACCACCTGGAAGAAGAATGGGACATGCTGGTGCAATTATTTCTGGAGGCAAAGGAGGAGCAGAAGATAAAATTGAAACAATGAAATCTGCTGGTATTACTATTTCTAAATCACCCGCCGATATTGGAAAAACACTATACCAAAAACTTAATGGTTGATTTTTTATAGTTTATGTTACAATAAATTTTAATGTCTTCTTCAAACGACAATACAATTTATAAAAAAACTTCATTTCTTGCAGGAATGAACTCAGAATTTATTAATGAGTTTTATGCTGATTATATTTCTGATCCAAAATCATTACCCGAAAGCTGGAAAAATTTTTTTGATGGGCTAAGTGATGATGAGAAACTTGTTTTCAATGATCTAAGAGGACCAACCTGGTCACCAGAAAAAAAGTTTAAAAAACTTGAAGAAGTATTAGAAGATAAAAAAGAATTTGTAGAAGAAAACATCAATACAGACTCAAGATCTGCCAAACAGGCATCCAAAGACTCTGTTCGAGCAATTATGTTAATTAGAGCCTATAGAATTAGAGGTCATCTAATCGCAAATTTAGACCCACTCTCAATACAAAAAAAAGAAGAGCATCCTGAACTTAAACCAGAGTCATATGGTTTTACAAAAATTGACTACAAAAGAAAAATTTTTTTAGATGGCGTTTTAGGACTTCAGTATGCCAACTTAAATCAAATTTTAGATATTTTAAAAAGAACTTATTGCTCGACGATTGGGTATGAATTTATGCATATGGGTGATCCAGATGAAAAAGCATGGATAAGAGATAGAATAGAAGGACCAGAAAAAGATATTACCTTTACAGAAAATGGAAAAAAAGCAATTTTAAATAAAATTATTCAGGCTGAGGGATTTGAAAAATATTTGCATGTTAAATTTGTTGGCACAAAAAGATTCGGACTAGATGGAGGTGAAGCTCTTATACCTGCACTAGAGCAAATAATTAAAAGAGGGGGAAATCTTGGAGCGAAAGAAATTAAAATTGGAATGCCTCACAGAGGAAGATTAAATGTATTAGCAAATGTTATGGGAAAATCTTACAGAGCTATATTTAGTGAATTTTTTGGAAAAACAGTTTCATCAAAAAAAGACTTTGAAGGAGACGTAAAGTATCATTTAGGCGCCTCCTCAAATCGAGACTTTGATGGAAATATTGTTCATATCAGCTTAACAGATAATCCATCTCATTTAGAAGCTGTTAATCCAGTAGTGCTCGGCCAAGTTAGAGCAAAACAATTTTTTCATAAAGATAAGGAAAGAAAAAAAGTTATTCCCGTTTTAATGCATGGTGATGCTGCGTTTGCCGGACAAGGTATCGTTGCTGAATGTTTTGCGATGTCCGGATTGCCAGGCCATAATATTGGGGGAACAATCCATATCATTGTAAATAATCAGATTGGATTTACAACAGCTCCACGATTTGCAAGATCTTCGCCATACCCATCTGATGTCGCAAAAATCGCTCAAGCTCCAATTTTTCATGTCAATGGAGATGATCCAGAAGCAGTGGTTCACTGCGCTAAGGTAGCAACGGAGTACAGGCAAAAATTTAAAAGAGATGTTGTGATAGACATGGTTTGTTATAGAAGATTTGGACATAATGAAGGAGACGAACCGTCATTTACACAACCATTAATGTATAAAAAAATTAAGTCACATCCATCTACACTTACTTTATATGGTCAAAAATTAAGTAATGAAGGACTAACTTCGGATAACGAATTACAAAAAAATAAAACTAATTTTAAAAAATGGTTAGAAAACGAGTTTGAAAAATCTAAAAGCTATAAATCTGATTTAAAATGGTTTGATGGTGTATGGTCAAGATTTAAGCCAGGTTTAGGTAAAGATAAAAGAGGAGCAAGTGGCGTTGAAAGTAAATTATTAAAAGCTGTTGGAAAAAAAATTTCTAAAATTCCTGCTGGTTTTTCTGTTCACAAAACTTTAAAAAAAATATTTGATTTAAGAAATCAATCAATAGAAAGAGAAAGTAGTATAGATTGGGCTACGGCCGAAAGTCTTGCATTTGGAACACTACTAGCCGAGGGCTTTTCAGTAAGACTATCGGGGCAAGACTCAGGAAGAGGAACTTTTAGTCAAAGACATGCTTTTCTAAGAAATCAAGATAATCATCAAAGATACATACCATTGAACAACATTAAAGCAGGACAAAAGAATTTTGAAGTAATAGATAGTTTGCTTTCAGAATTTGCGGTATTAGGTTTTGAGTTTGGATACTCGCTTTCTGAACCTGAAACTCTAGTTTTATGGGAAGCTCAATTTGGAGACTTTGCTAATGGAGCTCAGATAATTATAGATCAATTTATCTCTTCAGGTGAGTCGAAATGGGGAAGAGCTAGTGGTTTAGTAATGCTCCTACCACATGGTTATGAAGGACAAGGACCTGAGCATTCTTCTGCAAGGTTAGAAAGATTCTTACAGTTGTGTGCTGGTGAAAATATGCAAGTTGTAAATTGCACTACACCAGCAAACTATTTTCATGTTTTAAGACGTCAAATGCACAGAGAATTTAGAAAACCATTAATAGTAATGACACCAAAATCTTTATTGAGACACAAAAGATGTATATCAAATTTGTCAGATTTCTCTAAAAAAAGTACGTTCCATAGAGTTTTAGAAGACGATGCTTATTCAAAGGTAAATAATTTATTAGAGCTTAAAAAAAGAGATGAAAAAATTGAAAAAGTTGTGATGTGCTCTGGAAAAATTTATTATGACTTACTTGAATCAAGAGAAAAAATAAAAAATGATAGAGTTACTTTTGTTAGAATAGAACAGTTGTATCCTTTTCCTGCTAAAACTTTAGCCAACATCTTAAAAAGGTACAATAAAGCAGAATTTATTTGGTGCCAGGAAGAACCAAAAAATATGGGTGCTTGGAATACTGTAAGAAATTATATAGATAGAACTTTGGAAATGATTAATCTTGGTGATAAATCAGTAAAATATGTAGGCAGAAACGCTTCTTCTTCTACAGCGACAGGAAACCTCAATAAACATCTTGCACAACAAAAAGAAATATTAGAAAAGATATTAAAAGACTAATGGCAGAAAAAATAACAGTTCCCACGCTTGGTGAATCAGTCACAGAGGCAACAGTATCGAAATGGCTAAAAAATCAAGGAGAGAAAGTTGTAGCTGATGAACCCATTGTTGAGCTTGAAACAGATAAAGTAAATGTTGAAGTGCCAGCACCAAGCAATGGAGTGTTAAGTAATATTGCAGTAAAAGAAGGTGAAACAGTCAATGTTGGATCCCTTCTTGGTACAATTAATGGAGGCGCAAGTGCTCAACCACCGGTAAAAGAGGTAAAAAAATATAGCCCTCCTCCTAAACAAGAAAAAGAAATTAAAAAAGAAGTTAAACCAATTTTAGAGGAAATAAAAAAAACACCTCCATTAAAAAAACCAGCGCCAGTTAAAAAAATTGTAGCAGCACAAGCTAACAAGGAAGAAGAACCTTTGATACTCGATCAAATACATGAGGAGGTTTCAGTTAGTAAAAATATTTCTAAAAAACCACAGGAATCAAGAGTAGCTCCCTCTGCAAGAAAAATGGCAGTAGAATCAAATATAGATTTATCTAAAATTCAAGGTACAGGAAAAAATGGAACAATTTTAAAAGAAGATATCATGAGTTTAATGGGTTCCAAACCTCCTCCATCAGAAAGAAAAATTAAATACGGCCCTGAAGAGAGAATTAAAATGACAAGGTTGAGGCAAACAATTGCAAAAAGATTAAAAGAAGCTCAAGAAAATGCAGCAATGCTAACTACATTTAATGAAGTAGATATGAGCGAAGTTATTTCAATGAGAAATCGATATAAAGATGAATTTTTAAATAAATACGGAGTAAAACTAGGTTTCATGTCTTTTTTTGTAAAAGCATGCGTAATTGGTTTAAAAAATTATCCTGCAATTAACGCTGAAATACAAGGCAATGAAATAGTTTACAAAAATTATTATAATATAAGTATAGCCGTTGGAACTGATAAAGGCTTAGTGGTTCCTGTTTTAAGAGAGACTGATGAAATGTCTTTTGCAGATATTGAAAAAAATATTGGTGATCTTAGCCAAAAAGCTAGAGATGGAAAAATTACTATAGAGGACTTACAAGGTGGAACTTTTACTATCACTAATGGAGGAATATATGGTTCTATGTTATCCACTCCAATTTTAAATCCACCTCAATCAGCAGTTCTTGGAATGCATAATATTGTACAAAGACCCGTTGTAGCTGATGGAAATGTTGAACCTAGGCCAGTGATGTATTTGGCATTATCTTATGATCATAGAATTATTGATGGAAAAGAAGCAGTTTCGTTTTTAAAAATAGTTAAAGAGTGTCTAGAAAACCCTCAAAGACTTTTTCTTAACATATAATTATGGAAAGTAATTTTGATTTAGTAGTTATTGGCGGCGGTCCAGGCGGTTATGTATGTGCAATAAGAGCTGCGCAGCTAGGGTTAAAAACAGCTTGTATAGAATCAAGAGGGGCCTTAGGTGGGACATGTTTAAATGTTGGATGTATACCGTCTAAAAGCTTATTAAATTTATCTGAAAATTTTCATAAAGCAAAAAAAGACTTTAATAAACAAGGTATAGAAATTGACGGAATAAAACTTAACATTGAAAAAATGATGTCAAATAAGAACAAATCTATTCAAGTATTAACTAAAGGAGTAGAGTTTTTATTTAAAAAAAATAAGGTTACATATTTTAAAGGCAAAGGTGTTCTTTTTTCAAAAAATGATATTGTAGTTTATGAAGATAATAACAAAAGAACTAATGTTAAATCTAAAAATATTGTTATAGCCACTGGATCAACTGTGTCTACATTACCTGGAATAGAAATAGATGAAAAAAATATTGTATCTTCTACTGGCGCCCTATCTTTTGACAAAGTCCCTAAGAAACTTGCAGTTATCGGGGGAGGTTATATTGGCTTGGAAATGGGATCTGTCTGGTCAAGATTAGGCTCTGAAGTTACTGTTGTAGAGTATTTAGACTACATAACTCCTGGAATGGATAGAGAAGTTTCAAATGAATTTCAAAAAATTTTAACAAAACAAGGAATCAAGTTTAAGATGGGCTCAAAAGTCGAGTCAGTAAAAGATCAAGGTGGCTCAGTATCCATCTCATATACAAATGTTAAGAGTTCAAAAAAAGAGAAATTGGAAGTAGATAAAGTTTTAGTATCAGTAGGAAGAAAACCATATACTGAAGGATTAAATCTTTCAAAAGTTGGAATTAAAAAAGACAATAAAGGAAGAATAGAAGTTAATGATAAATTGCAAACTTCAGTGAATAATATTTACGCTATTGGTGATGTTATCAAAGGACCAATGTTAGCACATAAAGCAGAGGAAGAAGGCATCGCTGTTGCAGAAATTTTAGCAGGTCAAGCAGGTCATGTTAATTACGATGTAATACCAGGTGTGATTTATACATCGCCAGAAGTTGCTACTGTTGGAAAAACAGAGGAACAATTAAAAGAGGAAAACAAATCTTATAAGATTGGCAAATTCCCATTTCTTGCTAACTCTAGAGCTAAAGTAAACAATGAAACTGAAGGCTTTGTTAAAATACTCGCTGATGGCAAAACTGACAAAGTTCTAGGCGTCCATATCATTGGGCCTCACAGTGGAGATATGATTGCAGAGATGGCTTTAGCGATGGAATTTGGAGCAAGTTCAGAAGATATTGCTAGAACGTGTCATGCTCATCCTACACATACAGAAGCCATTAAAGAAGCAGCTTTAGCTGTTGATAAAAGACCAATTCATTTTTAAAAAAGAAAAATTCAACTACTATTAAAATATGAAAGCGCAAGTACTGCTGCCTAAAATATTTAACTTTTCATTCACATATGGGACAAAAAAAGAAAAATTTACCCCCGGTGATATTGTCGAAATCCCTTTTGGAAAAGAAAAGGCTATCGGCGTTGTTTGGCCGGACAAAAGTTTTGCACCAAAAGACATAAAAATTAAAAATATTCATAAAAAGATAAGTAAAATTTCTTTAAATAAAAATTTCATTAATTTTATGAAATGGTTTGCTATGTACAACGTAACACCTTTAGGGCTTGTTCTTAAAATGGTTATTGGAGGAAATAAAAATTTATTTAAAAAAAATGATAAAAATTTTGACTTAAGAATTATTAAAGCAAAAAAATTTTACTTGAATCAAGAACAGAATAATGCTTTAAAATTTTTAAATTCAAAAAATAATAGATTTGATGTTTCTGTTCTTCAGGGAACTACTGGTTCAGGCAAAACACTTGTATATTTCGAGAGAATAAAAAAAATTATTGCTGAAAATAAGCAAGCTTTAGTTTTGCTTCCTGAAATTTTTTTAACTAATGAATTTAAGACAAGGTTCTATGATTTTTTTGGTTTCGAACCTGCAATTTGGCATTCAAAAATAACGCCAAAAAATAAAAGAATTATTTGGAATGGTATAATTAATAATAATATTAAATTAGTAGTTGGAGCGAGATCTTCTTTGCTTTTACCTTTTAAAAAACTTGGAGTTATAATAGTTGATGAAGAACATGACACTTCTTACAAGCAAGATGAAGGCGTTATATACCACGCGAGAGATATGGCAATAGCCAGAGCCTCTTTTGAGAAAATACCAATTCATTTAGTTAGTTCCATACCATCGCTAGAAACTTTTAATAACATACAAAATAAAAAATTTCGGCATTTTAAAATTAACAAAAGATATGCCGACTATCCTTTACCAAAAACAAAAATTGTAAATTTAAATTTAAAAAAAATTAAAAAAAGTTTTATTTCTGATGAGAGTATTAAAATTGTCAAAAAGTTTCTTGAGAAAAATGATCAGGTTTTATTTTTTTTAAATAGAAGAGGTTATGCTCCATATTTAATTTGTAAAAACTGTGGATATAAGCAAATATGCAATAATTGCTCGATGTATTTAACATTTCACAAAAGTAAAAATAAAGCTGTTTGCCATCATTGTTCTTCTGAAAAAAAAATATCTAATACATGTAAAGATAAAAAAAATTGTGATTTTATAATGTATGGGCCAGGTGTTGAAAAAATTTATGAGGAAGTAATTAAATTATTTCCTACTAGCAAAATAGAAATTTTTTCAAGTGATTATATGAAAAAAAAAAATCACACAAATTCTTTATTTAATAGAATCAGAAATAATCAGGTAGATATTTTAGTTGGAACTCAGATGATTTCAAAAGGTTTCAATTTTCCTAAATTAAATTGTATAGTTGTAATTGATGCAGATTTTTCAGGAAGAGGTTATGATCTAAGGACCACTGAAAAAAATATTCAATTGTATAGTCAATTAAGTGGAAGGGCTGGTAGATTTAGCTCTGACTCTTTAATTGTTTACCAAACATTATCTCCAGAAAACATTACCTTAAATGAACTGATAAAAAACAATCCTGATGAAATTTTAAAAAAAGAGCTTATTTCAAGAAAAGAAAATTCCCTTCCTCCTTTTTGTAGACTTATTGCAATAATTATATCAGCAAATAATCAATCTTTAAGTATCGAGGGGGCTAGAGAAATTAAAAAACGTCTTAGTATAATTAATGGTTTAGAAATCATGGGCCCTGTAGACTCACCTTTACTAAAGATAAAAAAAAAATTTAGATCAAGATTATTAATTAGGTTTAGTGAGAAAAGCTTAAAGCAAAAAATGGTTTCCAACCTTCTAAATTCATTGAAAATCTCAAGCAAAATTAAACTTACGGTTGATGTCGATCCCGTTAACTTTGGATAATTTTTAAATTGGCAACTTGATCAAGGTAAACTCTTATGATACGACACGCTCATTATTTCACAATAATTTCAATAAAAAATGAGCACAAATAAATCTTTCTCATCAGAAACTTCAGAAAGATACTCCCGTGCACTTTTTGAAGTAGCGCGAGAAGCTAGTGAATTAGAGAAAATAGAAAATGACATCAAGAACTTTGCCTCTTTATTGAACAATAGCCTTGAGATAAAAAATTTCATACACAATCCAACTCAAAGTAAAGTAAACCAAAACAACGCATTAAAATTATTAGCTGAAAAGCTAAACTTTTCAAAAAATTTAAAAAATTTTATGTTTTTATTAATAGAAAAAAGAAGAATATTTTTTGTTGAAAAAATTATTGATAGTTTTTTAAAATTATGTGCACAAAAAAGAGGTGAAGTTAAAGCTTCGTTAATATCCTCAAAAGAATTATCAGAGACTGAACTTGAGAATATAAGTAAAGAACTATCTTCTTCAACAAGCTCAACTATAAAATTTAACTACAGGGTTGATAAAGAGCTTATCGGAGGATTAAAACTTCAACTTGGAAGCTTTATGATCGATACCTCGATAAAAAATAAATTAAATAAATACAAACAAGAAATGTTAGAAAATTAATATGTCTATAAATCCCTCAGAAGTTACTAAATTACTTAAAGATCAAATTAAAAATTTTGGTGAAAAAGCTGAAGTTTCAGAAATCGGAAAAGTTTTATCAGTTGGTGATGGAATTGCACGAGTTTACGGTTTAGACAATGTTCAGGCTGGAGAAATGGTTGAGTTTGAAGATGGTTCTAAAGGTATGGCATTAAATCTGGAAAATGACAATGTTGGAGTTGTAATTTTTGGAGATGATAGAAAGATTAAAGAAGGCGATACAATAAAAAGAACTAACGCAATTGTGGATGTTCCAGTCGGAAAAGAATTATTAGGAAGAGTTGTTGATGGTTTAGGAAATCCAATAGATGGAAAAGGAGCTATCTCTTCTAAAGATAGAAAAAGAGTTGAAGTAAAAGCTCCAGGAATAATTCCTAGACAATCTGTTAGTGAACCAATGCAGACGGGTTTAAAATCTATCGACTCACTTATACCTGTAGGAAGAGGCCAAAGGGAATTAATTATCGGTGATAGACAAACAGGTAAAACAGCAGTTGCAATTGATGCAATAATCAATCAAAAAAAAATAAATGAATCATCTGATGAAAAGAAAAAACTTTATTGTGTTTATGTAGCAATTGGACAAAAACGTTCAACTGTAGCTCAAATAACAAAAACTTTAGAAGAAGCAGGCGCACTTAAATATACAACAATAGTTGCTGCAACAGCATCAGACTCTGCACCGCTTCAGTTTTTAGCTCCTTATACTGGCTGCACAATAGGTGAATATTTTAGAGATAACGGAATGCATGCTTTAATAGTTTATGACGACTTATCAAAACAGGCAGTAGCATATAGACAAATGTCACTTTTACTTAGACGACCTCCAGGAAGGGAAGCTTACCCTGGTGATGTATTTTATCTTCACAGTAGACTTTTAGAAAGATCTGCAAAATTAAGTGACGCTAATGGAGGCGGATCATTAACTGCATTACCAATTATTGAGACACAAGCAGGTGATGTTTCTGCTTATATTCCTACAAACGTAATTTCTATTACTGATGGACAAATATTTTTAGAAACTGAATTATTCAATCAAGGAATAAGACCTGCTGTTAACGTTGGTTTATCCGTATCACGAGTAGGATCTGCAGCACAAACGAAAGCGATGAAAAAAGTAGCTGGCTCCATTAAGTTAGAACTCGCTCAATATAGAGAAATGGCAGCCTTCGCCCAATTTGGATCAGACTTAGATGCTTCTACTCAACAACTATTAAATCGAGGAGCAAAATTAACAGAATTATTAAAACAAGACCAATACTCTCCAATGACTGTCGCAGAACAAGTAATTTCAGTTTTTGCTGGAGTAAAAGGATATTTGGATGATGTTGATTTAGGAAAAATTAAAGGATTTGAGAAAGATATAATAGAAAAAATCAAAAAAGATAAACCAGAAATTATTGAAGCTATTCAATCCTCAGGAAAATTAGATGAAGATACAGAAAATCAATTAATACAAGTTATA
The DNA here is from genome assembly GCA_003284275.1 of Pelagibacteraceae bacterium AG-313-A04. Taxonomy (GTDB): domain Bacteria; phylum Pseudomonadota; class Alphaproteobacteria; order Pelagibacterales; family Pelagibacteraceae; genus Pelagilacustribacter. The sequence goes on along the minus strand of QBVU01000001.1, from coordinate 145,384 downwards.
GAGGAATATAAGAAAAAATAATGCCTAGTTTAGACGATCTTAAAAAAAGAATTAAAAGTGTAAAATCTACGCAAAAAATTACTAAGGCAATGAAGATGGTTGCTGCAGCAAAGCTTAGGAAAGCTCAAGAAAGCGCGGAGAAAGGCAGACCTTACAGTCAAAAAATGCAAAATATAATATTGAATTTGACAAAATCCATTAACGATCCTCAAAATGCACCAAAACTGCTTATAGGAACAGGTGAAGATAAAAAGTATTTATGTGTAGTTTTAACTGCTGATAGAGGACTTTGTGGAGGATTTAATTCAAATATTTGTAAATTAGCAAAGACTAATTTTAAAAAAATTTTAAGTGAAGGAAAAGAACTTAATATAATTACTGTTGGATCGAAAGGACATGACCAAATTAAAAGAGAATACAGTAAATATATAATTAAAAAATTCAGTTTTAAAGATAAAAAAAATATAAGCTTCAATGATGCGGATGTGGTAGGAAAAGAAATAATATCCTTATTCAATCAAAATAAATTTGATAAATGTATTATATTTTACAATAATTTTAAAAATGTAATTACGCAGATACCTCAAGCTCAACAAATAATTCCAGCAGAGACAAAAAATTTAAAAGAAAGCAATGACGAAAACTTTTCATATGAATTTGAACCAGAGGAAGATGAAATTTTAGAGGACCTGTTACCAAAAAATATTTCAACTCAAGTTTTCAAAGCTCTGCTTGAAAATGCAGCAAGTGAACAAGGATCAAGAATGACGGCGATGGATAACGCGACGAGAAACGCTGGAGATTTAGTCGATAAGCTTACAATCGATTATAATAGAAGCAGACAAGCCTCTATTACGAAAGAATTAATAGAAATTATATCAGGAGCAGAAAGTTTATAATAATGAGCAAAAAAGGAAAAATAACACAAATCATTGGTGCAGTAGTTGACGTAAATTTCGAGTCTGACTTACCGGAAATTTATACAGCCTTGGAAGTGAACAATTCAGGAAATAAACTGATCTTAGAAGTTGCCCAGCACTTAGGAGAAAACGGTGTTAGAACTATTGCGATGGACGCAACAGAAGGTCTTAAAAGAGGTGATGAAGTCGTAAACACTGAAGCGCCTATAAGCGTGCCAGTTGGTCCTGAAACACTAGGAAGAATTATTAATGTTGTTGGTGAGTCTATAGATGAAAAAGGTGAAGTTAAGACAAAAGAAAGATGGCCAATACACAGAGCAGCTCCAAAATTTACTGATCAAGCAACTGAAACTGAACAATTGGTTACAGGCATAAAAGTTATCGACCTTTTAGCACCATATGCGAAAGGTGGAAAAATTGGATTATTTGGTGGAGCCGGAGTTGGAAAAACAGTTACGATCATGGAATTAATTAATAACATTGCAAAGGCACACGGAGGATTTTCAGTTTTCGCAGGTGTTGGTGAAAGAACTAGAGAAGGAAATGATTTGTATCACGAAATGATTGAGTCAGGAGTAATAAAAACCGATGGTAAAGGATCAAAAGCAGCACTTGTTTATGGACAGATGAATGAACCCCCAGGAGCAAGAGCAAGAGTAGCATTAACCGGTTTGACAGTTGCTGAATACTTTAGAGATAAAGCAGGTCAGGATGTTTTATTCTTCGTAGACAATATATTTAGATTCACCCAAGCTGGTTCGGAAGTATCAGCTTTATTAGGAAGAATTCCTTCAGCCGTTGGATATCAACCAACACTTGCTACAGATATGGGTAATTTGCAGGAAAGAATCACTTCTACGGACAAAGGTTCTATTACTTCTGTTCAGGCCATTTATGTTCCTGCTGATGACTTAACAGATCCAGCGCCCGCTACATCTTTTTCACACTTAGACGCAACAACAGTGTTATCAAGACAAATTGCAGAAATAGGAATTTATCCTGCTGTAGATCCGTTAGACTCAACTTCAAGAATTTTAGATCCAAGAGTAGTTGGAGAAGAGCATTATAGAGTGGCTAGAGATGTGCAAAAAATTTTACAAGCGTATAAATCTCTTCAAGATATTATCGCTATTCTAGGAATGGACGAACTATCTGAGGAGGATAAATTAACAGTTGCCAGAGCAAGAAAAATACAAAGATTTCTATCTCAACCATTTTTTGTTGCTGAAGTATTTACTGGTTCTCCTGGAAAACTAGTAGACCTAAATGATACGATAAAAGGTTTTGACGCTATATGTAAGGGAGAGTACGATCATTTGCCTGAAGCTGCATTTTATATGGTGGGTGGTATAGAAGAAGTAATTGAGAAAGCAGAAAAATTATCTAAAGACAGTAAATAATGCCAGAAATGTTTACAGTTGAAATAATAAGTCCAGACCAAACAATTTTAAAACAAGAAACGAATGAAGTAATAATTCCTTCTTTTGAAGGCCAGATGGGAATTTTAAATAATCATATCCCTCTAATTACATTTTTGAGACCTGGGATTATTACAATAAAGGCTGAAAGCGAAAAAAGATATTATGTAGAAGAGGGAACGGTTGAGTTTTCAAATAATAACTTATTAATTTTAACTTCAACTGCTAGAGATCTAGTTAATCTAGATAAAAGCAAAATCAACGAACTTCTCCAAAAAGCAGAGGCAAACTTAAGTAATCAGTCTACTGATAAAGATAGATACATAGCGTCTTACAAGTTAGAAACTTTAAAAGAAATTAGCCAATAACAAGGTTAATCTCTCTGAGAAGATTAAGATATAAATCTTTTTTAAAATAAACTATTACTTCGGGTAACAATTTAGGTTCAATCCATTTCCAATCTACAAATTCTGCGTGTTTTGTATTTAAATTTATCTCTTTTTCCTCTCCTAAGAATCTTGTGATAAACCATTTTTGTTTTTGTCCTCTGTATTTACCTTTCCAAATTATACCAACTAAATTTTCAGGTAATTCATATTGATAAATTTTGTCAATTTCTTTTATAATTTCAATATTTTTAATACTAGTTTCTTCCAACAATTCTCTTTTCATTGCAGCAATATAGTCTTCACCTTCGTCTACACCGCCTTGTGGCATTTGCCATTTGTCACCAGGATTATCTTTTCTTTTACCAACAAAAATTTTATTTTGATTATTTAAAACTATTATACCTACTCCAGTTCTTAAAGGGAGTTTTTGCTCAGCCATTTTCTAAGAATTGAATAGCTTGATAGCGTAGTTTAGTTGATTATCTTTTTCTGATTTAATTTTAAAATCATCTCCAATTTCCTCAACTAAAATATCGGGAGTTACACCGACTTCTGAAATAGATTTGCCAGATGGAAGATAGTATTTTGAAATAGTTAACCTAATACCTCCGCCATTTTTTAGAGGTATGATAGATTGAACAGATCCTTTACCGTAAGAACTTTCACCTAAAATTATTGCTCTTTTATGATCTTTCAATGCTCCAGCAAATATTTCAGCCGCTGAAGCAGATCCGTTATTTATTAATACAACAATAGGTTTCCCCCTTACTTCATCACCCTTTCTAGCAAAAAATTTTCTTGTCTCTGAAACATTTCTACCTTTTGTTGAAACTATCTCACCATCGTCTAAAAAAAAATCAGTTATATTAATTGCTTGTGTAAGGAGACCACCTGGATTATTTCTTAAATCTAGCACATAGCCTTTTATTTTTTTATTTTTTTCAAAATTTTTTATAGATTTTAAAAATTGTTTATCACTATTTTCATTAAAAGATTTGAGTCTTATGTATCCAATATTTTTTTCTTTGCTTATGATTTCAGAGTTTACTGACTTAATCTCTATAATTTTTCTAGTAATTTTAAATTCAAGAGGTTTTTTCACATTTTTTCTTCTTACTGTTAAATCTATTGAAGTACCAACTGGACCACGCATTAATTTTACAGCTTCCATCAAAGTTTTTCCTTGGACTTGTTCTTTACCAATTTTTACAATGTAATCACCAGCCTTAATACCTGCTCTAGCTGCTGGCGTATCATCAATTGGCGAGATAACTTTTACAACTCCAGATTCCATTCCAATTTCTATTCCTAAGCCACCGAACTCACCCCTCGTATCAGTTTGCATTTCTTTAAATAGTTCAGGAGACATGTATGCAGAGTATGGATCTAAAGATTGCAAGACCCCGTTAATAGCTGAGTCCATCATTTCAGATTGATCTACTTCATCCACATAGTCTTTTTTGATATTTTCTAAGACTTCACCAAACAAATCAATTTTTTCATAAAGATCGTTCTTCGAAAAAGCTGATACATTTAAATTTAATATCAAAATCGAAAAAAACAGAATTTTTCTCATAAGGTTGCTCTCTCTTTAGGTATTTCTTCGGACCACATTTTTTCAAGATCATAAAACTCTCTCTTTTCTGGATGAAAAATATGAATAATAACATCATGTGCATCAACTAATTTCCAATCTTTACTATCTTTACCTTCAATTCGACAGTTATCAATTCCTAGTTTTTTAAGTTCATTTACAAGAATTTCCGAAAGTGATTGAAGATGTCTTGAAGAAGTGCCTGATGCTATTATCATATAATCAGCTATATAGGACTTATTTTCTAGATTGATAGTAGTGATGCTTTGAGCTTTATTATTATCAAGTATTTTTTCAATATTATTTTTAATATCTTTGATTTTCATTTAATAATTAAATTTTCTTGCCTTTTTAATTGAGTTGATGAAATTATAAACGGTTTATTCTTAATAAAAGTAATTTTATTTTTAAAATTTTTAACCACAATTGATTTCATTCCCTTTTTATCATATCCTTTTCGAGAAAAAACCATTAATTTTGCTAATTTTACTATTTTTTTCCAGCTTTTCCATTTGTGAAATTGTACTAAATTATCAGATCCAATTATAAAATAGATATTCTTAAAACTTTTTTTTTTAATAAAATAATTTATTACATTTATACTTCTGGTGGATTTAATAATTTTATCCAAATGAATTACCTGAATTTTTTTTTGAGTTCTAGATATCTTCTTTGCATAATTAATTCTTTCAATTAAAGAATAAAAAGTTTTTTTCTTAAAAGGATTTTTTTTTGTTATAACCCAATAAATTTTCTTTAACTTAAATTTTTTAATCGCAATTTTTGATATACCTAAGTGACCTTTGTGTGCTGGATCAAAACTGCCGCCTAATAATCCAATGTATTTATTCTTATAATTTGCCATTAATTATGGTCTAATAATCCCTTTTCCAGAAACAAAATATTTGTAAGATGTTAATTGATTTATTCCTACAGGACCTCTAGGAGGAAGTTTATTAGTAGATATACCAATTTCACCACCAAAACCAAATTCACCTCCATCTGCAAATTGAGTTGAAACGTTATGCATTGCTATTGAGCTATTAACACCATTTAAAAAAACTTCAGCGTTTTTTTTGTTGTTTGTTATAATACTATCTGTATGCATTGTGCCATATTTTAAAATATGTTTGATTGCATCTTTTACGTTTTTAACTGCTTTAATTGAAATAATTGCGTCAAGATATTCTGTTCTCCAATCTATTTCTTTAGCATTTTTCAACTTCCCTTTAAAAACTTTGTTAACCTTTTGATCAACTCTTACTTCGCAGCCAGAACTTAAAAGAGAATTAATAATTTCTTTAGCATGTGTGTTTAAAGCTTTTTCTTCAATTAGAAGAGTTTCAACTGCTCCACATATACTTGTTCTTCTCATCTTTGCATTGATAATTAAATCTTTTGCCATTTTTAGATTTGCGGTTTTATCAACATAAATATGGCACATTCCCTCAAGATGACCAATTACATGTACATTAGAAAATTTTTGCACTTTCGCTACAAGTCCTTTTCCTCCTCTTGGAACAATCACATCTATATAAGAACTCATTTTTGATAATAATTGGTCTACCACCTTTCTATTTTTATTTTCAATAAATTGAACACAATTTTGATTGATGTTATTTTTCCTTAAATTATCTCTGAATAAATTAGCAAGTAGTTTATTTGAATTAAAAGCCTCAGACCCGCCTCTTAGAATAGAACAATTGCCAGATTTTAAACATAATGCCGCAACATCAGCAGTCACATTAGGTCTACTCTCATATATCACGCCTATAACGCCGATTGGAGTAGTTATTTTTTTTATTGTTAAATTATTTGGCCTATTCCATTTTTCTAAAACTCTACCAATTGGATCTTTAAATTTTGCTATTTGATTTATTGAATTTCTAATACCTTCAATCCTTTTTTTATTTAATATAAGTCTATCTATCAAATGTTTCCTTTTTACATTTTTTACATCTTTTAAGTTTTCCTTGATGATTCTATTGGTGTTTCTTAATAGAGATTGATTGTAATTATCTAATACTTTTTTAATTTTTTTATGTTTAATGCCCTTCAAATCCTCAAAGGCCTTCTTTGCATTTTTTCCTATCGTTTCTAAATAACTCATTTATAATAATACCATATCATCTTTGTGTATGACTTCAGATTTACTCAGATAACCAAGAATTTTTTCAATTTCTTTGCTTTGTTTGCCTTTAATTTTATCAATTTCATTTGAACTAAAAGAAGCTAATCCTCGAGCAAGTTGATTATTATTTTGATCTAAAATTATTACATTTTCACCTTTTTTGAAGCTTCCATTAATCTTAGTTATCCCGGCTGCTAACAAACTTTTACCATTTGATAGAGCTTTTGCAGCTCCGTTATCTATGTATATAGTTCCATTATAATTAAGAGAGCCGATAATCCATTTTTTTCTAGCATCTAAAGTAGAAATTTTTGGAATGAAGTGAGTATATTTTTTATTTTTAATCATATTTAAAATTGGGTTGTTTATCTTACCATTGGCAATAAACATATGGGTGCCTGAATTTATACAAATCTTAGCAGCATCCAACTTTGTAGTAATGCCCCCTGAACCAAATTTATTCTTCTTATTATCTACTAGGGACATTATTTGCTCATTAATTGAAGTAACTTCTCTAACGATTTTCTTACCCTTAGACTTATCGTAAAGCCCATCAACATCAGAAAACAAAATTAACATGTCAGCTCCAATAATCTGAGCCACTCTTGCAGCCAGTCTATCATTATCTCCATATTTTATTTCGCTAGTTGCTGTAGAGTCATTTTCATTTACTACAGGAATAGCTTTAAGCTTAAACAAATTTTCAAAAGTTCTTCTTACATTAATAGCCCTTCTTCTCTGCTCGGTGTCATCTGGACTAATTAAAATTTGACCAGTTTTAATCTTATATTTATCAAATAATTTTTGAAATTCTCCGGCTAAATGAATCTGTCCAATTGCTGCAATAGCTTGACTCATTTCTAATTTAATTTTTCCTTTTTTAATTCTTAGATATTTTTGGCCAAGAGCAATTGCACCTGAAGATACAATTACAAAGTTTTTTCTTTTTCCGTATTTTTTAATATCTTTAATAAGAGAAGTTACCCACTTTTTTTTGAAAACACCTTTACTGTCAACTACAGTCGTAGATCCAAGTTTTAAAACTATCTTATTTGCATTTTTAACTAGCATATTTAATCAATAATTTTTTTATTTTTAGAATATCTTTATTAGAATAAACAGAAACAACTTCATATTTTGTTTTAATTTTATTTTTAAATTCCTTTATTTTTTTATGTATTTCATCTTTATCTAATAAATCTGATTTATTAAAAAAAATGATTTCTTGCTTTTTTATTAAACCTTTATCATAATTAGATAATTCTAATTTAATTTTTTTATAAGAATTTAGTAAATCGTCTTCTGATAAATCTATTAAATGAAGTAAAGTTTTACACCTTTCTATATGTCTTAAGAATTTATCTCCAAGACCAATACCTTTATGTGCACCTTCTACTAAACCAGGAATATCAGCTAAAGTAATCTCTTTCCCCCCGTAATAAGATACTCCTAAATTTGGATTTATTGTTGTAAAAGGATAATTCGCTATTTTGGGCTTAGCTCTTGTTAACGCTGCAAGCAAACTAGATTTACCAGCGTTTGGTTTACCGATGATTCCAATATCAGCAATTACTTTTAATTGAAGCCATATCCAAAATTCTTCCCCTAATTTTCCATTAGTTTTTTTTCTCGGCGCTCTATTTGTTGAACTTTTAAACCGTACGTTGCCGAGACCTCCTTTGCCACCCGATGCTACAAGGTATTTCTCTTTATTTTTTGTAAAGTCAAAAATTAATGTATTATTATCTTCTTCATATAATTGAGTTCCTAATGGAACTTTTAAAATCAAATCTTCCCCTTTAGCACCTGTTTTATTTCTTTTACTCCCTGGCTTCCCGTGTTGGGCTTTAAAATGTTGTGCATATCTGAAATCAATTAATGTATTAAGATTTCTATCTGATTGAACAATTATAGAACCACCGTCTCCCCCATCACCACCATCTGGTCCGCCATACTCCACAAACTTTTCTCTTCTGAAGCTTGCAGAACCTGAGCCGCCGTTTCCAGCCTTAATATAAATCTTTGCTTGATCTAAAAATTTCATTTTTATTATAATATAAATAACTTGGGTTATTTATATAGATTTAATTGGGGATTACAGAAACAAAAGTTCTGTTTAATTTAGATTTTTTAAATTTTACTTTTCCTTTGATTAAAGAAAAAATTGAATGGTCTTTGCCCATACCAACATTATCACCAGGATGAATTTTTGTTCCTCTTTGTCTTACTATAATGTTTCCAGGTATTACAATTTGATCACCATATTTTTTTACTCCAAGACGTCTACCTTTACTATCTCGGCCGTTCTTCGATGATCCACCTGCTTTTTTTGTTGCCATTTAATTTTCTATTTTTTTGCTTGCTTTTTTATAACTTTTTTCTCTTCTTTAACAAGTTTCTTTTTTTCAACAATTTTGGCTTCATCTATAACTTTTCCACCTTTTGCTAAAATTTTCGTTATTTGTATCTTTGAATGACGTTGTCTATGACCATTCTTTTTCCTTGAATGCTTTCTTCTTCTTTTATGAAAAATTAATATAGTTCTATCTTTAACATTGTCTAAAAGTTTGGCTTCTACAGTAGCACCATCAACTTTGGGACTTCCAACTTCAGTACTTTTATCGTCGTTTAAAAGTAAAACATTATCAAATTTGATTGTTTCACCAACTTTAGCGTTAAGTTTTTCTATTTCTAATATTTTACTTGCAGTTACTTTGTATTGTTTTCCACCAGTTTCAATTATAGCAAATGACATAAATTCTCTTTTTGTAATTTCCACGCAATATAGCTCTCAGTGCTAGCAAGTCAAGATTATTGAAGCTAAAAGGAGTCCTTTAAATCTCGTAATTTTGAAAAAACTTCAACATCAGATGAATTTTTTAAGCCTAACCCGTGCTTTATTTCAGGGTCATCACACCTTAGGAAAATGTTCGTTTCAATTTCGTCAGCTATAGTAGACGGAATAGTTGGCTGGTTAGAGTTTAGCTTTTTTTCGATATCAATTTTTTTATCTTTTAAATAGGTATTTTTTGGATCATGTTTTAAACAGAAATTTAAATTTGAATTTGTGTACTCATGTCCACAATAGATTTTTGTATCAGGAGGAAGATTTTTTATTTTATTTAAAGAATTAAACATTTCCTCATGTGTGCCTTCAAATACTCTACCACATCCTAAAGAAAATAATGTATCTCCAGTAAAAGCAATTTTTTCTTTTTTAAAGAAAAAGGCTATATGACCGCTTGTGTGGCCTGGAATAAAAATTACCTTAAATTCTAGATTTCCAATTTTGTGCTTTTGATTTTCTTCAAGCAATATATCTATTCCTGGAATACGATTTTTATCTAAATTTGAGCCTAAAATTTTTGAGTTATATTTTTTTTTAAGTTCAAGATTAGCACCAACATGATCAGCATGATGATGAGTATTTAAAATAAAATCTAACTTTTTATATTTATTTATTATTTTATCACAGGCATTAAATTCAGAAGGATCTACTATTGAAATAGTTCCTGTTTCTTTTTCATGAATTAAATAACTGTAATTGTCACTTAAGCATGGAATAATTTCTACAATCATTTACCCTATTAAAAAAATCCCTAATTTTGAAAAGAGATTTTTTATTTCTAAATTACTTTTTTTTATTAATGAAGTTTTATCTTCATTAACCCCAACTACTTGTTTGATATTTATATTTTTCTCATAACAAAAATTAAATAGATCTTTAATAGTACACATATGTAAGTTAGGAGTATTATACCAAGTGTTTGGCAATGTTTTTGTAACCGGCATTTCGCCAAATAACAAAAGTTTCACTCTTACTTTCCAATATCCAAAATTTGGAATTGAAATAACTACTGCTTTGCCTATTCTCAAAAGATTTTTTAAAACTTCTTCTGGGTTATAAAAGGCTTGTAACGTTTGGCTAAGCACAACGTAGTCAAAAGATTGATCAGGAAATTGATGAAGTTCAGTTTCAGCGTTCCCCTGTATAACTGGTAAACCTTTGTGTATGCATTGTTGCACATTTTCTTGATTCAGTTCTAATCCACGAACCTCTATATTTTTTTCCTCTTTTAGGAAATGCATTAGAGATCCATCTCCGCAACCAACATCCAAGACTCTTGTGTTGTTAGGTAATAATTCAGCTATTACTTTAAATTCTTTTTTCATTTTTAAATTTTTCATACATTGAATCTATAAAACCTTTAAGAGTTTTTAAAAATTCTGGTTCATTTAGTAAGAAGGAGTCATGTCCCTTGTCTGTTACTATTTCTGAATAGGAAACATCAGCTCCAGATGCATTTAATGCGATTACTATATCCTTATTTTCTTTTGTTGTATAAAGCCAGTCTGAAGAAAATGATATTACTAGAAATTTCGTGTCTTGATTTTTAAAAGCTTCAACTAACCCACCTTTATATTGTTTAGAAAGATCAAAATAATCCATTGCTCTAGTTATATAAAGAATTGAATTTGCATCAAATCTTTCCACAAAAGCATAACCTTGGTGTCTTAAATAACTCTCTACCTGAAAATCTGCGTTAAAACTAAATTCGTAATCAGCTTTTTCTTGTAATTTTCTTCCAAATTTTTCCTGCATACCTTTTTCAGATAAATAACTTATATGTCCAACCATTCTTGCAACTGCTAAGCCATTTTTAGGCTGCACATTTTTTGATACATATTTTCCATTATCCCATACAGGGTCAGCCATTATAGCTTGGCGTGCTAGTTCGTTAAGTGCAATATTTTGTGCACTATGACTTGAACTACAAGCTATCGGAATAGCTGAAAAAGCTTTATCAGGAAATGTTGCGCAAAATTGTAATAACTGCATTCCGCCCATTGATCCGCCAGTAGCACATAAAAGTTTTTTTATACCAAGGTGTTCCAGTAAAGACTCTTGTGCTTTTACCATATCTTTAATAGTGATAACTGGAAAATCTAAACCGTAGGGTTGGTTGTTTTCAGGATTTGTATCTTTTGGTCCAAGAGATCCCATACATCCACCAATTACATTTGCGCAAATCACAAAATATTTATCTGTATCAATAGCCTTGCCAGGACCAACAGCAGTGACCCACCAGCCCTCTTTATTTGTTACAGGGTTCGTGCCAGTTACAAATTGATCGCCAGTTAAAGCGTGGAATACTAAAATAGCGTTATCTTTATTTTCATTAAGTTTTCCATAGGTTTCATAGGCCAGAGGAAAATTCTTAATGGTTTTTCCACAATCAAGCTTGAGTGGTTTAGTAATTGTAATCTTATTTATATTCTCAATTTTTCTATTCATCCAAAAAAAAAGCCCAGCTAAACTGGGCATCTCCCTTTTTAGCTAAATTTATTATGCGCTTGCAATATGGTTAAATCAGCGCGATATCTATTTACTAAATCATCACAAACTTGTCAATTTTATATAAGATAAAGACTTCTAGAAAAACTCGAACAATTTGGATATTACATTAATTAATGAGATTACCTAAGCCAAATAACATAAAAACTGAAAAATACGTAGTAGGAATGAGCGTATTTAAAAATAGACTAGCTAAGATAAAATTATCAGCTAATGAGTCTGCGCTTGGACCTAGTCCAAAAGCAAAAAAAGAATATATAAAAGTATCAAAAAGTTTTGCAAGATATCCCGACACCAATGGCACTTTCTTAAGAGAAACTTTATCAAAAAAATTTAAACTAGATAAAAATAGAATTGTTTTGGGATCAGGTTCAGATCAAATTTTTGAATTAATCTGTAAAGCATACCTAAAAAAAGGTGATGAGGTAATTGTGCCTAAGTATAGTTTTATTATTTATAGAATTTATAGCAAAATGAATGGAGCAAAAGTTATTTATTCAAATGAAAATAATTTTACAGTTTCAGTAAAAGATATTTTAAAAAAAGTGACTAACAAGACAAAAGTTGTATTTTTGGCTAATCCTAATAATCCAACCGGGACCTATGTTGCAAAAAAAGATTTGTTGTTTTTACGAAAAAAGCTACGAAGCAATATTTTGTTAGTAGTTGATGATGCTTATTTTGAATATGTAAAACAAAAAAATTATTTCTCAGCTTTAAAATTATTTTCTAACTTTAAAAATGTGGTAATGACAAGAACATTTTCAAAAATTTATGGCCTAGCAGGATTGAGAGTGGGGTGGGGATATGGATCAAAAGAAATTATTGATACGTTAAATAAGATTAAGCCACCTTTTAATGTAAACAAAGCTGCTTTGTTTGCTGCATCTGCTGCAGTAAAAGATAGTGCTTGGTTAAATAAAGAAATTAAACACGTTAATAATTGGAATAAAAAAATGTTTAATGAATTTAAAAAAATGAAAATTGAAACTAATAGAAGCTATAGCAATTTTTTATTAGTAAATTTTGATAAAGCAAAAATTAATTCATCAAGAGTTTTTAAATTATTAGCGAAAGCAGGAATTTTAGTTCGTAAAATGGATGTTTATGGTATTAAGAATTCATTAAGAATTACGATTGGGAAAAGTGAAGAAAATAGAAAATTAATTTCCAAAATGAAAAGAATATTAAATGTTCAATAAAATAAGTATAATCGGATGTGGTTTAATTGGCTCTTCTATTTTGAGAGCAGTAGAGGAAAAAAAATTAGCAACTAAAATTAGTGCTTACGATAAATCATCGAAAGTTATTGATTATTTGAAAAAGAATTTTTCAGTTGAAATTTGCAGTAACATTTCAGATGTTGTTAAGGATTCTGATTTAGTAGTGATTGCTTCTCCTTTAAGTAGCTATAAAGAAATACTTTTATCTATTCATAATAGTTTGAAAGAAAATGTAATTTTAACCGATACAGGTTCTGCAAAAAAAGAAGTGAATAAAATTATCAGCAATTTAAATCTTAAAAATGTAAATTGGATTGCTTCACATCCTATAGCTGGAACAGAATACAGTGGTCCAGAGGCAGGTTTTGCAAGTTTATTTAAAAACAGATGGTGCATAATATCTGCTGATAAAAAAGTAGCCGAGGATAAAATAAAATCTTTAGAAAATTTTTGGTCAAAGCTTGGAAGCAAGACTAAACGTATGACATTTGAAGATCATGATTATGTTTTATCATTAACCAGCCATTTACCACATGCTGTAGCTTACAGTATTGTAAAAACAGCAATTAACAAAGAAGACAAATTTAAGGACGATGTCATTCAGTATAGTGCAGGTGGATTAAGAGATTTTACAAGAATAGCAGCATCAGACCCTTTAATGTGGAAAGATATATTTATTGATAATAGTGAAAATATCTTAAAAGTTTTAGACAATTACTCAAAAAATCTAGATGAAATTAAAGATGCTATAAAAAATAAGGATAGTAAAAAACTTTTAGAGATTTTTTCATCAACTAAGAAAGTCAGAAAAGAAATTATCGAAGCTGGTCAAGATACTGACAAACCGGGTTTTGGTAGAAAATAATTAAGAGAACTTTCTTATTTCATTATAAATTTGATTTTCTATATCTTTGGTAAATTCTTCATTGTCTTTGCCCGATAGGATTGGCTCTAAAAATGAAATATGAATATCCCCAGGGTATTTCATAAAACTATTCTTTGGCCAGACTTTACCAGTATTAAGAGCTACAGGGATACAAGGTAAATTTAGAGCTTTGTAAATTCTACCAACTCCTTTTTTAAAAGGTGGATTTTCATCGATTTTTACTCTTGTTCCTTGGGGGAATATTAAAAGAGGTCTTTTATTTTTCTCAATTATTTTTTTCACTTTATCAAAAAAATTTAAATTTTCTTTTGTTGTTGTCTCTCTAACTATTGCTATTGAACCTATTTTTCTTAAGTACCAACCAAATAATGGAATATTAAGGAGTTCTTTTTTTAAAATAAAAATTGGACCATCTAAGGGTATTTGTAGAGCAAAAGTTTCAAACATAGACTGATGTGCAGAAGCGACAAAATAATTTTCTACTTTTTTCAGATTTTCTACCCCATGAAAAATTACCTTTGTATTTAAGATAATTCTCAAAATCAGCACTATATATTTTGCAGATAATCTACCAAAAAAAATTGTGAACTTACTTGGTAAAAATAAGGTTGGTATAGCTAAAATAAAAATTGTAATGAGACCAACGTATAAAAAAATATTAAAAATTAATGATCTAATTAATTGCATTAAGAATTAATCAATTTAAGTAAATTTTGTTTCTTTCTTATATATCTAAGTTTATTTTTATTGATTAAAATTTCAGCAACTAGCGGCCTTGTATTATAATTTGAGGATAAAGAAGAGCCATAAGCTCCAACATTAGTTATAGCCACAAATTCATTTTCATTTATTTTAGGATAGTTTTTATAAACTCCGAATTTGCAAGTGGTTTCACATATTGGTCCAACAAACTCTATTTTACCTTTCATTCTCGATGATTTTTTAGAAATAGGAATAATTTTATGAAAAGCTTCATACAAAGCAGGACGCATAAAATCGTTCATACCAGCATCTAATATTATAAAGTTTTTATTAGTACCTTTTTTAATAAATTGTATTTTACTAATTAGGAGACCAGTATTACCAATAATAGATCTTCCTGGTTCAAATATTATTCTACAATTTAACTTTTTAGAAAAATTATGAACCAGTTTAGAATATTTACTTAAATTAATTGGTTTTTCTTTATCAGTATAATTAATACCGAAACCACCACCTAAATCGACATATTTCAAATTTAGTTTTAATTCTTTTATTAATTTACTCATTACATTTAGAGTTTTTCTAAAAGGTGTATCGTTCAATATTTGACTACCGATATGCACACTTAAAGCTTCTAATTTTACGTTTTTAAAAGTTTTTACCGTTTTTAGAAAAACTTTAAAATTTTTAATCGATAAGCCGAATTTATTTTCAGCTTTACCAGTTGATATATTTTTATGTGTTTTGGCATCAACATTTGGATTTAATCTAAATCCTATTGAAACTTTCTTTCTTAATTTTTTTGATAAATTATTTACTAATTTGGCTTCGCTTTCAGACTCACAATTGATTAGTAATATTTTTTTGTTAATTGCAATTTTAAGTTCCTCTTCAGTTTTACCCACCCCAGAAAAAACTATTTTATTAGGTCTAATACCTGATTTTAAGGCTTTTAATAATTCACCTCCTGAAACTACATCGGCTCCAGCACCTAATTTGCCAAGAACTCTTAGTATATTTAAATTACTATTAGATTTCGCTGCAAAGCAAATTAAAGGATCAGTTTTTTTAAATGTGTTGGCAAACTTTAAAAAATTGAAAGCAATTTGACTCTCCGAATAAATATAAAAAGGTGTTTTATTTTTTTTTAAAATATTCTTAATTGACAGTTTTTCAACAAATAAATTATTTCCTACATATCTTAGATTTTGCATAAGATTATGAAATTATATTGACCTGGTCTATTTGACCTTGGTATTTAGGTTCAGATTTTTTTCCGCAACTAGTTAAAATAAAAATCACCAGGAAAAAAGCAGTTATTAGTTTCATTAAATTTCCCTTTTATATTTTTTTATCATTGATTTAACATTAATTATAGATGTTCCTCCATGAGATTTTTTCGCATTCATAGAATTTTTTACGTCAAATACTTTTAAAACACTTTTATCTAAATCTTTATAAAATTTTTTGATTTCATCCAAATTTAATTCAGATAACATCTTTTTATTTTTTTCTGCATAATTCACAACTTTTGCTGAAATAGCGTAAGACTCTCTAAACGGTAAATTTTTATTTTTAACTAGATAGTCTGCAAAATCAGTTGCTGTTGTGTAGCCTTGGTTAGCCATAGAAAGCATATTTATTTTATTAGGAATTACAGAACTTATTAATTCAGCACTCATAGTTAGAGTATCCTTTAAAGTATCATAACCACTAAAAACTAACTCTTTATCATCCTGCATATCTTTAAAATATGACATGGGTAGACCTTTCATTATTACTAGCATTGCATTTAACTTTCCATAATTCATTCCAACTTTTCCTCTAATTAGTTCTGCAGGATCAGGATTCTTTTTTTGTGGCATAATTGAAGATCCTGTAAGCATGCTGTCTTTAAATGAAATTAAATTAAAAGCATCAGAATTATAAATAATAAAATCTTCTGCTAATCTCGATAAATGCATAGCACAAACAGCAGAAGTATATAAAAAATCGATCGCAAAATCTCTATCTGCTACTGAGTCAATAGAATTATCTGTAGGTTTTTTAAAACCAAGTTTTTTTGCAGTATAGGTTCTATCTATTTTATAAGATGTTCCTGAGAGAGCTGCAGATCCAAGTGGACACTCATTTAATAGCTCAAGATTATTTTCAAATCTTTTTTTATCTCTTTTTAACATTTCATAGAATGACAACAAATAATGTGCAAATGAAATAGGTTGTGCATTTTTTAAATGTGTCAATCCAGGCATAACCGTATCTATATTTTTTTCAGCTTTTTTTATAAGATCTCTCATGACAACCGAAATATCTTTTATAATTTCGTTTGATGCTTTTTTTATCCATAATTTAAAATCAGTCACGACCTGATCATTTCTAGATCTTGCAGTGTGCAAAAATCCAGCTGATGGACCAATGATCTCAAATAATGCTTTTTCTATATTTAGGTGTATATCCTCGAACTTTTCTTTAAACTCAAAATTCTCCTTATCTATCTGAGCTTTAATTTTTTTAAGTCCATTGATAATTTTGTTACCATCTTCACTTTTAATAATCTTTTGTTTCACTAGCATTTGCGTGTGTACAATAGATGCAGCGATATCTTGTTCATAAAGTCTTTTATCAATATGAATTGAAGACCCAATCTTTTGAAAAGATTGAGACGTTTTATTTTTAAATCTATTAGACCAAATTGTTTTATTTTTCATTTTACTGTGTTATTTCTAATTTAAATTAATATGAAAATTAGTAAATCTTTTAAAATCTATATTCACATAATCCTTCTATATCTGATTAGCCACAATCTTTACGGGGCAGAAGATTTTTCAAAAAATATAATAATCCACGAAAAACCGACTCAAATTAAAGAATTAAAATTCAAAGATTCAGATCTTAATGATGTCGATTTAACTAACAAAAAAGGCAACATCATGATCTTGAATTTTTGGGCAACTTGGTGTGCTCCTTGTAAAAGAGAAATGCCTTCACTTGAAAAATTAACTAATCAATTCCCGCAAGTCAAAGTTTATGCCATTAACATGGAACAACCAAATAAACTAAAAGTAAGAGACTTTTTCAGAAGCATCGGCGTTGCTAGTTTAGATACTTACTATGATCCAAAATTGAAATTAGTAAAGCAATTCAAAATGCGAGGACTTCCCACAAGTATTTTGATTGATAAAAATGGTAATGAATTTGGTAGAGTCATCGGTGAAGTTGATTTTGTGAGTGATGATTTTATCAGTTTAATAAAAAAATATATTTAATCTTTAAAAAAATAAGCCATTAAAACTAAAACTATAATTGCAATAAACTGAAGTAGGACACGTAATTGCATTAATTTATTAGAATATTTTTTACTAGTACTTCCACCCTTAAATAAAGTATATATACCCATTATTAAAACTATGGCTACAGCACCTAATAAAGTAAACCCTATAAAATTAAAAAAAAATTCAGACATTTAATATTCTACTATCATGACCTATTCATTAAATACAATTGTTTTGGAACCACTTTCTAAAAATAAACCTAAAAACGCCGTAATACTTTGCCACGGTTATGGAGGAGATGGTAAAGATATCTCAATCCTTGCAAATTACTGGCGGGCTCATTTACCAGATACAATATTTATATGTCCTGATGCTCCTGAGAAATGTGCAGCAAGTTCCTCTGGTTTTCAATGGTTTGACTTAATGGATCAAACACCAGAGCAAGTTTTAGCTAAATCTTTAGTCGCAGAAAACAAATTTAATAAACTTATTGATGAGGTAAAAAATAAAAATAATTTAAAAGCTTCTGAAATTATCATTGGAGGATTTAGTCAAGGATGTATGATTACTTTACAAGCTGGCTTGAAAAGAAAAGACTCAGTAAATTCTATAATCGGCTATTCAGGTAGAATTATTGATACAGAGCATCTTTCAAAAAATATTAATTCTAGACCAAAAATTATTTTAATGCATGGGGACGTAGATCAAGTTGTTTCTATTGAC
The DNA here is from genome assembly GCA_003284275.1 of Pelagibacteraceae bacterium AG-313-A04. Taxonomy (GTDB): domain Bacteria; phylum Pseudomonadota; class Alphaproteobacteria; order Pelagibacterales; family Pelagibacteraceae; genus Pelagilacustribacter. Next base: position 126,770 of record QBVU01000001.1, on the reverse strand, counting down.
TCATTATTAGAAGCTAAAGACTTTTTTAATAAAAATAATTATGAAATTGAAACACAAATTTTCAAAAACTGTGAACATCGTATACCAACCGAGGGGTCAAGTTTGGGCCTACAATTTATAAAAAAACAATTTAATTCTTAATTTTTTGAGTGATACATAATTATAACTTGATATAATTTTTTGTATCAGTTAGCTTTAGTTAATGATTATTTCTTCTGTAGACAAAGTGCCTCTAGAAAAATGCCCGGCGTTAGTATTGAACGCCGACTTTAGGCCTTTGAGCTATTATCCACTATCAATTTGGTGTTGGCAAGATGCAGTGAAATCAGTTTTTTTAGACAGAGTTAGCATTGTTTCTAATTATAAAAGAAAAATTAGAAGTCCTTCGTTTGAAATGAATTTGCCGAGTGTGATTGCACTTAAAAATTTCATACAACCTTCAAAAAATCCAAACTTTACAAGATTTAATGTTTTTTTAAGAGACAAGTTTGCATGTCAGTATTGTGGAGATAAAAAAGATTTAACATTTGATCATCTTTTACCAAAATCGAGAGGCGGACTAACTGATTGGAACAATGTAGTAACAGCTTGTTCAAGTTGTAATGTTAAAAAAGGTGGAAAGCTTTATAAAGATTGTGATCTTAAATTAACTAACAAACCTTACGCTCCAACGGTTGAGGATTTACATAGAAATGGAAGAAACTTTCCTCCTAACTTTCTACACGAAAGTTGGATGGATTACTTATACTGGGATATCGAGCTAGAACCTTAATTAAACTTTTTCTGAAATCGTAATAGCTATTCTTGATGAAGTTTTAATAATCTTATCTAAGACACCATATAATCCTTTTTTCGTTGCTCCGTTATCATACGCTATGTCTTTATGGTCTAATTCGTCCTGCCTAAATTTCATAATTTTCTTTTTTAACTCTTCTTCATCTTTTCCAAGTTTATAAGTTTGATCTTTATAGTGACCATCAATTACCTCTTCCACAGATGCAGTGCAAAGCATAGCTGCTTTTTCTCCCAACATTGCCGTTCCAAAACCAAGTGTTACACCCATTAGATCCCAGAGAGGTAATAGTTTTGTAGGTTTAATATTTCTTTTTTTTATTTCGTTATCAAAGTATTCATAATGCTCTTTTTCATGTTCCTTCATCTCTTCTATTTTCTTTTTTAAAAACTCGTCTTGTTTAAATGTCTTTAAAGCTAGAAGTTGACCTTCATAAATCTTGATAGCACCACGCTCACCAGCGTGATCAACTCTTATAATTTCTTCTAAAGTTTTTTTGTTAGTTTTTTCCATAATTTTTAATAATTTTAATCATAATACCACTTAGAATTAATGAGATAATAGTATTAATTGTAGCAAGTGAAAGTCCAAAAAATCTAAATGTTACGTCCTTACAGCTTACTATATCTGTCTTTTTAAGCTGATTAAGAAGTTCTTCTTTATTTTTGGGTAGGCTACTACTTAAATCACAAATGAAAGATTCGTTTAAAAAACCTTGTTCTATTCCATAATGATAAAAAGAAACCAGAGCACCAAAAAAGAAAAATATTAAAATGAGGCTAGAAATTATTCTTTGATATTTATTCAAAATAAAGATTAGTGAAATAAGTATTATCGCTGAAATATAGGGAATTCTTTCAATTATACACAAATTACACGGTTTATGACCTAGCATATATTGTATGAAGTAAGCAATTGAAAGCGAGAGAATACTAAACGCTAAAATACTATTTAATAATACTTTATTTGAATTCATTTAACGAAAATTATGTATAAGACAGCTGCTAAAATTACAATAAAAATTCCAGCTATAGTAAACCATAACGCACCTTTCTTTTCGATAAATTCACCAAATTTTTTACCAAAAAGAAAAGTAAAGTAAGAAACTAATAAAAATCTCAAACCTCTTGTAAAAAGACATATGAAAAAGAAAACGGCAAGATTAAATCCAATAACTCCGCTTGTAATTGTAAACACTTTAAATGGAAGAGGAGTGAAACCAGCTAAAAACATTATACCAAGCCAAGCTAAAAAACCGCCTCTCGTCGACATCTTGTCTTGTATTTGAAATACTTTTTCTTCATATCCATAAAATTCGATAATAACCATCGAAGCATCAAGGAAAAATACTCCTAACATGTAACCAAACAATCCACCTAATACTGAACCAACTGTAGCTATGAGAAATATTTTTAAATAATCTTCTCTTTTGGCTACTACCATAGGAACAATCATTAAATCTGGCGGGACAGGAAAAAAGAAACTTTCAATAAATGCCACAAAGGCAAGTAAAGGATTAGAAAATTTATGCCTAGCAAGTTCTACACATCTATCGTATAATTTTTTCAACATGAATTTAAAATGCACAATTCTTAGATACCTCGCAAGTTTAATCTTATCGACAATTGTTATTTACGCTATCGTAATAGTTGCGGGAATGTTTGGTGCTGACTACGGTTTTTCTCCAGGTGATACGTTTATCATTTGGATTTTAATGGCCATTCTTATTAATCAAAGTGTTACTTGGAATAAATAATCTTTATGAGCAATCCTGTAGACATAAAAATTGCTCACATAAACACTCAAGATCAAAGTAAAGGTAGCTTAGATAAAGACAAAGTATATGAAGTCTTTCAAAAAAATATAAACGAAGTATTAAAAGGTCTTTACAGACTACAACAAGAATGGGTAAACCGTGCTTATTTAAATTTTAACGACTTCGATACATATTTAATCTTAATGTATCTTATGAATAAAGTTTACATAAACTATTCAGACCGATTTCATTATATGTCTATGGATGCTTTTTATAGTCAGGAAAAAGTAGGTATTGAAAAATTAAACTTAATTGAGATTTCAAAAGAGCTCAATATTCCTAAAGAAACAATAAGACGAAAGATAAATTATTTACAAAAACACGATATTATTATTAGAACTGGAAAAACAATCTTTTTAAATTCAAAAGGATTAGAAATTCAAAAACCCTTAGCAACGATAGAAAATATGGCAACTTTGTTATCAAAAGTTTCAATCTACTTATCAGCTGAAGATTGGTTTGGTAAAGCCCTAGAAAAAGAGGATATTAAAAAGTTTATAACAGAGCATTTCACAGTAAGCTGGGAATATTGGTACAGATTTCAAATTCCTTATTTAACTAGACACAGAGCATTTTTTGGCGATCTAGAATCCTGGAATGTATGGGGGTCTATAGGTTTAGTTCAAATAAGAAGTCTAATTGATGAAATTAATAATGATGTATCAGCCAAGCCTCAGACTTATGGAGACTTCTTTATAATGAATTTAAAGCATAAAGCAAAAAGAGGAATAAACGCTTCTTCTATTTCAGACATATCATCTATCCCAAGAGCAACAGTAATTCGAAAACTTAAAACACTAGAAAAAAAGAAACTTATTAATAGAAATAAAAAACTAGAATACTCTATGGGGACAAAACGAGATGATCTAATAATGATAGAAAAAAATTATCTTACTAGTCAAAGAGCATTCAGTGATTATGCTTCTACAATGTTTAACTTGATGAAATTTTCAAAATTTAGTATCTAAACTTATTCAAAAATATTATGGAAATAGCAAAAACAATAGCTCCGGTGTGTTTAGCCATAATAATGTTCGGTTTAGGTCTTGGCCTTACCGTAGCAGACTTTAGAAGAGTAATTATAATTCCTAGAGATTTTATAATAGGTTTTTTGGGTCAAGTTATAATACTTCCAATTATCGCTTTTATCTTAATCCATATTATTTCAATGCCGCCAGAAATAGCTCTTGGCGTAATGGTAATAGCAGCAGCTCCTGGTGGAGTTACATCAAATATTTTAACTAAATTTGCAAATGGTGACGTCGCATTATCAGTAACGTTAACCGCAGTTGTGAGTTTAATTTCTGTAATTTCAGTTCCTTTAATTGTCTACAATTCAGCTAGTTTTCTCGGTTTTGAAATAACTAAAGAAATATCTATGATTAATATTGCTGTTAAAATGTTTTTTGTAGTAACGGTTCCTGTTATTTTTGGCATGATTGTAAGAAGCTTAACGACAGATTTTATTGTATCTAAAACTTTATTAATTCAGAGATTATCAGTAATATTATTTCTAGTTGTCTTTATCTCTATTTGGGTAGAAGAGTGGGATAGAATTATTAGCTTTATTACAAGAGCAGGTTTAGTAGCTTTCATATTAAACATCACAATGATTTTTATAGGTTACTATATGGCAAAATTTTTAGCTTCTGGTTTGGAACAAAGAAAATGTATTTCACTTGAATGCGGCTTACAAAATGGAACTTTAGCTGTGTTTGTAGCTACGCAATTATTTGACGATATTGTATTTATGGTGCCAACAGCTGCATATGCACTAATTATGTTTGTTACTTCAATTATTTTTGTTCTCATAGTTAGAAAAATAAATTAGATTATTTAAAAAAATGGGCGAATGGTGGAACTGGTAGACGCGCCGGACTCAAAATCCGGTGGTAGCAATACCTTGAGAGTTCGAGTCTCTCTTCGCCCACCAAGTTATGGAAATAGATAAACTTAATAGTCTAGTAGAATTATACTTTAAGAAGTGCGAAGAGGTTGATCCCGACAGACCTTTTTTAAAATGGTTAAAACCAGGAAAACCAACTTACAGTTGGGGTGATATAAAAGAGAGAGTTTTTAAACTTTCATCAAAAATACAATCAATAATAAAAGAGGGAGATCGTTGTTTAATATTATCTGAGAATAGACCGTATTGGTTAATGGCAGATCTTGCTGTGATGAATGCAGGAGGAATTTCAGTCCCGATTTTTACAACATATTCTTCTAACGACTACGAATATATTTTAAATGATTGTAAGCCATCTTTAATAATAGTTTCAAATAATGATCAATTTAAAAAAATTAAAAATTACTTAAATTTAAATGAGCAAAAAATAATCTCTTTTGAGGAGATAGATTCTGACAGTTTATTAATTCAAAATATTTTAAAAGAAGATAATTATAAAAAAGAGATTAATAACAAACTAAAAAGAAATATGCCTGCATGCATTATTTATACATCAGGCACATCAGGAAATCCTAAAGGAGTCATTTTAAGTCACGGAGGTATTTTATCAAACTGCGAAGGTGCAGTTGAGTTACTTGAAACTTTAACTAAAAAAAAGAGTCCTGTTTTTTTAACTTGGTTGCCACTATCCCATTCATATGAACATACAGTTCAATTTATACAAATTATTGTGGGTGCCAAGGTTTTCTATGCAGAAAGCTTAGAAAAATTAATTTCAAACATGGGAGTTGCTAAACCCACTATCATGACAGCGGTTCCAAGATTTTATCAAAATCTTTTTACAAAAATAAATATGAATTTTGAAAAGCAGAAAGGTCTTAAAAAAAAGTTAATAAACAAAACTTTAAATTTGGGAAAAAAAATACTTAAAAAAGAGGAATTAAGTTTAGGAGAAAAAATTATAAATTTTATATGTGAAAAATTAGTAAGAAAAAAAATCAGAGGTCAATTTGGAGGAAAACTTCAAGCCTTTGTTTCTGGAGGCGGAGCCTTAGATCAAAAAATTGGAGAATTTTTAAATTCTATAGGATTACCAACCTTACAAGGTTATGGCTTAACAGAGGCTTCCCCAGTCGTAAGCTGTAATTTACCAGATTTAGTAAAGGTCGAGTCAGTTGGCCCACCATTTAGAACAAATAAAGTAAAAATAGCTGAAGATGGTGAAATTTTAATTAAAGGTGAAAACGTAATGTTAGGTTATTGGAACTTAGATGATGAAACTAAAAAAGTAATAAAAGATGGATGGCTTCATACAGGTGATATAGGCGAGATTGATGAAAATAATTACTTAAAAATAACAGATAGAAAAAAAGATATTATTGTAAATTTAGGTGGAGATAACATTTCACCAAGTAAAATAGAAAATATTTTAAGTTTGAATGAGTCAATTAAACAATCTTTTGTTTATGGAGATAAAAAAAACTTTTTAGTAGCCATAATTGTTACGGAAAAAGAAATTAACAAAGATAAAATTAAACTTATAATTGAAAATACGAATAAAAGTTTAACTTTAATAGAAAAAATTAAAAAATTTGTTTTAATACATGAAGAATTTACAATTGAAAACGGAATGTTAACACCAACTTTAAAGTTAAAAAGAAAAGAAATAATTAAAAATTATAAACAACAATTAGAAAATCTTTATTAATTAAACAAAAAAAGTTAAATAATTTGCTTAAAAAAACATTGATATTATTAACTTTTTTAAAAATCTAAAAAAATAAAAAAATAATTAAAAAAATTAATTTTTGAATCAAATTTGTAAAATAATTTATGTTTGACATGAATCTTTTAATAACTAATGTTTAATTAACAAACGAATCATTAAGATTTGTTTAATAACAAGGGAGAAAAGATGGCTAAAAGAAGAAAAAAAGCTAAAAAGAAAACTAAAAAGAAAAAAGCAAAAAGAAGAAGAAAAAGAAGATAGTTTTCTCTTTAACTAAACGCCCTTTTTAATTTTTTTTAAAGAGGGCGTTTTTTTATTCTGGGTTTTCAGAAATATTAGTTCTACCCAGTGCCTTATCCATTTTCTTTTGAACCTCTTCAGTACTAGTTTTAAGAACTGCTTCAAATTCAGACTTAAGTCTTTCATATGCTTTTTCAAACAGTTGTCTTTCTGAATAGGATTGGTCAGCAATTATATCAGTATTTTTATTTAGATCTTTAACAACCTCAGCTAACTCATAAATTTTGCCAGAATTAATTTTCTGATCATACTCCTGGGCTCTCCTGCTCCACATGGTTCTTTTAATTTTTGGTTTTGTTTTTAAAATAGAGATACACTTGTTAATTTGGTTAATTGATGAAATAGGTCTTAGTTTCGATTGTTGATTTATTGGAACGGTTAAAGTTAATTTTTCTTTTTCAACTAATATTTTATAAAACTGAATATCTATTTCTCCAATTTTAGCTTTTTCGATCGCAGTAATTTTTCCCACCCCATGCTTTGGATAGACCACAAAATCTTTTAAATTGTATAAACGTTTCTCAGTAGGTTGTTTCTTTATTTTTTTAATTTCTGGTTTTTCATCTGGTCCAGGAATATTATTTTTTTTCTCTATTCGCTTCGCTAAAGACTTAGGTGAATTTTTGAAATTTGATTTTTTTACTTTTTTTACTTTTTTCGTTTTTTTAACTTTTTTCTTTTTAGCCATTTTTTTTATTTTCCAGGTTTTTCAGAGAAATGTTCTTTATACTTGTTTTTAATTTCCTTGAATTTTTCATGTTCTGCCATCGGCTCTTTTTTTTTTGAAATATTAGGCCATATTGCAGAAAACTTTTTATTTAGCAACAACCATTTTTCCATTTCGCTAACACTTTCATCTGTATCAGCTTTTATTGCATCTATCGGGCATTCAGGTTCACAAACACCGCAATCAATACATTCGTCTGGATTTATCACCAACATGTTTTCACCTTCGTAAAAACAGTCTACCGGACAAACATCAACACAATCAGTGAGTTTACATTTTATACATTCATCTTTAACGATATATGTCATTTTGAATTTAATAATTTTAATTTAATCTCTGCGCATTCCTTATCTGAAAAATATATTAGCCCACAGATTCTTCTCATCAGGTTTGACTCATATTGATCTACTGTATTGTCAGATATTAAAACTTTCCACAGATGTTCAATAATATCTTTTTTAACTTCTATAGAATTTTGTTTTATTATATTTGTGTATTCAAGTAATTGATTAGAGTTTTTTTCTATTTCCTCTGCTTTTTTTAAAATTTCTTTTGGGTCTTCTTTTTCTAGATAAGATTTAATAAATTCTTTAACTAATTCTTTTTCATGTTCAGAATAATTCTCATCAATATTTGCAGCATGAACTAACAATGCCGATATACCAATTACACTCTCTTTATTAAGTATGTTCATTTGTTATTTTAAATTTAAAGCACGAAGTTTATTAAATGGATTTTCTTGGTTGTCAAATTGTAATAATTTCGCCTTTTTCCTTCTTTCTCCTCTAAAAATGTAGGTATCTACTTCTTTATCTTTCTTATAGTTCATATAACTCATTAATTTAAAGAAATTTTCCTTAGAACATCCCAATAAATTCATCATACTTGAGTTTATCTTAAATTTTTTATCTTTCGTATTTTCTATTATTTTAATGAATAATTTTTCTAAAATATCTATTCTTACGAAGAACTCTTCAAATTGTTCAAAACCACATAATAAAAGAAAGTTTTTATCAAGTTTTTCATTAAATAAAAAGTTTAACCCCGACTGAGGGATTTTGTTTTTACCAGAAAAGTTATGAAATAAATTCCATAAATTTATTCGAAATTCTACAGCCTTAGGTTTTAACATTTTAGGTAGGTATATATGGTATCTACCAATTTTAATCCCCATTCCCCATAATTTTTTTCGTTCTTCAGCTGGAATTAATTTTACAATTTTATCAACTTCTTTTCGTTTTAATACTCCGTTTTTTTCATAAAGTTGAAATACTAAACCTCTAAGATATTGATTGTTAATTTTATGTTTAGTGAGCCTAATTAAATCTCCTAAAACTTCATTAACATAGTTTTCTAACCATTTGTTTAAAAAGTTAGTCAGTTTTAATCTGGATACTTCATTTAAAGAATCGTCAGCAATAATTTCAATTTCTGGACTTAAATAGCTACTTCCTTTTTTCAATCTAGCAATAGGATTATTTTTCCAAATTATTTTACTTTCTTTATTTATTGTTAAATCTGTACTATTTAAGATACTGTCTACTCTTTTCACCAGTTCTTTTTCTACACCTTTTCTAGCTGCTTTCTTTATTGATTTAATATCTGTGTCTAAAGTTTTAGAGGTTATTTCTATTAAAAATTTTAAGCCTTTTAATTCCCCAATAAGTTGTTCGTCTATATAGATCTTGTTATCTTCATTGATTTCAGTGTTCAGAATTAAATCTTGTTTTAAATTTCGCGAAAGAATACTAATTTTTTTGTCTATAAAACTTTTAGTTAATTCGTCGTGCAATTTATCTGACAATTTGTCTTCAATATTTTTTGTGAGTTGAACCCAATAATCTGAATTTTCTACCCAATTTTTTTTATTAGCTACGTAAGACCAGGTTCTCACATTTGATAATCGATGTGACAACAGATCAACGTTTCCATGATCCTTTTCGAGACCTTTTAGTTGTTCTTTCATAAAAGAGCTAGGAATCCTTTTTTTTCTAGTTGATAAAAATTGAAATACTTTATCTATAATATTTATATGCTGGCCATAAGCTTTCTTTTCAAAATCAGGTATCTGACAACATTCCCAAAGTAATTCTAAGTTTTTATGATAAATAATATTATTAGCACCTTTTTTTAGAAAAAATCTTAATACGCTCTCATCTAAGGAGTCATTAGTTCTTAGTAGATTTTTATTATCAGGTCTGAGCTCAAGTGAAGCTATTAGTTTTTCTGGTTTATTAAAATCCAAATTTGAATTTCTCCAATAAATTGATTTTGTATCCGGCAATTGATGTCTTTCGATCTTTTCTATTTCATCTGAATTTAAGGTTTCGCAATCACCCGTTGTCCCAAAACCACCGTCATTCTTATATCTTCCAGCACGACCAGCGATCTGAGACATTTCAATCAGATTAAGTCGTCTTGTTTTCTTCCCGTCAAATTTTTTTAAATTTGAGAAGTATATTTCGTTGATGTCCATATTTAAGCCCATACCAATCGCATCAGTCGCAATTAAATAATCTACATCACCAGATTGATACAATCCTACTTGCGAGTTTCTAGTTTTAGGACTTAAAGAACCCATTATCACTGCAGCTCCACCTTTTTGTCTTCTAACTAATTCAGCTATTGCGTAAACTTCTTCAATAGAGAAAGCAATTATTGCAACTTTGCGCTCTAAGCGTGAAATTTTTTTAATTCCTGAGTAGCTTAATTTTGAAAACCTCTCTTTTTTTTCAAACTCTACATTGTCAACTAACTCACTTATAATATTACCCATAACCTGTGAGCCAAGAAACATAGTCAACTTTGTTCCTCTTGATTCTAGTAGCCTCTCAGTAAAAATATGACCTCTCTCTCTATCGGCACACATTTGTATTTCGTCAATTGCAATGAAATCAACAATCTTATTTTTTGGCATCGACTCGACTGTGCAAATGAAATAGTTGGCAGTATTAGGAATAATTTTTTCTTCTCCAGTAATAAGAGCTACTTTTTCGACTCCAACCTTAATCACACATTTGTCGTAAACTTCTCTTGCTAGTAATCTCAATGGCAGACCAAATATCCCTGAGTCGAACTCTAGCATTTTTTCAATTGCAATATGAGTTTTCCCTGTATTTGTAGGTCCTAATAAAGCAACTATTTTTTTTGATTGATTATTCATTTTTTGTGTTAAAAAATTTTGTTTATACTATATGTAGACCTAAGTTGAGAACAAAATAAGATTAAAACATGACCGAATCGTTTTGTCAAATGTTCCTGTTTTAAACAATTGATTTGACTTCTTATAGGCAGTCCCCGTAGGGTAAAGCTAAGTTAAAATGTCGTCTAAAGTAAAAAAAAAAATTCTTAAGCTAAAAGAGTCTTCTACACTTGTAATAAACGAAAAGTCTAAAGAACTTATTTCTGAGGGAAAAAAAGTATATCAATTTGGTTTTGGGCAATCACCATTCCCAGTTCCAGAAAAAATTGTAGAAGCATTAAAAAAAAACGCACATAGAAAAGAGTACTTACCAATACAAGGATTGCCTGAATTAAGAGAAAATATTTCAAAGTATTTATCTAAAAGAACAGGTAATGAATACCCAAAAGAAAATATATTAATTACTCCTGGCTCTAAGGAGGCGATGCTGCTTATACATATCGCATTTAATGGGGAAATTATAATTCCAGCTCCTGGCTGGGTATCATATGAACCTCAAGCAGAAATAGGTTCAAACAAAGTTCATTGGTTAGAAACTAAAAGAGAAAATAACTGGTTTCCTACAGGAAAAGAGCTCGAAAAAAAAATTAAATCAGTAGGAAAAAATAAAAATTTAATTCTAATTCTTAATTCTCCAAATAATCCATCGGGAGCAGTTTGTAATAATATGGAAGAGTTGGCTAAGATAGCAAAAAAATATAAAATTATGGTTTTGTCAGATGAAATTTACACAGACCTTACTTTTACTGGCATATATAATTCAATTTCAAAATTTTATCCTGAGCTAACTTTTATAACAGGTGGATTAAGTAAATGGTGTGGAGCTGGTGGTTGGAGATTAGGATTCTTAGCTGTGCCAAAAAAATTATCTGAATTTTTGAAAAGTTTAAAGTCTCTCGCAAGTGAGTCTTATTCAACTGTTAATACACCCACACAATACGCATCTGTAGAAGCATACGCTAATGAACACGAAATGTACAAACTTAAAGTCAGAGCGATTTTAAGATCTGTAGGAAATTATGTTTATAACAATCTGAAATCAAATAAGATATTAATAGCACCACCACAAGGAGCGTTTTATCTCATGCCAGAATTTAAAAATAAAAAATACAAAACATCATCAAAACTATGTGAAGCTATTTTAAAAGAAACAGGTGTAGCGATGCTACCAGGCTCGGACTTTGGTTTTAAACCAAAAAAAATGTTAACGAGATTAAGTTATACCGATTTTGATGGAGTAGAGTTTTTTAAAAATGTAACTAATTGCAAGATGATAGATGATGAGATGATTAAAAAGTATGCCCCAAATGTAGTTGAAGGCGTAAATAAATTATCAAATTGGGCCAAAAATTTATAAGATTCTCTTTGACCTCCATTCAATAACATAGTTAAATTAATTATTATAACAAGAGGAGTACACATGAAAAAAATGACGTCATTGATTTCAGCGGTACTAGTAATGTTTGCTTTTTCAAGCCCTATTACTTCGATCGCAAAATCAGCAGAGTTCTTTACAATAGGAACAGGTGGACCTACAGGAGTATATTTCCAAACAGGTAACGCTATATGTAAAATGTTACACAAATCAGCAATAAGTGCTGATCATGGTAGAAAAAAAGGTACAGCTAAAGCTTATAGATGTACCGCACCTTCAACAGGTGGTTCCAACTACAATATTGGACAAATCAAAGATGGTGAGTTTCAATTTGGTGTTGCTCAGTCAGACTGGCAGTATCATGCTTACAATGGTTCAAGCAAATGGGAGGGAAAACAGTTTAGTAATCTAAGAGCTGTATTTTCTGTTCATAATGAACCTTTTCAAATTTGGGCAAGTAAAAAATCTGGAATTAAAAATTTCAAAGGCCTAAAAGGAAAAACAGTAAACATTGGTAATCCTGGTTCTGGTCAAAGAGGAACTATGGAAGAACTTATGAAAGCTATGGGAGCAGACATGAGTATGTTCAAAGCAACTACTGAACTTACTTCTTCAGAGCAAGTTAAAGCTCTTTGTGATGGTAAAATAGATGCATTCGGATATTCAGTAGGATTTCCTAATGGAGCTATGGAACAAGCAGCAACTTGTAAAGCAAAAGCTAGCCCAATCAATTTAACTGGTGCGCCAGTTCAAGGTTTAATTGACGGAGCTGACTACTATGCAAAAGCTGTAATTCCAAAAGGAACTTATTCTAATCAGAAAAAAGACGCTACAACATTTGGTGTAAAAGCTACAGTTGTTACAAGCGCAGATGTTTCTGAGGAACTTGTATACTTAGTAACAAAAGCGGTAATGGAGAACTTTGATGATTTCAGAGCTCAACACCCTGCTTTTGGACCACTGGAAAAGAAAAATATGATAGCTGATGGTTTATCGGCTCCATTACACCCAGGTGCAATTAAGTACTACAAAGAAGCTGGATTAATGTAATTCATCTTTTTAGTTTAATTAAAAAAGGCCCAATATTTTTTGGGCCTTTTTTTTTAGAATAATGTATCTTAAGTGAAATGAATCAATCTATTCAAAGTAAGATTAAAGACAAAATTCAAGAAGATATTTCACCAACAAGAAATTTATCAGGTATTCATTTAAAGATAGTTTTTGGAATAGCTATTCTTTGGACTTTATTTCAACTTTGGTATGCTTCCCCTTTTCCTTTCTGGTTTAATTTCGGTATGTTCAAAGGTTTACCTGCTAGAGCAATACATTTAGGATTTGCTTTAACATTAACATTTTTAATTTTTCCTATGGTAAGAGGAAAAAAAATATCAGCTTTTGATATCTTAATAAGTATAGTCGCTGCATTCTGCTGTCTTTATATTTACTTTTTCTACGATGATCTTGTTAATAGAGGAGGTATTCTCTTAGTCAAAGATATTTTTGGATATAAAGTCCCAGTAGAACTTATAATTGGTGCGATTGGTATTTTAATACTTTTAGAAGCAACAAGGAGAGCAATAGGTTTACCTTTGGTGATAATCGCTATCTGCTTTCTTTTATTCTCTTATTTTGGAAAATATGCACCTGATATCATTTCTCATGGAGGTCTATCTGTAAAAAGATTAGTTGGATTTCAATGGTTTGATCAAGAGGCAATTTTTGGAATACCTATAGGTGTTTCAGTAGATTTCATATTTTTATTCGTACTCTTTGGAGCGTTACTTGAAACAGCAGGTGGAGGAAAATATTTTTTAGATTTAGCATTCGCCATGGTGGGAAAAATGAGAGGGGGACCTGCTAAGGCAGCTATTTTAGGATCTGGAATGACAGGGATGATTTCAGGCTCTTCAATCGCTAATACCGTTACTACCGGAACCTTTACAATTCCTATAATGAAAAAAACTGGTTTCTCTCAAGAGAAAGCCGGAGCAATTGAAGTTTCATCATCTGTAAACGGACAAATTATGCCACCAGTTATGGGAGCCGCGGCTTTCGTTATGGCAAGTTTTATAGGCGTTACTTATTTTGAAGTTGTCAAACATGCTTTTTTACCAGCTATAATTTCTTATATCGCTCTATTTTATATATCTCATTTAGAGGCTCTTAAATTAGGCCTTAAAGGAATGGATGATGCTGACGTCCCTCATTTAAAAAGAACCTTTTTGTCTGGATTACACTTTCTGATTCCAATTTTTGTTTTAATTTTTTTACTTGTTTACATGCGATATACTGCTGGTTTTTCAATTTTTTACGCTACGATTTCTTTAATTATAGTGAATTTGATAAATCGTATTATCAAAAACTCAGATTATAAAACCGGCCTTATAGAGTGGTGGAATCAAACAATTGTAGGACTTCAAAAAGGAGCAATCAATATGGTTGGAGTTGGAATTGCGATTGCGACCGCAGGCATAATAGTAGGAGCAGTCGGTTCTACAGGATTAAGCACAAATTTGATTATAGTCATTGAGACAATAGCAAGGGACAATGTAATTATATTAATTTTATTAACTATTATTCTTTGTTTGCTTCTAGGAATGGGTCTTCCCACAACCGCAAACTATGTGGTAGTGGCTTCACTAATGGCTACAGTTTTAGTAGACGTTGGAAATGCTTCAGGGTTTATTTTTCCGTTAATAGCTGTTCACTTATTTGTATTTTATTTTGGACTGATGGCCGATGTTACACCTCCTGTTGGTTTAGCATCTTATGCAGCCGCCGCAATATCTGGTGGAGATCCTTTAAGAACAGGGCTTCAAGCTATTTGGTATAGTTTAAGAACAGGAATTTTACCGATCGTCTTCTTATTTAACCATGAACTTTTATTAATAGGGGTAGACAGTATCTGGCAAGCTTTACTAGTAATAACAACTTCTCTAATTGGTATTTTAGTTTTTACTGCAGCAACCCAACAATGGTTCATAAATAAATTAAGGTGGTACGAAACTATAGCTTTTTTAATCATATCTTTATCTTTTTTAGCTCCAGACTATGTACTAGGTAAATTCTATCCAAAATTTAACGAACAAAAACTTTCAGCAGAAAGTATTCAAAATTTGTCTTTTGATCCTTCAAAAGAAGTTCACATAAAAGTAACTCGAGTTACTGAATACGGCGAAAGATATAAATTATTTGTTATTGATAAAGGAAAGTTTGAAAATGATTACAATCTTGAAGAATACGGAGTGACATTAGTAGATCAGAATGACCAACTTACTGTTGATAAATTAAATTGGAAAGGGGAGGCAAAAAAATCTGGTATTCAAATGGGTGACATTATAAGTAATTTTAAAATTGAAAATCCAGAAAGACCGAATAAAGCTATTGTTTATCCTTTTGCTTTAATTTCCCTCCTTATATTTGGTTTCATAAACTCTAGGAATAAATCCTTAAGAGCATCATAAAAGCGCAGTGCTTTTTTTTCAAAATTTAATTAAATAAATAAATGAAATTCATTTTAATGATAAATTTAATATATTTTTTATTAATATCATTAAGTTTTTCTGAGACTAACTTTCAGCAAAAAAAATTTTACTATGAAAATCTTGTTAAAAATTGGACCAAAATTTTTCCAGACAGTAATAGAAATGCAGCTGGACCAAGATTTTTTAAATATTTAATTGACCAAGATTTAACATATGAAGAATTTATTGAGTATAATAAATTATATTGTCCCGTATCAGGTTCATTAATTAATCCGGGAGAAAAACCAGATTTTATTTTTGTCAAAGAATTAAGGACTCAAAAAAATATTTGTGGTGAACTTTACAGATGTTGTTGGCCATGTTCTTGTGACCTCATGAATTACACTAAGGTTAAAAAAATCAAACATAAATTTAAGGATGGCCCAAAAACGATTGATGTCCTCTTAATAGATAATCCATGCACAAAAAAAGATTTTCCAAAAGAAGTAAACAGAAATTATTTCTGTAATGGTCAAAAGTTAAATAAAGAAGAAGTTCATGTGGTTGATAATAAGTTAGTAATAGGAATTTTATACGAAGCAAGAAAATGTCAAAAAGCAGATATTAAAAAAATAGAGTCTAATGAAATCACCGGAAAATTCTGTGCTTTCAAAAATGATATTCCTTTAGAGGAAATGAATATTGGAATGGGTGATATATTTATTAAGATGGCGAGATAGTCATCTTACTTTGTTTGAAAATATAAGTCTTACCGGTTTTTGTAATTTTATAAATATTAGTCTTTCCGTTTGTCCACTTAATTGAAACTTTAAAATCGTTTTCACCTTCCCGAAGTCCATAATGAGCAACAGGCTCCATTTGACATAAATATCCTGATCCTGCATCAATTGTTTTTGAGTGCTCTCTTAAATTAGAAGTAAGCGTTACCGTAGCACCTCTTGCCGGTGCACCATTTTTATTTAATGGTTTTATTCTTAAAAAGTTATTACTTTTTTTTATATCAGCTTTATAAAGAGTAAGTATTTGGTTCCCAGTTTCTCCATGTGAGATTAATAATTCTAAAATACCATCTTTATCGATATCTGCTACAGCTGCACCAGTACCAAGTCCATTAGGTTCAGAATTAATTGCTAAATCAATTTCTTTTAACTCCCCGTTTTCTTTAATTTTAAATAATTTATTTGGTTTTCCGATGTTATTTAAAAAGATTTCATCGTAACCGTCATTATCAAAATCTGCAGATATTACTGTTCTTATTTTGGAGGGTGTTTTAAAATTTCCTTTAGCAATGTCCTTATAAGTATTTTCTTTTTTTACAAAAATTCTATGCTCTCCGTCCCAATTACCACTCACTATATCTAACTGTCCTCTGTATAAAACATCACTTAGAGCTGTTCCTCTTCCATTTTCATAGGGGTCTAAAACGTCGTAGCTTGAGGCAACATCATAGAAAGTACCATCAACATTTTTATACAAAAAATTAACTCCCCTTTCATTCGCAGCAAAAATATCAATATTGTCTGATAGAATATGGCCTGCAATAACTGCTCTTCCGCCAGTTATTTTATCTAATCCAAACTCTGTTGCTCTATCAGCAATTCTCCCTTTAAATTTTTCATAGAATCTTGTAGGGCCACCATAATTAGCAACGTAAATTCCAAATTTTCCATTTCCTTTTCTATCTACACAAACTACCGAACGACCGGCTGTAAAATTTAAATCTAATTGATTTCTTTTCTGTTCGAAAATATCAAAAAATTTTTTATTTTTTAGATCTATTAGTCTATCAGAATATTTTTTTTCACCACTGTATGTGTCTGTATTAAGAAAATAAATTTCTTCATATCCATCGGAGTCAATATCACACGCAGCAACTCCGATAGTAAAACTTTTTTTATCAGTAAATTTTTCATCCTCTATAATATTTATCAACTTATTATTTTTATAGGAGAGGGCTAAATTCTCACTTCCAAAACCCGCTACTATAAACTCATAGGTTCCATTGTTATCTACATCAGCAACTGATATTCCGTACCTAAGGCTTTCATAATTTCCCTCAATTAAGTTTGTTATATTCTTAAAAAAATTTGCTGATGCTTTATTAAATATAAAAAAAGAGAGTAGAGCAGAAACTAAAACAGTTTTTGTGTGCATTAGTTACTATTTTAGTATTTTCCAAGTACCACTTGCAGAGGTAACTATGTCGCTAGAATTTGAAATTTCACAAGAGATAAAGACAAGAGTATTTGTTTTCTTTAAAATTTTTACATCTCCTTTAAGCTTGTCACCTAACTTACCTGCAGAAATAAATTTCATATCTAAATTTATTGTTACGCACCTTTTATCTCCCGCTACTCTATGAGCAGCGGTTCCCATTCCTGTGTCAGCAATGGTTGCAAGAAAACCACCATGAGCAATTTTTCCAGTGTTTAAATGCATTTCTTTCACTTCAACTATAAATTCGTATTGAGTATCGCTGATCTGTTTTAATTCCAGACCACCCAAATGTTTCATAAAACCTTTATTAGTTTCGTCCATAATTTTTCTTATCATATATTGGCATTAGTTGTGAGAAAATTACAGCAGCCAGTATTAAAAATATTCCTAAAATTTTAATTTCATTTAAGAATTGGTCTAATATTAGCCATGCCAAAATCGCTGCGAACACACCTTCCAACGAGAAGACTATCGCAGCAGGTGCTGGAGATATATTTTGCAAACTATATGTTTGTAATAAAAAGGCGAGTCCACTTGATAAAATACCGACATATAAAACTTCGTATGAGTCTTTTAAAAAATTGTTAAACGTTGGATCTTCGAAGTAAAACATTGGGCCAATTAAAACTAGGCATGCAACAAAACATTGAGACATTGCTATAGTTATAGGAAAGTTAAACATTTCAATTGTTTTCCTTATTAACAAAATATGAACTCCCCAACAAAAGGCGCTTAAGACTCCTAGAGTATCACCCAACCTTACTGAATAATTATTTAGTTCGCTTAGAAGTAAGCCTCCAAGTATACAGATAAAAACCGAAGGCCAAATAGACCAATGCATTTTTTTTGAAAAGATAAAATAAGAAATTACCGGAACAACCAAAACATAAAAAACGGTGAAAACTCCAGTATTAGCTACATCAGTATAGATTAAAGAAATCTGTTGCAGTTCTTGGCCTATGGCTAAAACAAATCCTAAGTAAAATAAAAAATAAGCTATTTTTCTTTTATCAAGTCGTTTGAAATTTATATTTTTAAATTCAAAAATGAAAAAGAAAGGAAGTAAAGTTAAAAATCCTATTAAAAATCTTCCTACATTAAAAGTATGAGGTCCTATAAAATCCATGCCCATGTCTTGCGCCACAAAAGCTGACCCCCAAAGAACGGACGTAACAATAGCACAGATAAGTGAGAACGATTTTTTATCCATCAGGGGTTAATAGTTTAAGAAGATCTAAACAGCAAGCTTAAAGGCAAAATCTTTTCCAAGACATTTTCCAAGGTAGACACAAAATCTAGCTCCTTCTGCTCCATCTATTAATCTGTGATCATAAGATAGAGATATTGGAAGTATCTTTTTAGAAACTATTTGATTTTTTTCTTTTACAAGGCGATCGAAAGTTTTTCCAACACCTAAAATTGCTACTTCTGGAGGATTGATGATGGGCGTAAAATGCGTTCCACCAATTCCTCCTAAACTCGAGATAGTCATCGATCCTCCAAAAAATTCTTTTTTATCGATTTTAAGTTCCCTACAAAGTTGACTTGTATTTCTAAGCTCTTCCCCAATTTTTTGAATACTCATTTGATCAACGTTTCTTAATTTAGGAACCATTAGACCGTGGGGAGTGTCAACAGCAAAACCAATATGAAAATATTTTTTATAAATGATTTTATTACTCTCAGGATTTAATGATGCGTTAAAGTTTGGAAATTCTTTTAGAGCACTCACTAAGGCTTTTGCAATAAATGCGAGAGGAGTTACTTTAATTTTTTCACCGGTATAATAATCATATAAAGAATTCCTAAACTGCTCCATGTCAGTAACATCTATTTCATCATGTTGTGTGACGTGAGGAATTTCTGTCCATGATCTGACTAAATGGGGACCTGAAAGCTTCTTAACACGTGGTAGATCTTGCGTTGTTATTTCGCCAAATTCCTCGTGAGAATATTCTTCTACATATTTGGCAACTTCTTTTTTTTGTACCTCACCTT
The DNA here is from genome assembly GCA_003284275.1 of Pelagibacteraceae bacterium AG-313-A04. Lineage (GTDB taxonomy): Bacteria > Pseudomonadota > Alphaproteobacteria > Pelagibacterales > Pelagibacteraceae > Pelagilacustribacter. Next base: position 107,222 of record QBVU01000001.1, on the reverse strand, counting down.
GAGAAACTGTAACTTGAGATCTTACAAAATTTTTAACATCTTCGGCCGAAACTCTCCCAGCACGTTGTGTGCCAGAAATTTTAGAAATATCTGTTCCTAGCTCTCTTGCAAACTTTCTTATTTTTGGACTTGCAGAACTTTTCCCTGAAGCAGGAACACTAGGTGCAGGCTGTTGCTGTTGTACCTGAACTACTTCGTTTTGTTTTTTTTCATTTACAGGTTCTTTTTTAGATTTTTCTTTTACAGGCTCATTTGTTTCCTGCTTTGACTCTAAAGTAAGAATTAAATCCCCTTTGTTAATTTTATCACCTACAGAAACATTAATTTTTTCTATCTTACCTTCGTAAGTAGACGGCACCTCAACACTTGATTTGTCACTTTCTAAAGTTATTAAAGAATCATTTTTTTTAATAACTTGACCTTTTTTAACAAGAACCTCAATGACTTCTACATCTTTAAAGTCACCCATATCTGGAACTAAAATTTTTTGAATTGTCATTTTATAAATTCGCTGGAAAATCTTTCTCTTTGTCTATCTTATATTTTTTTATTGCTTTTTCTGCTTCCTCAGAGCCAACAAGCTGCTCTTTTGCTAATGCGCTTAAGGTAAAGGCTACTATATGCTCTTTATCTACCTCAAAAAATTTTCTTAAATTTTTTCTAGTATCGCTTCTTCCATATCCATCTGTTCCAAATGAGTAAAACTTCTTGTCAGTGTAGGGTCTTATCTGATCTGTGAATGCTCTAGTATAATCAGAAGCTGCTATGATTGGTCCATCTCTTTTAGACAAACATTCTTGAACGTAAGATTTTTTTGGCTTTTTATTTGGATTTAAAAGATTCAATCTTTCAGTTTCCATTCCATCTCTTCTTAATTCATTAAAACTCGTTACGCTCCAAATGTCTGCATCTATATTATATTCTTTTGATAAGATTTCAGAAGCAGCTATGATTTCTCTTAAAATTGTTCCTGAACCTAATAATTGAACTTTAGTTTTTCCTTTATTTTTTCCTTCTTTGAATAAGTACATACCTTTTAGGATTCCATCATCACAACCTTTAGGTTTTTCTGGATGAGAGTAGTTTTCATTCATTGCAGTGATGTAGTAGAAGACATTCTCTTTCTTTTCATGCATTCTTCTTAAGCCTTCTCTAAATATTGTTGCCATCTCATAAGCAAATGTTGGATCATAACTAATGCAGTTTGGAATATTTGATGCCAATAATTGGCTGTGTCCGTCCTGGTGTTGTAATCCTTCTCCAGCTAATGTGGTTCTTCCAGCTGTTGCTCCAATTAAGAACCCTCTAGCTTGAGAGTCACCAGCTGCCCATGCTAAATCCCCAACTCTTTGGAATCCAAACATTGAATAGAAAATATATACAGGTATCATTTCAATATCGTGATTAGTGTAAGCGGTTCCAGCTGCAATCCAAGATGACATTGCCCCAGATTCATTAATACCTTCTTCTAAAACTTGACCACTTTTATCTTCTCGATATGAACTTAATTGTTCAGAGTCCACTGGTTCATATTTCTGTCCTTCATGTGCATAAATTCCAATTTTCTGAAAGAAACCCTCCATTCCAAAAGTCCTCGCTTCGTCAGGGATGATTGGTACTAATCTTGGAGCAACATTTTTATCTCTAAGCAGTGCAGTCATCATTCTAACTAAAGCCATTGTCGTAGACATTTCTTTTTTGTTAGTTGATTTCATAAAAGCATCAAAAATATCTTTTGGTGGAGCTTTAATTTGTTTAGCAAAAGAAGATCTCTCAGGAATAAACCCTCCAAGTTTCATTCTCTTTTCTTTTAAATATTTTATCTCTTCAGAATTTTCGTCTGGTTTATAATATTCTATATTCTTGACTTGTTTATCCGTAAGCGGAACTTTAAACCTATCTCTATAATACAATAGATCTTCTTCATCTAATTTTTTTTGCTGGTGAGTTGTATTTACACTCTCACCTGTTTTACCCATTCCATATCCTTTGATAGTTTTTGCTAGGACAACTGTAGGTGACCCAGTATTCTGCATCGCAGCTGAGTAAGCTGCATAAACTTTGTGAGGATCATGGCCACCTCTATTTAATCTCCAAATATCTTTATCTGTTAATGAAGAAACAAGCTCAGTAAGCTCAGGATATTTTCCAAAAAACTTTTCTCTAACATACGAACCACCCTTAGCCTTAAACGCTTGATATTCTCCATCTACGCATTCATTCATCCTCTTTATAAGAAGACCCGTTTTATCTTTAGCTAATAATTGATCCCAGTATGATCCCCAAATAACTTTTATTACATTCCAACCCGAACCTCTAAAGCTACCCTCTAGTTCCTGAATAATTTTACCATTTCCTCGAACAGGTCCATCCAGTCTTTGCAAATTACAATTTACAACAAAAATCAAATTATCTAATTTTTCACGAGCAGCTAAACCAATTGCACCAAGTGACTCCGGCTCATCCATTTCACCATCACCAAGAAATACCCAAATTTTTCTTCCCTCATCTTTAATTAATCCTCTATTGATAAGATATTTTAAAAATCTGGCTTGATAGATAGCCATGATAGGTCCAAGACCCATAGATACAGTTGGAAACTGCCAGAATTTTGGCATCAACCAAGGGTGTGGATATGAGGACAAACCTCCTTTATTCACTTCTTGTCTAAAACCGTCTAGTTGTTTTGAAGTAAGTCTTCCTTCTAAGAAAGCTCTGGCGTACATTCCTGGCGCCGAGTGCCCTTGAAAATAAATCAAATCTCCACCAAATTTGTTATTCTTTGCTCTCCAAAAATGATTCATTCCCACATCGTAAAGTGTTGCAGCAGAAGCAAAAGTACCGATGTGACCTCCCAGTTCAGGACTTTTTTTATTAGCCTTTACAACCATAGCTGCTGCGTTCCACCTTACATATGCTCGTATTTTTTTTTCAATATTTTGATCACCGGGCGACTTAATCTCAGCCTCTGGCGGAATAGTATTAATGTAAGGCGTTGTCCTAGTATCCGGAAGAACAAGACCAGATTTATAAGCTTGATCGACAACTTTGTTCAATAAGTAACTTGCTCGTGAAGAACCGTCATTTTCAATGACTGAATTTAGCGAGTCTATCCATTCATTTGTTTCAATAGGATCGATATCATCTTTTGAGGCTGGTTCAGCAAAGACTTTCTTAACTTGTCTTACCTGATTTACCTCGCCATTAGTTTTTGGTTTTTCTTGAGTTTGAACTTCTTTTTCAATTTTTTTTTCTTTTGGAGCTGATGCAGCTTGACCATTTTCTATTGTTGCTAATACGCTTCCCTCAGAAACTTTATCTCCAATTTTAACTTTTAAATCTTTAATTTCTCCAGCAGCAGGAGAGGGTATTTCCACGCTTGACTTATCACTCTCGATTGTAACAATAGGATCATTCTTGTTTATTTGGTCTCCAGGTTTAACTAAAACTTCTATGACCTCAACGTCTTTAAAATCACCTATATCTGGGACTGAAATATTCTGAGCCATAATTAGCTATTATAAACTGGGTGCAACATATTAAAAAATAAATAATTAATAAACATTAAAGAATAGGGCAAATAGTCGGATAAGATCAATTTTGGTCATATTTTCTGCTTTTTTTCGTCAATTAATTTTATTCATATGTGACATGCGTTGGTTAATAAATTTTTTATTTAAAAAAAGAGATATTAAAACAAATAGAGCAGTTTTAGTTCAGAAAATTATTCTTAAAAAATATCTATTAAGATAAAAAAATAAAAGCTAAGCTAGCTTTTATGGAAAAATTTCTGTGGGAACCCTCTGGTAAAAGAAAAAAAGAGTCTCTTCTTGAGGATTTTTCAAAATATATAAATATAAAATCGAACTATAATTTCAAAAATTTATGGAAATGGTCAGTAGATCATCCAGAGGAATTTTGGTCAAAGTTTTGGGACTATTCAAAGATTATTGGAGATAAAGGAAAAGAAATAATTAAATATAATAAGATATTTTATAAAACTAATTTCTTTCCAGATTCTAAATTAAATTATTCTGAAAATATTCTTAAGAAAAAGTCATCAGAGATAGCAATAAGTTTTTTATCCGAGAAAGGGTTTGAAGAAGAGATTTCTTGGAAACAACTTTATAGTAAAGTTTGTAAATTTTCTAACTACTTAAAATCTATAGGTTTAAAAAAAGGAGATCGTGTTGCTGCTTATGTCCCAAATAAAATTGAGTCTATAATAGGTTTCTTATCTTGTGCAAAAAATGGAATTATCTGGTCGTCATGTTCCCCAGACTTTGGAATCCAAGGAGTTGTAGATAGATTTAAACAAATTGAACCTAGTATTTTAATTACTAGTGATCACTATTTTTATAATGGTAAAAAAATTAACATTCTTGAAAAAATTGAAAATATTTTAAAACAAATTCCTTCAATTAAAAAAACTTTAGTGTTTGCATATAATAAGAAAGAAAAGATTAATCTGCAAAATTATATAAACTTTGATCAGGTTTTAGAAAAAGAAAAAATGGATGAAGCTTTTGAACGATTTGAATTTAATCATCCCATTTATATTCTCTTTTCAAGTGGTACCACTGGAAAACCAAAATGCATAACACATGGAGCTGGAAACGTTTTAATTGAACATAATAAAGAATTTATGCTTCATTGTGATATCAAGGATAATGAAAAATTATTTTATTATACTACTACGGGCTGGATGATGTGGAATTGGTTGGTTGGAGGATTAGCAACAGGTTCTTCTATATTTTTATTCGATGGAGCACCTGTATATCCAAAAATAGATGTTCTCTTAGAGTATTGTCAAAACAAGAAAATAAATCTGTTTGGAGTTAGCGCTAAATACATCGATCATTTAAAGAATGAAAAATACAATAGTAAAAATCTAGATCTAAGTTCAATAAAAATAATAACTTCAACAGGCTCTCCCTTAGCTGAGGAAAGCTTTAAGTATGTATATGATAATTTAAAGAAAGATGTTCATCTTGCCTCTATTGCAGGAGGAACAGATTTAGTTGGCTGTTTAGTTTTAGGAAATCTTTACTCAAATGTATACATGGGAGAAATTCAGGGTCAAAGCTTAGGTATTGATGTGGATGTTTTTACAGATGAGGGAAAAAGTATAAAAGAAGGAGAGAAAGGGGAGCTTGTGGTTAAAAAACCTTTTCCATCCATGCCCGTAAAGTTTTGGGGTGATGATGACGGACAAAAATATCATAAGGCTTATTTCAATAAATTTGAAAATATTTGGCATCATGGTGATTTCATTGAGCGAACTATAAATAATGGTTTTATCATGAGAGGACGATCTGATGCTACGTTAAACCCCGGAGGTGTAAGAATAGGAACATCAGAAATTTATCAACAAGTTGAAGACATCGATTTCATTACCGAAGGGCTAGTTGTAGGGCAAGATTTTAATGATGATGTAAGGATTGTCTTGTTTATTACAACTAAAAACAATGAAGAGTTAGATGATGAAAAAATAAAATTGATCAAATCAAGAATAAGAAAAAACTGTTCTCCGAAACATGTTCCTTCAATAATTATTAAAGTTCCAGAAATTCCAAGGACTAAAAGTGGTAAAATAGTTGAGCTAGCGGTTAGAAAAGTAATTAATGGGGAAACTATCAACAATAAAGAGGCAATAGCTAACCCAGAGAGTTTAAAATTTTTTGAAAACTTGTCACAGCTAAAATCGTAGCGCGTCATTTTCTAATATTATTTTCTTTTAATATTTAAGATATTTTTAATTATGCTCGGTCCCAAACCCTGGAACTCCTATTAAAGGTAGTTGGGACTGAGTTTAAATAATTTTAGCACAATTTTTGTGTAACATTGAATGAAGCTCAATAAGTTTTTCAAAACTCTTATTGTAACCTCCACCTAAAACACCACACAAAGGAGTATTTTTTGAATAGAAATTCTCAATTACTATTTGATCTCTTTTATTAATTCCATCGTCAGTAATTTTTAGTTTGCCCAATCTATCCTCAAAATGAATGTCAACTCCAGCTACATAAAATACAAAATCATACTTATTTTTATTGAGTTCTTTTAAATTTTTATGAAGAATATTTAAATATTCCTCGTCTTCCATTTTTTCTTTGAGTTCAATATCAATATCACTCTTCGATTTTTTTGCTGGGTAATTGGACGCACAGTGCATACTAAATGTTAGAATATTTGTATCATTTTTAAATATTTCTGAATTACCATTTCCTTGGTGTACATCTAAATCGATTATAAGTATTTTTTTTGCGTAGCTTTTATTTTTCAAATAATTTGCTGCTACAGCGACATCATTAAAAACACAATAACCAGCACCACAATCAAATGTAGCATGATGACTACCACCTGCAGTATTACATGCTAGTTTTGAGTTTAATGCAAGTTTACTAGCGAGAACAGTTCCACCAGTTGCAACAAATGATCTTCTCACAACACTATCATTGATAGGAAAGCCAATTTTTTTCTGAAGTTTTATATCTAAAGTCTTGTTTCTAATATGATTTATATATTCTAATGAATGTGAAGTTTTCATAGTTTCAGTAGAGCATTCTTGAGGAATATAAAACTTTTTAACTACACCAGCATTTAATAGATGTTCTGCTAAAGCACCAAACTTTTGAATAGGAAATTTGTTGTCGTCGTTAATTTTAGCTACGTAATCAGGGTGATTTACAACAGGAAGTTCCATTGAAAAAAAATTTATCTTTCAACACACATTGCAATACCCATACCCCCACCGATACAAAGAGTTGCTAAACCTTTTTTGACATCTCGTTTAATCATTTCATGTATGAGAGTGACAAGAATTCTTGTTCCCGAGGCACCAATTGGATGACCTAAAGCAATAGCGCCGCCATTAACATTTACCTTTTCTTCGGGAATTGAAAGGGTTTTAATTACAGCTATACTTTGTGCTGCAAATGCTTCATTAATTTCAAATAAATCCACCTCATTTATTTTCCAGCCAGCTAAATCCAATGCTTTCTTTGCAGATGGAATTGGGCCAGTGCCCATTAACGCTGGATCCACACCACAACTTGCCCAAGATTTTACATTAACTAACTTTCTCAAGCCTCTTTTTTCTGCCTCTTTGCTGTTCATTAAAGTAACAGCTGCAGCACCATCATTGATACCTGATGCATTTCCAGCGGTCACAGTGCCATCTTTTTTAAATGCTGGTTTTAATCTTGAGAGCGCTTCTAAATTTATCCCTTCTCTTGGGTGTTCATCTTTATTGAAATTAATCTCTGCTTTCTTTGATTTGATTTTGAAATCAATTATTTCCTCCTTAAATTTATTTTCTGTTTGGGCTTTAAGCGCCTTTTCCTGGGATTTTAAAGCAAATTTATCTTGTTCATCTCTCGTAACTTGAAATTTTTCTGCAACATTTTCTGCAGTTATGCCCATATGATATCCATGAAATGCATCCCATAAGCCGTCTTTGATCATAGTATCTACCATCTCAGTATCACCTAATTTTTTCCCATCTCTTAGATGAATAGCATGTGGAGCTTGTGACATGCTTTCTTGTCCTCCTGCTATAAGTATTTTTGAGTCTCCACCTTTTATACTTTGGAAACCTGAAGCCACAGATCTTATTCCAGAACCGCAGACTTGGTTTACAATATATGAGGGAACTTCTTTTGGAATTCCAGCTTTCATAGCGGCTTGCCTAGCAGGGTTTTGGCCTGAGCCTCCAGTTAAAACTTGACCAAATATCAACTCATCTAGTTCGGCCGGATTAATTTTAGATTTTTTGACAGACTCCGAGATCACTGAAGAACCTAATTCCTCAGCTTTTACATTTTTCAATGATTTACCTAGTGTTCCTACCGCTGTTCTTACTGCAGAAGTGATATAGACTTCGCTCATCTAATTTAATCTATATATATTAATATTTCTTTTCAATTGAATTCTCTTTTCTAATTAAACCAGTCAAAATTCCTATAATTAGAAAAATATAAGTTGTATTCAATGTCGTAAAAAAACTACCACTACTTCTTAAAGGGAAAATTTCCATTAAAAAAAGGAAAATAAATGGAACAACAATTATATTTTTTTGAAGCGATGATGTTGAAAAATACTTTTTAAAGAGGGAAATGTATAAAATTATTGAAAATATACTCATGCAGACTATAAATCCGATTAAACCAGTTTCTGTTAGAATTTCTAGATAATAATTATGAGGATGCATATTACAAATAAATTTAGAATTTTTATCAATCTTATCTCTTAGGTGACAATAGTATCTAAAAGTTTTTATTCCACCGCCAATATATTTATTGAGCTTCCAAGTCTCATAAAAACTACTAAATTCCAGAAAATAAGAAGGGACACTCTCATTCCCTAAATCTTTGTTAAGAAGAATTAAAGTTGTTTTAGAAATCTGCTTATGTAAATTTGAGAAGTTAATCCTTACTTCAGAATTAAAATTAAAAATAATAGCAAAGATTACTGAAAAGATAATTACAAATGGAAGAAAATATTTTATGGTCTGTTTATTAAATATCAAAATCAAAAATATAGAAAAGACAAATAATAATAATGGCATTCTGTTTCCTGATAAAATGATTGCAGTAAAAAAAATTATGAATAAAATCGGTATTAAATATTTGGAAAGTATTTTCGATTTTTCTGTAAAAAATAATGGTAAAACAAAAAATGAAAATAATGAAAATCTTTGGATAAATCCTCCTGCTATTAATTCGTCTCCAAATGGACCACTCAGTTTTCTTTCCCAAACAGTTTCAAATCCAAAAATATCTTGCCCAAATTTATATTGATAAAAAATATCTAAACTTACAAACAAAGATGAAAGAGCACATGTAATGAAAAAAAATTTTAAATTTATAATTTTATTTTCAATTAAAAATCTCAAAACAATATAAAGAAGAAAATATCTAAAAAATAGCGTTGATCTTAATATAGTTTTAAAAGGACTTTTCCAAGAGTCTTCAAGATACCAACCAATAGCACTTACGACCCCGCTTAACAAAACTATTAGGAAAAAAACTAAAATTATTTTGTCCAAAATATAAAATTTTATCTTAAATGGCTCTTTCTTAAAAAAGATAAATGTCGAAATTATTAATAAAATTGAAATTAAATTTATTATTAAGTTTCCTGCTATAAAACTGATTGGAAACAACGCTAGCAGCACACTAAGAAAGTTATTTTTTGATAAGTACATTGAGATCAAAATATGTTATTTATAATATTAAGTAAAATTTTTAATACAACAAAAGCGCCTGTAGCTCAACTGGATAGAGCGCTTGGCTACGGACCAGGAGGTTCTGGGTTCAAATCCTAGCAGGCGCACCATTTTATTTGATTTTTTTTTTAAAATATTAAATATATAGAATATGAAATTTTTATTAAATTTATCTTTACAAAAATCTGTCATACTTTTTTTCCTTATAGTTTTATTATTATTATTATTTCTAGCAATAATTTTATAATGTTAAGTACAGAAGAATCAAACCTAATAATATTCTGTAATAAACAAATAAATTTAAATTAAATTTGTTAATATATTTTAAAAAATACTTAATAGTTAAAAGTGAAAATATAAAAGAAAATAAAATAGATAATAAATTCAATTTTATAAGAAAACTATCGTTTAACGTAACTAAATTTTTTAATCCAAAAAATGAAACTCCACCCAAAATTGGAATTGAAAGTAAAAATGAGATTTTTGCTGAGTCGACTCTTTTAAAATTTAATAATCTGGCTGCTGTTATGGCTATTCCCGATCTACTTACACCTGGTATTAAAGACAAGATTTGAAACAAACCTACTATGATTGCTGATTTTAATGAAAAATTTTTGTCTAAGTTTTTATCGAGAGAAAATCGATCACTTATATAAAGTAAAACTCCAAATATAATCGTCATCCACGCAATTATCTCTAAGTTCCTAAATTTTTCTACTAAACCAAATTTTACTAAAAAAAAACCAATTATCATCACTGGCGCAGATGAAATAAAAATTTTTAGAAATAAAAATTTATTTTTTAAAAAATCTAATATGTCTCTGTGAAAGTACAATATAACTGCTAAAAATGAGCCTATATGCAAACTCACATCTATAGAGAGGTTATGCTCTTCAAAGTTAATGTACTCTGATACTAAAATTAAATGTGAGGAAGAGCTTACCGGCAGAAACTCAGTCACACCTTGAATAAAAGATAAAATTAATATTTCAATCACTGTTAGAAACTAGATTAAAAGATTGTTATATTATTGGCAATTTTGAATGCATATCAGGTATGCAAGAAATGACATCATTTATTTGGTGTTTTTACCATTTAGGTAACTATTACTGACCTTTAAAAGCTGTTAATCCCTTCATTCATAACTTATTTAACTCATTTATGACAAAAAAAATGCTCCAGTTTGTAGACGTTAAACAGGAAACACCTGAAAAAAGAAATACTAAGAAAAGAAAAGACGATTTTAACGAAATTTACAACGAATTTATTACCAATAAAGCTACAGAACAATCAAGCAGGTGTTCTCAGTGCGGAGTTCCTTTTTGTCAAATACATTGTCCATTAAGTAATAATATCCCTGATTGGCTTAAGTTAACTGCAGAAGGTCGTCTTAAAGAGGCTTATGAATTATCACAAAGTACGAATAACATGCCAGAAGTATGTGGTAGAATTTGTCCTCAAGATAGGCTTTGCGAGGGGAATTGCGTAATAGAGCAATCAGGTCATGGAACCGTAACAATAGGTTCTATAGAAAAATATATAACAGACACGGCATGGGACAAAGGTTGGGTAAAACCTGTAAAAATTAAAAGAGAGTTAAAACAATCAGTTGGAATAATAGGCGCTGGTCCAGCAGGAATGGCTTGTGCTGAAGAACTTCGAAAATCAGGTTATCAGGTAACAATCTATGACAGATATGATAGACCAGGTGGTCTTCTAATTTATGGTATTCCAAACTTCAAATTAGAAAAATTTGTTGTAGAAAGAAGAACAAATTTATTAAAAGACTCTGGCATAAAATTTATTCAAAATTTTGAGGTTGGAAAAGATAAAACCTTATACGAACTTAAAGAAATTCATGATGCAATACTGATTGCAACTGGAGTTTATAAAGCAAGAGAAATAGAAATACCTGGTCACAATCTTCAAAATATTTTTCCTGCAATGGATTTTTTAACTGCATCTAACAGAAAAGGTTTGGGTGATAATGTTAAACTATTTGATGATGGCACTTTGAATGCTGAAGGAAAAAATGTTGTTGTAATCGGAGGAGGAGATACAGCTATGGACTGCGTTAGGACTTCAGTAAGACAGAAAGCTAAATCAGTAAAATGTTTATATAGACGTGATCGAGAAAATATGCCGGGATCAGCAAGAGAAGTAGGAAATGCAATTGAAGAAGGAGTCGAATTTGTTTGGTTAACAAGCCCAAAAAGATTCGTTGGAGCAGATAAAGTTGAGTCAGTGGAAGTTCATAAAATGAAATTAGGCGAACCTGACTCATCAGGCAGGAGAAGGCCTGAAATAAATAAGGGATCCGAATATAATATCCCAGCAGATCTTGTAATTAAATCTTTAGGTTTTGATCCTGAAAATCTACCTAAGTTGTTTAACGCTAAAGAATTAGTAGTTTCACAATGGGGGACTTTAAAAATTGATTTAAAGTCAATGCAAACTAATTTAGACGGAATATTTGCAGCTGGAGATATAGTTAGAGGAGCTTCACTTGTAGTATGGGCAATTCGAGATGGACGTGACGCTGCTTTTCAAATCGAAAAATATCTGCAATTAAAAGCCAAAAAAAATAAATCAGAAGTGGCAGCATAAATCTTATGAAAAATTACAAAAAAAATAAAAAAATATTAGAGAAAAGTTTTAATTACACTTCAGATATGGAACATGATGCTTGTGGCGTTGGATTAATTGCATCTACAAATGGAAAAAAAACTAGAAAAATCGTTGAGTATGGTATCGAGGCACTAAAAGCTATTTGGCACAGAGGGGCTGTGGATGCAGACGGTAAGTCAGGAGATGGAGCAGGAATTCAAATCGAAATAGCACCAGACTTTTTTAAAGAAAAAATTTCATCGACAGGTCATACTCTTGATGAAAATAAAAGAATTTGCGTTGGCATGGTTTTTCTTCCAAGGACGGATTATTCAGAACAAGAAAAATGCAGGGAGATAATCGAGTCAGCTTTATTAGCTGAAAACTATTATATATATGGCTGGAGACAAGTTCCAATTAATCCTAGCGTTTTAGGTAAAACTGCTGATCAAAACCGTCCAGAAATTGCTCAAGTAATGTTTAAAAAAAATGAGACTCTGCAAACCAATGATCTTGAAAGAGATTTATTCGAAACCCGAAAAAAGATTGAAAAAGTTGCGAGAGATAAACAAATTAAAGATTTTTACATCTGTTCTTTCAGTTCAAGATCTATTGTTTATAAAGGTATGTTTCTTGCTGAAATGTTATCGGAGTTTTATCCAGATCTAAACGATAAAAAGTTAACATCAAGATTTGCAATTTTTCACCAAAGATATTCAACTAATACCTTTCCTAGCTGGGATCTAGCTCAACCTTTTAGAACTCTGGCACACAATGGTGAGATTAATACAGTAAAAGGAAATATAAACTGGATGAAAATTCACGAGCAAGATATGTCTAGTCCGCTTTTTAAAGATGTAAAAAATCTGAAACCTGTGATTAGAAGTTCATCCGACTCGGGTGCGCTTGATAATGTTTTCGAACTTTTAACACATTCAGGAAAATTAGCGCCGTTAATAAAATTGATGATGATACCAGACTCATGGTCAAAGAGAAGCAAAACAGTTCCAAAAAACCACCAAGACTTATTTAATTTCCTAAACAGCTCAATCGAACCTTGGGATGGGCCCGCAGCCATTTGCGCAACTGATGCGAAATGGGTTTTGGCTTCCTCCGATAGAAACGGACTAAGGCCTTTAAGATATTCAATCACCTCAGACGATCTATTTTTTGCAGGTTCAGAAACTGGAATGATTAAAATTCCAGAGGAAAAAATAATCGAAAAAGGAAAACTTGGTCCAGGTCAAATCATTGCAATCGATTTAAAAAAAGGAAAATTATTCAAAGATAAAGAAATTAAGGACCTTTTAGCAAAAGATTATAAAAAATATAATAAACAAATTATTGATTTAGAAAAAAAGATTTCATTTGGAGGAGAAAAGCCAAATTACTTAGGCGAGGATTTAAGGAGGAGACAATTTTTATCAGGATTAAGTATAGAAGACTTAGAGTTAATTCTTCACCCAATGGCAGAAGAAGGAAAAGAAGCTTCAGGCTCGATGGGTGATGATACTCCAGTCGCCGTACTATCAAGTCATTTTAGACCTGTATCACATTATTTTAGACAAAACTTTAGCCAAGTAACCAATCCACCAATAGACTCTTTAAGAGAAAATAAAGTAATGAGTTTAAAGACAAGATTTGGGAATCTAGGTAACATTTTAGATTTTGATAATCTAACAGAGGAAAATATTTATGTTTTAGACAGCCCTATACTTACCAACTCACAATTTAAAAAATTTAAAAAATTTTTTTCAAAAAAAATTAAAGTAATTGACTGTACTTTTAATATTGAAGAATCTCTCAAGGAAAGAATTGAACTAATTAGAGAAGAGGCAGAAACAGCTGTTAGAGAAGGAAGTACTTGTTTAATATTATCTGATAAAAACATTACAAATCAAAAAGCAAGCATTCCAAGTATATTAACTGTAGGAGCAGTGCACTCTCACTTAGTAAAACATGGATTGAGAGGCTATTGTTCTCTAAATGTTGAGTGCTCTGATGCAATGGATACCCACTCTTTTGCTATTTTAATTGGTGTCGGGGCTACTACAGTGAACCCATATCTTGCAATTGATAGTATTCATCAAAGATTTGAAAAAAAATTATTCGGCAAATCAGATTTTGAAACATGTGTAAACAAATTTAAAAAATCAATTGATGCTGGTCTTCTAAAAATTATGTCAAAGATGGGAATATCAGTAATAAGCTCTTATAGAGGCGGATGCAACTTTGAAGCGGTAGGTTTAAGTAGAGCTATTGTTTCAGATTATTTTCCAGGCATGTCTTCAAGAATTTCAGGAATAGGCATAATCGGTATCGAAAAAAAGATTAAGGAACTTCATGAAAAATTTAACGCAAAAAACGTATTCACTTTACCTATCGGAGGGTTATACAGATATAGAAAAAGCGGAGAAGATCACCAATACCAAGGGAAATTAATTCATTTATTACAAAGCGCAGTAGGTAGCGGTTCTTATGAACTATATAAAAAGTATTCAGCTGGAATTCATAATTTACCTCCAATTAATATAAGAGACTTACTAGAATTTAAAAAACAAAGAAAACCTATCGATGTCAAAGAAGTAGAGCCGATTGAAGAAATTTTAAAAAGATTTGGAAGCGGAAGTATGTCTCATGGAGCACTATCAGCTGAAGCTCACGAAACTTTAGCAATGGGAATGAATAGAATTAAAGGCGCCTCTTGTAGTGGAGAAGGGGGCGAGGATGCAAAAAGATTTAAGATACTACCTAACGGAGATAGCGCAAACTCTAGAGTTAAACAAATTGCATCTGCTAGATTTGGAGTAACTGTTGATTATTTAAACAACGCTAACGAAATAGAAATTAAAATTGCTCAAGGAGCTAAACCAGGTGAGGGAGGACAGCTACCAGGTTTTAAGGTTACAAAAGAAATAGCGCGATTAAGACATTCGACACCAGGTGTAACTTTGATATCACCACCACCACATCACGATATTTATTCTATCGAAGACTTAGCTCAACTAATTTATGATTTAAAACAAATTAATCCAGGTGCGAGAGTTGGAGTCAAATTAGTTGCATCAACTGGTATTGGAACAATTGCAGCAGGTGTAGCTAAAGCAAAAGCAGACATCATTTTAATTTCAGGCCACTCCGGAGGAACTGGTGCTAGTCCTCAAACAAGTATTAAGTATGCGGGTATTCCCTGGGAGATGGGCTTAACAGAGGCAAACCAAATTCTTACTTTAAATAATTTAAGACATAACGTTACTTTAAGAACGGATGGAGGATTAAAAACCGGCCGTGATATTGTGATGGCCGCAATGATGGGAGCAGAGGAATATGGAATGGGTACGTCTTCTTTAGTTGCAATGGGATGCATAATGGTAAGACAGTGCCACTCAAATACGTGTCCAGTTGGAGTTTGCAGTCAAGATGAAGCTTTACGAGAAAAATTTACTGGCACCCCAGAAAAAGTTGTAAATTTATTTAAGTTTGCAGCAACAGAAGTAAGAGAAATACTCGCTTCTCTTGGATTTAAATCAATTAATGAAATTATTGGAAGAACAGACTTATTAACTCAAGTGAATAAAGGAGCATCTAACTTAGATGATTTAGATTTAAATCCACTATTAGTTCAAGCTGATCCAGGTGAAAATCTAAGATACTGTAAAGACAAACATATAAATGAAGTACCAGATACTCTCGATGAAAAGATTTGGTCTGAGATAAAAGATAAGATTAAAACGGATTCAGAAAATAAATTTAACTATGAGATAGAAAACACTTCAAGATCAGTAGGAACAAGATTATCTCATCACATTTATAAAAAATTTGGTAATAATAATTTAAAGGAAAATACAGTTAATATTAAACTAGAGGGTTCAGCGGGACAATCTCTTGGCGCTTTCTTAACTAAAGGAATTAAACTTATTGTCGAAGGTGACTGCAATGATTATGTTGGCAAAGGATTATCTGGAGGGACTATCGTTGTTTATCCATCTACAAAAAGTTCATTAGTTTCAAATGAAAATACAATAATAGGAAACACCGTTCTCTATGGAGCAACTTCAGGAAAACTATTTGCATCTGGGCAAGCGGGAGAAAGATTTGCAGTTAGAAACTCTGGAAGTTTTTCAGTCGTAGAAGGATGTGGAGCTCATGGCTGTGAGTACATGACAGGCGGAACAGCTATAATACTAGGAGAGGTAGGTGACAATTTTGGAGCAGGAATGACGGGTGGAATGGCATTTGTTTATGATAATAATAATACATTTGAAAATTTTGTTAATCCGACTTCAATAGTTTGGCAAGAAGTTGAAACAGATTATTGGAAGAAGTTTTTGAAAGAAAATTTAAATACTTTTGTCAAAGAAACTAATTCAAAAATTGCTCAGAAAATATTAAATGACTTTGATAATGAACTTAAAAAATTTAAACAAATTTGTCCGATAGAAATGCTTGATAAATTAGACAATCCTATCAGTTTAAGATCTAATACTAAGAAAGCAGGTTAATGAGTAAAACTAAAGTTTTTTGCTTTGGCTTTGGCCAAGTTGCAGAAAGTTTCATTAATAAGTTAATTAACGAAAAAAAAGACTTTGATTTAAGTGTTACTTCTAGACAGGAAACTCATCAGATAGAGTTTAATAATATTAAAATAAATTCATACCAATTTACTGAAGACAAGTGTGATGAGTCTATTAAAAAAAAAATAGAGGAAGCAGATTACATTTTAGTTTCTATTCCACCTATTGATGGTAAAGATATTGTAGCAAATTACCTTGATGCAAATATAAAAAAAATAATTAATTGTAAATGGATTACATATTTATCAGCAACTAGTGTATACGGGGATCACAAAGGTGATTGGGTCAACGAAGATAGCGCCACTCAACCTACGTCAGATAATGGGATAAGTAGATTAGAAGCAGAAAAAAACTGGAAAATTTTATCGAATAAAAAAAATTATCCGCTTCAAATTTTTAGATTAGCCGGCATATATTCAAATGAGTTTAATATTTTGAAAAGATTAAAAACCGGCAAAGTACAAATTGTTGATAAAAAAAATCACTTTTTTTCAAGAATTCATGTTGAGGACATAGCTAATATTTTATTTAAATCCCTTGATAATTTTAAAAATAATGAAATTTATAATATTTGTGATGATAAACCTGCCTCACAAATTGAAGTAGCAGCCTACGGTGCAAAATTACTAAAACTAGAGAAACCTAATTCAGTAAAACTTGAAGAAGTTGAAAGCGAAATGTTAAGAAATTTTTATAAAGACTCAAAAAAAGTAGACAATAAAAAAATGAAAGAATTTTTTAATCACAAATTAAAGCACCCAACTTATATTCAAGGACTAAATTATATCTTTAACAACACTTTTTAGTTCTTTAATTATTTTTTTTAAGGGCACTTGACTTGATAAACTATGGTCACCGTTTTTAATTACTACTAACTTCTTTTGTGCATTTGGAAATACCGAAAGGACTTTTCTTGAAAAGGATACTGGCACAACTTCATCTTTTCTGCCATGAACCATTGTTACTTTAATTCTAGATCTTATTTTTTTTGATAGGATTTTATTTTTTCTTCCATCTTTAATTAGCTGAAATGTAATAGGATATTCATACTGCCCATTCTTAATAACACTTAATCCTTTAGTAATAATTTCATCTTTAATTTTTTTTGGAAATTTTTTCCACATTAATCTTTCAAGAAATTCGGGAGCTGATCCTATACCAATAAAACCTACAATTTCATTTTCAAAATATTTAAATT
This sequence comes from Pelagibacteraceae bacterium AG-313-A04, assembly GCA_003284275.1. GTDB lineage: Bacteria > Pseudomonadota > Alphaproteobacteria > Pelagibacterales > Pelagibacteraceae > Pelagilacustribacter. The sequence goes on along the minus strand of QBVU01000001.1, from coordinate 89,614 downwards.
GATTTAAAGAGATCCATGCTCCCATGCTAGAACCAACAAGTATAAATTTATTTTTTTTAACAATTTTTTTAATTGAATTCCTAGCATCATTAGACCATTTGGTTATATTTCCTTTTGTAAATTTTCCTGATGATTTACCGTGTCCTGAATACTCAATAGCTAAAAAACCTAATTTATTTTTTACAGCATATTTTTTAAAGGCTTGAGGTTTTTTTCCATCAATATCAGACATAAAACCTGGAAGAAAAACGATATAAAGATTTTTTTTATAATAATTGTCTATAAATCTAAGTTTTTTTGTCTTTGATAATTTTAAATATTTGAATTTTTTCATATAAGAATATTTAAGTGCTATTATATAACAAATAAGATGACTACTAAATTAAATGTTCTTCAAGTTATTCCTAAACTTGGTTACGGTGGAGCAGAAACTGGTTGTTACGATATTGCTCATTTTCTTCCAGAAAATGAATGTGGATCTTTTGTAGCTACCTCAGGTGGGGAATTATTAAAATTTGTAAAAAAAGATAAGGTGAAAATATTTAGATTGCCCGTTCATTCTAAAAATCCACTTTTAATTATTTTTAATACCTTAGCACTAATTTTATATATAATTTTTTTTAAAATAAATATTGTGCACGCAAGAAGTAGGGCACCAGCTTGGTCGTGCTATTTTGCATCTCTTCTAACAAGAAGAGTTTTTGTTACAACATTTCATGGTACATATAACTTTAAAAGCAATATTAAAAAATTTTATAATAGTATAATGCTAAGAGCAAAATTGACTATTGCCGGATCAAATTTTATCTTTGAGCACATAAACGAAAACTATAGTGAATATTTAAGCAAAGAAAAAAAACTCAGAGTAATTTTTAGAGGTATAAATATCGATTATTATAACTCAAAAAATATATCAATTCTTAAACAAGAAAAACTTAAACAAGAATGGGGTCTAGCTTCAAACAAATTTACCATACTTTTACCAGGAAGGTTAACTTACTGGAAGGGACAAGAAAAATTTATAGAGTCTCTAAATATACTGATTGAAGATTATAATATTACAAATTTCCAAGCAATAATACTTGGCTCAGATCAAGGCAGAAAGGTTTATTATAAAAAATTAATTAATCTTGTTCAGAGATACAGTTTAAATAAAAAAGTTAAATTTATCCCTCATTGTAAAGAAATGCCGTTGGCATACTCATTAGCCGATGTTGTTGTTTCGGCGTCAATAGAACCGGAGGCATTTGGTAGAGTTTCAGTTGAGGCCCAATCTATGGGAAAACCTATCATCGCAAGTAATATTGGAGGGTCTAAAGAAACAGTAGTTAATAAAAAAACTGGATTTCTTTATAAGCACGACGATCCAAGAGAACTTGCTAAAAGTTTAAATACTGTTATTCAATTATCATCAGATGAATTAAGATCTATTGGAAATGAGGGTAGAAAAAATATAACCAAAAAATTTGATGTTGAAACAATGTGCCAAACTAATTTAAAAGAATATAAAAGATTAATTAAAAATTAATGCCACAAATTCAATTATTAGATGGAAAAAAGATAGATTTTGAAAAATCAATTACTGGTTTTGATTTAGCAAAAAAAATTAGCAAATCATTGGAAAAAGTCGCCCTTATAATGGAGGTTGATGGAGATTTAAAAGATTTAAGTCACCAAATAAATCAAGATGCCAAGGTAAGAATTATTACATCAAAAGACAAAGAAGGATTAGAAGTCATAAGACATGACGCTGCTCATATAATGGCAATGTCAGTCCAAGAATTATTTCCAGGCACACAAGTTACCATAGGACCAGTTATCGAAAATGGTTTTTATTATGATTTTGCAAGAAAAGAACCCTTCACCGAAGAAGATCTTAAAAAAATTGAAAAAAAAATGTCTGAAATTATTGACAGGGATGTAAAAACAAGAAGGGAAGTTTGGAAAAGAAATGAGGCTATAAAACATTTTAAAAAAATTGGGGAAAGTTACAAAGCAGAAATTATTGAAAGCATACCTAAAAATGAGGAGTTATCAATCTACCATCATGGAGACACTTGGCATGACTTGTGTAGAGGTCCACATTTAGCCTCATCGGGAAAAATTGGAAAAGCATTCAAGTTAACGAAAGTCTCTGGAGCTTATTGGAGAGGAGACTCCAATAATGAAATGCTTCAAAGAATTTATGGAACATGTTGGAGTTCAAAAAAAGAACTTGATGATTATTTACATCGATTGGAAGAAGCTGAAAAAAGAGATCACAGGAAACTGGGAAAAGAAATGGATCTTTTTCATTTTAGAGAAGAAAGTCCTGGCGCTGTTTTTTGGCATGAGAAAGGATGGTTGTTATTTCAAAGATTAGTCGAGTATATGCGAGCAAAACAACGACTTGCTGGATATAAAGAAATCAATACACCTGAGCTCTTAGATAAAACGCTTTGGGAAAAATCTGGCCATTGGGATAAATTTGGTGAACACATGTTCACATCTGAAACACCAGATGAAAAAACTTTTGCCGTAAAACCAATGAATTGCCCAGGTTGTGTTCAAGTATTTAACCAGGGTTTAAAAAGCTATAGAGATTTACCACTTAAACTATCCGAGTTTGGTAAAGTGCATAGATATGAACCCTCTGGTGCATTACATGGCTTGCTAAGAGTTAGAGCATTTACTCAAGATGATGCACATATATTTTGCACCGAAGACCAGATAACAGAAGAGTCATTGTCGGTAACGAATTTGATTTTACAAATTTACAAAGATTTAGGATTTGAAAATGTAATTTTAAAATATTCTGATAGACCTGAAAAAAGAGTAGGAGATGACAGCGTATGGGACAAATCTGAAGCGGCATTACTTGCAGCAATAAAACAATCAAAACTTGAATATACAATTAATAAAGGAGAAGGTGCTTTTTACGGACCCAAAATTGAATTTGTTTTAAGAGATGCAATAGGAAGAGACTGGCAATGTGGAACTTTACAAGTTGATTTAAACTTACCAAATAGATTGGGCGCAACTTATGTTGCTAAAGATGGAAATAAAAAAGTTCCAGTTATGTTACATCGAGCATTGTTCGGTTCTTTGGAGAGATTTATTGGAATTTTAATTGAAAATTATGCTGGCAAGTTACCATTTTGGCTCTCACCAGCACAAGCTGTTGTATGCCCTATAGCCGAAGAGAACAATGAGTATGTAAAAAAGTTATTTGAAGATTTATTTAAAGAAGGTATAAAATGTGAAATGGATTTAAGAAATGAGAAGATAAATTATAAAGTTAGAGAACATTCTCTAGCAAAAGTTCCATTAATTATCGTTTGTGGAAAAAAAGAAGTTGCAGAAAACACGGTTACAGTTAGAAAGTTAGGTTCTGATAAACAAGAAATAATGAAAAGAGAAGATCTTATTAAAAATATGCTTTCCTCAAATAAGTTGCCATTAAACTAAGTGTCAAATTTTAAACCCAATTATTTTCAAAGAAGAAGCAAACCTCAAGGTCCTAAAGCAAATGAGAGAATTAGAGCTTTAGATGTTCAGGTCATTGGCAGTGATGGAGGAAATCTAGGAGCAATGCCACTAAATAAAGCAATTGAACTAGCTAAACAAGAAGGATTAGACCTAATTGAAATTTCTCCAAATGCAAATCCACCCGTATGCAAAATTATGGATATGGGAAAATATAAATACGATTTACAAAAGAAAGCTAATCAAGCAAAGAAAAAACAAAAAACGGTGTCTCTTAAGGAAATTAAATTAAGACCAGGAACTGAAACACACGATTATAACTTTAAAATCAAAAATGCCAAAAAATTCATTTCAAAAGGAAATAAGGTAAAGTTCACAGTCAAATTTAAAGGTAGAGAAATGCAACATACCGATTTGGGTAAAGACTTGATGAACAAGATTATAGACGAAACTAAAGATGTTGCTAAAGTTGAAAGCAAGCCAAAATTTGAAGGCAGACAGATGGTGATGATAATTCAACCTCTGTAAATCGCTAATAAAAAGTATCTTGTAAAGAATTATTAATGCCTATATAAGTCCGAAATATTTTATGCCAAAACTAAAAACTAAAAGCTCTGCAAAAAAAAGATTTAGATTTACTGCTTCAGGAAAAATAAAAATGCCTCAAGCTGGTAAAAGACATGGCATGATTAAACGAACAAATTCACAAATTAGAAAACAAAGAGGCACTACAATTATGACGAAGCAAGATTCAAAAATTGTCAGGTCGTATATGCCATATAACTTAAGAGGATAATATGGCTAGAACAAAAAGAGGTGTAGTCAGTAGAGCAAAACATAATAAAGTTTTAAAATCAGTAAAAGGTCAAAGAGGTAGAAGAAAAAACACTATTCGAATTGCTCGACAGGCGATGGAAAAAGCAATGCAATATGCTTATAGAGACAGAAAAGCAAAAAAGAGAGAATTCAGATCACTTTGGATTCAAAGAATTAACGCAGGTGTTAGAGCCGAAGGACTTACGTATGCGAAATTTATCAATGGCCTCGCTAAATCAAAAATCAAATTAGATAGAAAAGTTCTAGCTGAGCTTGCTTATAGCAATCCTGAAGCCTTTAAATCAGTGGTAAAAAAGGTTCAATCCTCCCTAGCTTAAAAGGGTCTTTGATTTAATCCCAACTTAATATAAAAAATCAATTACTTAATGAGTGAATTAGATAAAATAAGTTCTTTCTTTAATGCTAAGATTGACTCTGTAAAGTCAAAAGATGATCTTCAAAACATAAAGACCGAATTTTTTGGAAAAAATGGTCAAATCACACAACAATTCAAAACCTTAGGTTCTCTTGATCCTGAAAAAAGAAAAGAGTTTGCTTCTAATTTAAACAAAATTAAAGATGATTTAACCAATCAATTAGAAAAAAAAAATATTGAAATTGAAACAGCTGAAATCAATGAAAAACTTAAAAATGAAAAAGTTGATATTACGCTACCAATTAGACCTGATCGACAGGGAAAAATTCATCCAGTTTCACAAGTTATAGATGAAATATCTTCTATCTTCTCGGAAATAGGCTTTGTAGTTGCAGAAGGACCCGACGTTGAGTCAGAATATAATAACTTTACTGCATTAAACACTCCTGAGGAGCATCCTGCTAGAGATATGCATGATACTTTTTATTTAGAGGAAAACAAAAAATTATTGTTAAGAACACATACGTCACCAGTTCAAATTAGAACGATGTTATCAAGCAAGCCACCTTTCAAAATAATTGCTCCAGGTAGAACTTATAGGTGCGATAGCGATCAGACGCATGCCCCAATGTTTCATCAGCTTGAAGGCCTTCATATAGATAAAGGGATTACTATGGGACACCTTAAAGGTTGTCTTGATTATTTTATAAAAGAATTTTTTGAGGTCAAAAATGTAAAAATGAGGTTTAGACCAAGTCATTTCCCTTTTACGGAACCATCAGCAGAAGTTGACATAGGATACAAAATTGAAAAAGGAAAAATTGTTATTGGAGAAGGAGACAAATGGTTAGAAGTTTTAGGATGCGGTATGGTCCATCCTTATGTTTTAAAAAATGTAAAAATAGATACAAAAAAATATCAAGGATTTGCTTTTGGAATAGGCATTGATCGTTTAGCTATGTTAAAATATGGAATTAATGATTTAAGAGCTTTCTTCGAGGCAGATTATAGATGGTTAAGCCATTTTGGATTTGATCCATCAGATGTCCCTACAAATTATAGAGGTTTAAGCAAATGATCATCACAATTCCTTGGTTAAAAGAACACCTCAAAACAACAGCTAAAGAAAGTGAAATTATTAGCCAGCTAACAAACATCGGGCTTGAAGTTGAAGGTGTAAAAGAAAACTCTGGGGAGATGGGTAAGTTTAAAATTGCAAAAGTTTTAAAAGCAGAAAAACACCCTAATGCTGATAAATTAAAAGTTTGTGATGTTACCATTGGAGGCAAAGAGATTTTAAAAGTTGTTTGTGGGGCTCCAAATGCTAGAGAAGGCTTGATTACAATCTATGCACCTCCAGGAGCTTTAATACCTAAAACTAATTTTGAATTAAAGGTAGCAAAAATAAGAGGAGTAGAGTCAAAAGGAATGCTTTGCTCAGAAAGTGAACTTAATTTATCAAATGAAAGTGAAGGTATAATAGAACTTGAAAATAGAGAGAGGGAAATAGGAAAAAGTTATTTCAAAAGCAGTTCACAAAAAGCTATCGATATTTCAATAACTCCCAACCGTGCTGATTGTTTAGGCATCAGAGGAATTGCAAGAGATCTCTCATCAGCGGGAGTTGGAAAATTAATACAAATAAAGAGAAAAAAAATTAAACAAAAAACAAAACATCAAATTAAAACTTTAATTACAAAAGAAAAGAATCAAGGGTGTGATATCTTTGGGAGTTGTTACATTAAAAATATTACTAATAAAGAAAGCCCTGAATGGCTTAAAAACAAATTAATCGCATTAGGTTTAAAACCCATTTCTGCTGTAGTGGATATTACTAATTATGTAATGTTTGATCTAAACAGACCTTTACATGCTTATGATGCAGATAAAATAAACAAAGAAATAATCGTTAGGAACGCTAAAGAGGGTGAGATGTTCGAGGCGCTAGATAATAAAAAATATAAATTAAAAAAAGACATGTGCGTTATTTCAGACAAATCTGGCATTCTAGGTCTAGGTGGAATTATTGGTGGAGTAACTACATCTACCGAGTTAGATACAAAAAATATACTTTTAGAAGCTGCTTATTTTAGACCTTCTTCGATAAGAAAAACAGCTAGGGCACTTAATATTAGCACAGATGCGAAATATCGTTTTGAAAGAGGAATTGATCCTAATTCAATAAAAGACGGTTTAGAGCTTGCGACTGAACTAATTTTAAAAATCTGCGGAGGAGAAGCTAGCAAGTTTCAAATTACTGGAAAAGTAAACCACAAAAATAAGGTAATTAATTTTCATGTAGAAAAATTTGAAAAACTAATTGGTATATCAATAAACATAAATGAAATTGATAAAATTTTATCCTCTCTAGGTTTTAAATGTAAAAAAAAACAAAAAGTTCTTAAAGTAGAGGTGCCAAGCTGGAGGCCAGATGTGAGTTTGGACGAAGATTTGATTGAGGAGCTAATTCGGATCAAAGGATTCAATAATATAAAACTAATTAAACCAAGCAAAAATAGAGTCCAAGATACTTTAAACTTCAAGCAAAAACTATTCCATTTATCACAGAGATCTTTAGCTTCCAAAGGCTATATGGAAATAGTTACTTGGTCTTTTACTGATTCAAAGATTGATAAACAATTTTCTAAAGGTGAAAAAGAAATTCCAATATACAATCCTATTTCCTCTGATCTAGATGTTTTAAGACGATCAGTTTTCTCTAATTTAGCGATATATTTAAAAAAGAATCAAGATAGAGGTTATGAAGATTTATCTTTATTTGAAATTGGCCCAACATTTTTTGGAAAAAATCCAGGCGAACAACAAATTGTTATCGGTGGTTTAAAATCTGGAAAAATAAATAGAAAGAGCTGGTTAGATAAGGAAAGAAATGTAGATGTTTTTGACATTAAAAGTGATGCTATTAAAACTTTAGTCGAACTTGGAATAGAAGAAAAAAATCTTTATGTAAGTAACAATACTAAGCACAGTTATCATCCAGGTAGGTCAGGATCGATAGCATTAAAATCAGAAAAAGGACCTTGCTTAGCTTATTTCGGTGAAATTCACCCTGCAATTATTAAGAACTTAGATTGTAAAGACAAAAACATTTTTGGATTTGAAATATTCTTAAAAAATATCCCCGAACCAAACAAAAAATTGAGACAAAGAAAAAAAAGCTTTCAAGCTTCGGATTATCAAAAATCAGAGAGAGATTTTGCTTTTGTTATAGATAAAATTTTCAAAATTGGAACTCTAGAAAAAATTATAAGAGAAGTAAATGAGAATTTAATTCAAAATGTATCAACTTTTGATGTTTACGAGGGAGAAAATATTCCTAAAGATAAAAAGTCAGTTGCAATAAGTGTTACACTACAAGCTATTGATAAGACTCTTTCCGAAAAAGATTTAGAGGAAATCAGTAAAAAAATTATTGAAATAGTCAGTAAAAAAACTGGTGCTACAATCAGGTCCTAATGTCAGATATAAAAAGAATACGTAATTTTTCTATAATTGCGCATATAGATCACGGTAAATCAACTATAGCAGATCGTATTATCCATAAATGTGGTGGGCTCACTGATAGGGAGATGAAACAACAAGTTTTAGACTCAATGGATATTGAGAGAGAAAGAGGAATTACAATTAAAGCACAAACTGTGAAACTTAATTATAAAGCTAAAGATGGTAAAGATTATATATTTAATATTATAGATACCCCTGGCCACGTAGATTTTGGGTATGAAGTAAGCCGGTCCCTTTCTGCATGTGAGGGATCATTATTGATTGTAGATAGTACTCAAGGGGTGGAAGCTCAAACTTTAGCAAACGTTTACCAAGCTTTAGAGATTAATCATGAAGTTATACCAATTTTAAACAAAATTGATTTACCCGCCTCAGACATTGAAAAAACAAAAAAAGAAATAGAGGATGTTGTTGGAATTGAGACAACCAATGCAATTTCTTGCTCTGGAAAAACTGGAGAAGGTATTGATGAGATTTTAGAGGCAATTATTAACAAACTACCTGCTCCAAATGGGGTTATTGATGAAAAATTAAAATGTTTACTAGTGGACAGTTGGTATGACAGTTATCTCGGCGTGGTTATTTTAGTTAGAGTTATCAATGGTAAATTAAAAAAAAATATGAGAGTAAGATTAATGTCTAATGATCAAGAGTATACTGTTGAAAAAGTAGGAATATTCACACCCAAACCAAATGATATTGGAGAATTAAGCTCAGGAGAGATTGGATTTATTATTACAGGTATTAAATCTCTATCAGAAACAAAAGTTGGAGATACTATTTGTGATGCTAGTGCGCCTATTGATAAACCTCTACCAGGTTTTAAACCAAGTAAACCTGTAGTATTTTGTGGTCTATTTCCTGTCGATAGCTCCGAATATCAAAAATTAAAAGATGGTTTAGCAAAATTAAAATTAAATGATGCAAGTTTTTCATATGAACCAGAGTCTTCAAGTGCGTTAGGGTTGGGTTTTAGATGTGGTTTTTTAGGCTTACTTCATTTAGAAATTATCACCGAAAGACTTGAAAGAGAATTTGATGTTAATCTTATCACAACAACTCCAGGAGTAATTTACAAAGTTCATAAAAATAAGGGAGAGGTTTTAGATTTGCAAAATCCGTCAAATATGCCTGATCCATCTCTAATTGAAAAAATAGAGGAACCATGGATTAAATCTACTATTATAACACCAGACGAATATTTAGGTTCAATTATCAAAATTTGTCAGGAAAAAAGAGGAATACAAACTAATTTAAGTTACTCAGGTAAAAGAGCAGTTTTATCATATGATTTGCCTCTTAACGAAGTAGTATTTGATTTTAATGACAAACTTAAATCTATCTCTAGTGGTTATGCAAGTTTTGATTATGAAATTTCTGGTTATAGGGAAGGAGATTTAGTAAAACTAGGTATCTTAGTAAATTCAGAACCGGTTGACGCTTTAGCAATGATTATTCACAAAGATTTTGCTCAATCCACTGGAAGGCAAGTTTGTGAAAAATTAAAAGATTTAATTCCAAGACACAATTTTATGATTCCTGTTCAAGCTGCTATTGGTGGAAAAATAGTTGCTCGTGAATCAATAAAAGGTTTTAAAAAAGATGTTTTGACAAAAATTCATGGTGGAGGTGCTACAGACAGAAAAAGAAAGCTCTTAGAGAAACAAAAAAAAGGAAAAGCGAGATCAAAACAATTTGGAAGAGTTGAAATACCTCAAGAAGCATTTATTGGTGTATTAAAAATAAATAAAGAAACATAATGAAAAAAAAGTTATTTATTTTTACCAACGAAAGTATTTCATTTCAGGATGGGAAGCTATATTGTGATAATGTTGATCTTAAAACAACTCCTGAAGGATTAAACAAAGTATTTGATGTCAATTTATTTGGCAGAAAATCCAGGAAAAAGAGATTCCACGAAATAAAAATTAAAAAGATTAAAATATACAATAATATTTTTTCTTATTTGCTTTCAGTTGTCGAGTCTACAAAGACTGAAAATGCAAAATATTTAATTATTTCTATTACACCTTATACTTTTATCTGTTCCGTATTTTTAAGATTATTAGGGAAAAAACCAATCTTGTATCTTAGAAGTGACGGTTATGGAGAGTATAAAGCTATACTTGGAAAAATTGGACCTTTGATTTATCACTTCATGTTTAATATTGCTTGTTCGATTTCTAATTTAATTAGCTGCAGGGAATATATTTTAAGAGGAAAAAAAGGAAAAATTGTTAGCCCCTCACAATTAGACTCCTCTTGGTTAAGACAGCCTAAAAATTTAGAAGTAAAAAATTTTAAATTATTATATGTGGGAAGATTTAAAGTTGAAAAAGGGATTTTCTCCTTGTTAAACTTGATCAAGAATAAGAAGAATATATCTCTTACGGTGGTCGGAGCAGAAGAAGGAACAGAGAGTCACCTTAACCAAAGCAATGTAAAGATTTATAAAACTCAGACTAGTAAACTTAAACTTATGAAGTTTTACGATGATCATAATATTTTCGTTTTACCATCATATACTGAAGGACATCCACAGGTTATTCTAGAAGCTTTAGCAAGAAGACGTCCTGTAATTATTTTTGAAGATATAAAACATGTCATAGGTGATAAGAAAGGAATATTTGTCTCAAAAAGAAATTTCATAAATTTTTTTGCAACACTAAATGGAATTAAAAAGAATTATAAAAAAATTCAAAAAGATTTAAGAAAGAATAAATTGCCGATTTATAAAGAATTTATTGAAAATTTAGGTAGAAATATTTTAAGTTTTGATTAATACAAACTTTAGTCGAAAAATATGATTAAAAAAAAAATAAGATTTATTTCAAAATTTTTATCATTTACATTAATAAAATTTCTTAACTTAATTTTTAAGAAATCAAGTTTAAAAATTTTACCAGCAATTGAAATAAATGAGAAATTTAATTTTGAATTTTCAAAAAAAACTAGAAGATTTGTATTTAGAAAAAATTCAGCAAAGCTTGGAAAAATAATATTTGATAGTTCTTTAGATGAAACAAATCTTTGCAAATTAGGTAGAAAATTTAATACAAATAAATCTGGAATTAATTTGGATGGGCATAGAAGCGGATATACAAGTTTATATAATTTACTTTTTTATCACTTAGAAAATAAAAATTGTTCTGTTGCAGAAATTGGTATTGAAAAAAATGCTTCAACTAAAATGTGGAGAGAGTATTTTAAAAAAGCAAGAATTGACTGTTTTGAGATTGATAAACGTAAAATAAATTTAGCACGTAAAGATAAACTCAAAAATGTTCGATACCATTATATTGACGTGAATGACAAAAAAATTATCTATTCACAATTTAAAAAGACAAGAATAAAGTATGATATAATAATTGATGACAGCACACATTTATTTGACCATCAAATTAATATAATCTTAAGCACTTATAAATTTTTAAAATCAGGTGGAATTTTAGTGATAGAGGATATTTATAAATTTAGAAAAGGGTATGAAGAAAATAAATATTATGAAAAGATAAGGTACATTTTAAAATTTTTTTCTTATGTCACATTCATAGATACTCCTAATATAAATAATTTTACAGCTAGTTGGAAAAATGAAAAAATATTATTACTAATTAAAAAATGAAAAATATCATATTTTTGATTGATGCACAAAAAGGCGCTTCAGGTGGAGGAAAGATAATTTACCAATATTCTAATTATATAAATTCCCTAAAGAATTATTCTTCCTCAATAGCTCACGTTAAGAAAAAAAAGATTGGAAAATTTTTTAATTCCTTAAATAAAAAATTTAGCGGAAGTTTTAAAAAAACAAAATACTCTGGATGGAATTTTAAAGAATTGACGGTAAAAAAAAATTATTTTTTTTCGTGGTTTAATATCAAGGTAAAAATAAAAAATGACTTAGTCTTCGATAAACGAAAAGATTTTGTTATTTTACCTGAGATGTTTGCACATTTTGCAGCAGAATTTTTTATAAAAGAAAAAATATCATACGCAATATTTGTTCAAAATGGTTATTCAATATTTCCAACCAATAATACTGCTAAATTAAATTTATCATATAAAAAATGTAAATTTATTTTGAGTTATTCTAAGGATATTAAAGAGTGTATTTCATTGGCTTTTCCAAAGGAAAAAAAGAAAATTATTGATGTAAAATACTCTATTGATTTTAAAAAATTTAAAAAAACAAAAAAGAAAAATATAATTACCTTTATGCCGAGAAAATTGAAACGACATAGTGAGTTGGTAATATCATTTTTAAAAAATTATCTTCCAAAAAAATGGAAAATTAAACCATTAATAAATCTTACTGAAAAAGATGTATACAAAGATCTTGCAGCGTCAAAAATTTTTTTAGCTTTTTCTGAACTAGAAGGTTTACCTCTTCCTCCAGTCGAGGCCGCAATATCGGGAAATAAGGTGATTGGTTATACAGGTGAGGGAGGAAAAGAATATTGGAAAAAACCAATTTTTACTGAGGTAAAATCATCAGAAATTAAAAATTTTTGTAAAGCAATTTTATCTAATCTAAATGTAAAAGACTTTTTGAAAAAATCATCTAGGCAAAGAAAAAAATTATCAAATATGTTCTCCCCCAAAGAAGAGCAAAATGCGATAACAAAATTTTTAAAAAAAATTAATTAATTTTTTTTAAATAGGAGAGGTGGCCGAGTGGTTGAAGGCGCACGCTTGGAAAGCGTGTAAACGGGAAACCGTTTCGAGGGTTCGAATCCCTCTCTCTCCGCCATTTAAATAAGACTCAAATTGCACACATTTAAAGATTCATTTGCTTATAAAACGAGTTCATTATGAGTCGTTAGGTTCCTTTTCTAGTGTAGGTAGACTCACGAAATGATAAAAGTTCGTAATTCAAAGCGAATATGATTCGTTTTGATTTTTTATTAATAAAAAAGGGGGATAACATGAAAGCAATCTCAGGATTAACTTCAATGTTTGACAGCTTAACAAAAGTAGTGGTTTCATTACTTGCGTTAGGTATCGCTGTAAGTCTATTAGGTGGAAACGTTCCATTTGTAGGTGAAATAGCTGGTAACATTATTAGTTTAGTACAATCTTTAGGTGATGCAGGTATAGTTGGATTAATCGCAGCTATTATCATCCTAAACTTGTTTAAGTAATAAACAACAAAAGCTACTTCCCTCGAATTAGCTTTTTATATAGCCGCCCTAAGTTTATAATTAGGGCGGTTAAAAAAAAGGAAAAAAATTATGCTTAATTGGGTCTCAACATTAACAAAATATTTAAATAAATTTTTAGAATTAGGGATATTATTATTAGCCGTTTCAGTAATAGCAGAGATTGTATTTGGACCGAATGTAGCTTTTTTTGGTTCTCAGGTAACAAAAAATTTAATTAATTTACTTAATGCTTTAGGCGAGCAAGGCATTGCAGCTTTAATAATAGTTTTTGCTGTAATTTTTGCTTATAGAAAAATATTAAAGTAATTTTAATATCCACATACAACCTAAAAGAGTCTTAAATAAATTTTACGAATCAGATAAATTCTCTTTAAGGGCAGTGGAGGGAGACTGAAGCTGCCTTTGCTATTTATAGCCTTTTAATTCCAATTACTTTTAATTTAGCAGTACGCTCAATTCTTTTAATCGTTTGATTAATATCCATGATCACAGTCTTTCTCATAGGTCCGTAAGCATGAATCAATTTTTTATTAGACAAGGCTACAGCAACGTGACCCTTCCAATAGATAATATCATTTTTTTTTATATTTTTTAATTTTATGTTTTTTTTGAAGTACTTTACTTGATCTTTAGCATCTCTTGGACAAAATTTATTATTGAAATTTAAAAAAATTTGAATAAGTGCTGAGCAATCAATTCCTTTGAAAGATTTGCCACCCCATTTATATTTAATATTTTTAAAAGAGGTTATTTTTTTAAAAGGATTTTTTTCTTTATATGAAATAGGTTTCACATCAGTCTTTTTAATCCAACCATTTTGAAACTTTAAATATTTCGAATTTTTTTCAATCACTTTAATTTTAGAAGCAAAAGAAATTTCATTTTTTTTAATTTTATTGGGAAATTTAAAAATTTTTGCTTTTAAAGTATTAACTTTATGAGTAGGCTTAAAAAAATTAGAATATTTTTTATTAATTATATAACCTTTATAATTATCTTCTTTAATTTTTATTTTGAGCCATTTTTTTGATTTTTTAGATATAGAAAAGCTATCTCCATAAATCATCTGTGTAACAATTTCAGATTTAATTGAAGGTTTTTTATAAAGATTTATTACTGAGAAATTATTTGTAAAATATTTAGTCATTTAAATTAAGTTTATGTCTTATCATGTAAAGAAATATAAGAGACGGTATCACCATTAAAGCTGTAATTATAAAAAAAATACCCCAGTCTCCATTTAACCAATCTACCAAAGCCCCTGATGATGCCGCTAAAGTTGTTCGTCCCGCTGTACCAATTGAAGCTAACAAAGCATATTGAGTTGCTGTATAAGTTCTATCAACTAACATCGAAATGAAAGCAACAAAAGCCACTGTTGCAAATGCTGCTGCCATATCATCAAATATAACTGCAATAGCAAATAATAATTCCGATTTTCCTGACCATGCTAACAAAGAAAAAAGCAAATTAGTAAAGGCCATTAGTATTCCTGAAACAAACATAGCTTTTATCACACCAGATCTAATAGCGAACAAACCACCTAGCAGTGTAAAAATTACTGTCGTTAACCACCCAAGGCCTTTTGAATACAATGCTATATCTGTCTTTGTAAAACCTATTTCCTTATAAAAAATTACAGACATTCTACCAAGAAAAGCCTCCCCGATTTTAAAAAGAAAAATAAAAGCTAATATTGCTAAAGCAATATTTAAACCATTTTTTTTAAAGAAGCTTATAATAGGACCTGCAACCGTTCCAGTAAGCCATGCGATAGTTTTTGTTAAAAGGTTAGAAGTACCTAATTTATCTTCAATCATTTTATCTGTTTTTTTTTGAGACTCGCTTCTATCCGTTTGTAAAGCTTCGTTTACAAACATTAAACCAATGTTACAGGCTATAATTACAGCTCCTAGAACTAAAAAAGTTATTTGCCAATAATTTTCAAACCCAAGATTTTGAAAGAATTCTGCTGAAGTAAGAGCAACTACACCACCTAACTTATATCCAGTCCACCAACCAACAACTGCCATAGCAGCACCAGCTTGCATAGATTTTCCTTCATTCTCTCCAATTTGTTCAATTCTTAATGCATCAATAGTTATATCTTGTGTGGCTGAAGCAATTGCAATTATCAGACCAACACTTACCACTAACGCTAAATTTGTAGTGGGATTAATTACACTCCATAATATTAAACTTATAAGGATGATAGATTGCATTAAAACAATCCATCCTCGTCTGTGACCAATTTTATTTGTTAACCAAGGAATTCTAATTCTATCTATAATTGGGGCCCATAAATAATTGAAAGCATAAACTGCAAAAATTAATCCAGCCCATCCTATAGTGCTTCTACTTAAACCATCCTCTTTCAACCATAGACTTAGACTACTTCCAATAATGACCCAAGGAAAACCACTGATTGCCCCAAGTAATAAAATCTTTATCATTCTGCGATCAAAATAAACTGAGAAAGTTTCAGCGAACGTTTGTTTTTTATATATATCCATAACTTAGTTTCTCCAAAAAGACGGAAAGAAAAGCACTAGGACAGCAAATAATTCCAATCTGCCAAGCAACATGCCAGTCGCCAAAATCCATTTTGATAAATCAGGTAAACTTTTATAATTTCCATCTGGTCCAATTACTTCACCTAATCCAGGTCCTACATTAGAAATAGAACTGGCAGCTCCAGAAATTGAAGTCACAAAGTCCAATCCACTGATTGAAAGAAGCATGGCAATAATTAAAAAAATGAACAAAAATGAAAAAATAAAGATAATTACAGATCTTATAAAATCATCTGAAATTTTATGATTATTATACTTGGTTATGATTACACTGTTAGGATAAATTAATTTTTTTACTTGGTTTTTAAGAAAAATTAAAAGCATTTGTAACCTAAAAATTTTTATACCACATGCAGTAGAGCCAGCACATCCACCAATAAACATCAAGAATAAGAAAAAAATTAAAGAAAATTTTCCCCATAGACCAAAATCATCTGTTACATATCCTGTGCCTGATAAAATAGAAATAACATTGAATGAAGAAATTCTAATTTTTTCAAATAAATTGCTCTCATAATTTATAAATAATAGGTAAAGAAACATAATCAATGTTGAAAAAATTAAAAGATATATTAGGCCTTTAATTTGTACATCTTGAAAAAAAATTTTTTTATTTCCCTGAGAAAATTTTAAATAAGAGATAAAAGGTATGCTGCCCAAAATAATGAATATACTTGCAACTATTTCTATATTTGAATTTTTGAAAAAACCTATTGAGTCATTGTGAGTTGAAAATCCACCAGTTGCTATAGTTGTCATTGCGTGGCAAACGCTATCGAAAATTGTCATTCCAAATATCCAGTAAAAAAACCCACAAAGCAGAGTAAGAATTATATAAGTTGAAATTATAATAGCCGCTACCTCAATAGTTCTAGGTAAAATTTTTTCAGTGCTATCTGGGCCTTCCATTTTAAAAAGCTGCATTCCACCTACTTTTAATAATGGTAAAATTGTAATTGCCATTACAACAATACCTATCCCACCTAACCATTGCATGATAGCTCTCCATAATAGAATACTTTTTGGACTATTATCTAAATCCGAAATAATTGTTGCTCCTGTAGTTGTTATACCTGACATACTTTCAAAAAAAGCATCACTTAATGAAAAAGTTTGGTTAGATAAAATAAATGGTAAACTTCCAAAAATTGCAACCGTAACCCAAGCAAGAGTTGAGAATAGAAAAGTTTGCCTAAGATTTAATTTCAAATTTTTTTCTAAATTTGCTAATATGCATAAGACTCCAATAAATATCGTCACAAAAGAGGACGATATAAAGCTATGACTATTTTCTTTAAATATAACTTGCATCGAGTAAGGCGCTAGCATTGATAATCCCAACACTATGAGCAATATACCGATCAAGAAAAAAACTGTTTTGTTGTTAGCCATTAAAATGAGATTATTTAAATAGTTTCAAAATTCAACTTAATATGACGTAATTATATCTGTATTTTGCATATAAAATTTAATAAACCATTACTATGATGGATAATAACTTAATTCAATCTACATCATCCTGGCCATTTGTTGAAATTAGAAAGCTATTAAAAGATAGAAAAGAAATTATCAAAAAAAATAACAAAATAACCTTTCAAACAGGTTATGGGCCAAGTGGATTACCACATATAGGAACTTTTGGCGAAGTGGCTAGAACCACTATGATGATTAATGCTCTTAATCATATAGAGAAAATAAATCATGAGCTTATTACTTTTTCTGATGACATGGATGGTCTTAGAAAAGTCCCTGATAATATTCCTAACGATCAAGTTTTAAAAAACAATCTAGGTAAACCTTTAACTAATATTCCAGATCCATTTAAAAAGTTTAATAGCTTTGGTGAGCATAATAATGAGATGCTTAAAGAGTTTTTAAACAAATTTAAGTTTAAATTCACTTTCAAAAGCTCAACAGAGAATTATAAAAAAGGTGTCTTTAATAAATCTTTAATAAGAGTCGCAGAAAAATATGAAGATGTAATGAATATAGTTCTTCCAACTCTGAGAGAGGAAAGAAGAAAAACATATTGTCCATTTTTACCGATTTGCCCAAAAACAGGAATGGTATTAGAGATACCATTGCTAGAAATAGACAATAAAACTGGAAAGGCAATTTTTGATAATAAGGGAGAAAAAATAGAGACAAGCATTTTAGATGGCAACTGTAAATTACAGTGGAAAGTAGACTGGGCGATGAGATGGTTTACTTTTGATGTTGATTTTGAAATGTACGGCAAAGATTTAACCGAGAGTGCGATTTTATCTAACAAGATTTGCAAAACTCTTGGAAAAAATCCTCCTAATGGTTTCGCCTATGAACTTTTTTTAGACGAAAAAGGAGAGAAAATTTCTAAATCAAAAGGAAATGGAATTTCTATAGATCAGTGGCTTAGATATGCATCACCAGAGAGTCTGTCTCTTTATATGTACCCTAATCCGAAAAGAGCAAAAAAACTTTACGCAGAAGTAGTGCCTAAAACAGTCGATGAGTATTTAACAAGTATTGAAAAATTCCCAAGTCAAAAAGAAAAGGATAAAATTTTAAATCCTGTTTGGCATGTACATAATGGAAAGCCACCAACAGAGAAAATAGTAATGCCTTTTTCAATGTTATTGAATTTAGTTGGGTCTAGCAATGCAGATAGTAAAGAAATTTTATGGAAGTTTATAAATAGATTTCATCAAGATATTAAACAAAAAGATTATCCAATCCTAGATGGATTGACCAAGTTTGCCATAAACTATTTTAAAGATAAAGTTGAACCAAATAAAAAATTTAAAAAGCCTTCATCAGATGAAAAGAAAGCGTTAGAAAACCTTGTTTCAAAATTATCTGAAATCAAACAAAATTTAAAACCAGAAGAAATTCAAACAATCGTCTATACAACGGGTAAAGAAAATGGTTATGAGCAAAATCTACGAGATTGGTTTAAATTAATTTATGAAGTAGTATTTGGAGAAGAAAATGGTCCAAGGATGGGTTATTTTGTCAGCTTTTTTGGATTGAAAGAGACAATTGAGTTAATGAAAGATAAAATAAGTAATAACTGATGTTTTCAATATTAAGACCTTATATATTTTCGTTAGATCCTGAAGTGGCTCATGATTTAGCTATAAAATCACTGAAAGCAAATATTCTTCCAAAAAGTTTTTTTAATGTTGAAAGTGAGGAAATGCTTGAGACAAATTTTTTAGGCAAAACGATTTCAAATCCAATAGGTCTAGCTGCAGGTTTTGATAAAAGTGCTGAGGTTTATAATTCTCTTTTTAAATTTGGCTTTGGTTTTATCGAGGTAGGTACCGTCACTCCAAGACAACAATTGGGAAATCCAAAACCAAGAATATTTAGATTAGAGAAAGACCAGGCGCTTATCAATCGTCTTGGATTTAATAATCATGGATCAGAAACTGTATCAAAGAGAATATCAAATAATAACCCTGATGGGTTTTTAGGAATTAACATTGGACCAAATAAAGAAACAAAAAATAAAGAGGATGATTACTATATTTGTCTTTCAAGACTTGGAATGTATGCTGGATATATAACAATTAACATCTCCTCACCGAACACCGAAGGTTTAAGAGATTTCCATGATCAAGGTGAGATGAAAAAACTTTTAACTGGAATAAATAAAATTATTGAAGAAAAAAAAATTATCTGTCCAATAGCGATAAAAATATCACCGGATATTAATGATGATGAAATTAGTAAAATAGTTGAACTAGTGAGTAGCCACAAAATTCAAGGTATAATAGTTTCTAATACAACAGATAGTAACCGTGAAAATCTCTCTGATATTAAAAAGCATGAAGTTGGTGGATTATCGGGCCAACCGCTTAAAGACATTTCAACAAATTTAATTAAAAAATTTTATAAAGAAACTAAAGGCAAGATAAAGATAATAGGAGTCGGGGGAGTGGACTCTGGTGAGAGTGCTTTTGAAAAAATAACAGCGGGTGCAGATGCAGTGCAACTATATACAGGCATGGTTTACAAAGGACCAGGTATTGTTAAAGAGATTAAAAAAGACTTAATATCAATTTTAAAAAAAGAAAATATTAAAAATGTGAGTGAAGCAGTTGGAATTAACGCTTGACCCAACTGCATACAAGAATTATATAACACCAGGATAAAATTATGTCTAAAAGATGCGAATTAACAGGAATATCACCTTTAAAGGGTCATAACGTCAGCCACGCTAAAAATAAAACTAAAAGAAGATTTTTACCCAATTTAAAGAAAGTCACTTTTAGGAGCGATATATTAAAAAAAGATATAAAATTGAATGTAGCTAACGCTGCTTTAAGAACTGTAGATTTCAAAGGTGGTTTAGATAAGTTTTTAATATCAGCAAAAAAAGCTAAACTATCAAAAAAAGTTAAAAAAATTAAAGCTTCAATTTCAGCAAAATCATAATTCTACAATGAATTTATTTTACAAACTCTCTTTACTAATGGGTTTGGTTGTAGTCCTTTCAAACTACTTAGTTCAATTTCCGATCCAATATTTTGGATTAAATGAAATCTTAACTTACGGTGCTTTTAGTTACCCAGTTACTTTTTTAATAACAGATATAGCAAACCGCGCTTACGGCAAATTAGTAGCAAGAAAAGTTGTGTATGTAGGATTTACTATTGGAGTGCTTTTAACATTATTTGTATCGACTAATTTTTCAGATATTATTTCTATAAGGATCGCAGTTGGATCTGGAGTTGCATTTTTTATAGCCCAAAACTTAGACGTTCAAATCTTTCACTCTTTAAGAAAAAAAATATGGTATGCGGCTCCTCTTACATCATCAATAATTGGATCTATAACTGATACATTTCTATTTTTTTCTATCGCTTTTTATGCAACAGGAATACCTTGGATAACTCTAGCTTTTGGCGATTTAGCTGTTAAGCTATTTATAGCATTGGCAATGTTAATTCCGTTTAGATTACTAATTAACAAAATAAAAGACTTTTCAGAAAGTTCGGTTTCAGAAATAAAGAATTAGTGAATTGTTTTTTTATTTTTTTCGACAAATAGGTCAGTTAGTTGATTAATCATTACATCGCCTAAATCCTGAACATCTGTAATTTTTACAGCTTGATTATAGTATCTTGTAACATCATGACCAATACCAATAGCTAATAATTCAATGTTTGTTTTATTCTCAATCCATTTGACCGTTTTTTTAAGATTAGACTCTAGATAGTCACTTGTATTTGTTGATAAGGTCGAGTCGTCCACTGGAGCTCCATCTGAGATCACCATAAGGATTTTTCTTTCTTCTTTTCTTCTGTTCATTTTGTTGTAAGCCCATTTAAGTGCTTCACCATCAATATTTTCTTTTAATAATCCCTCTTTAAGCATTAGGCCCATATTATTTTTAGCCTGTCTCCAAGGCGTGTCCGCTGATTTATAAATAATGTGTCTGAGATCATTTAATCTTCCTGGTAAAGTTGGTTTATCATTTTTCATCCATTTTTCTCTGGATGAGCCTCCCTTCCAATGTTTTGTAGTAAAACCTAATATTTCTACTTTAACCGCACATCTTTCTAATGTTCTTGAAAGTATGTCGGCACAAATCGCTGCTACTGAAATAGGTTTACCTCTCATAGACCCTGAGTTATCTATTAAAATAGTCACTAATGTATCTTTAAACTCAATATCTTTTTCTTTTTTAAAAGACAAAGAATTGAATGGATCCATAATTATTCGTGGTAATTTTGATGTATCTAATAATCCTTCTTCAAGGTCGAAATTCCAAGACCTATTTTGCTTAGCTAAAAGTTTCCTTTGTAGTTTATTAGCTAGTTTAGAGATAAAATTTTTAAGCTGCAATAATTGTTGGTCCAAATTTTTTCTAAGTCTTGTTAGTTCCTCAGTATTTTCTAATTCCTCTGCCTTTATGATTTCATCAAATTCTTCTGTATAAGTTTTGTAATTTATATCGCCTAGGGAACTCTTTCCTTTTTTTCTTAAATCTGGCTGAGAACTGTCTTCTATTTCTATATCTTCTTCAGATTGATCAGACTCTTTCGCCTCATTTTCAAGATCAGGCATACCAGAGTCTATGGACATCTCCTCTTGTTTATCTTCTTTCTCTTTTGCCTGTTTTTCTTGATTATCTGGTTTATTTTGATTGTCCTCATTATTTTGGTCGTCATCTTTTTTCTCCTCTTCATCTAGATTTTCATCAAGATTCATGTTTGCAATTAGTTTAGAAATTAACGAGTTAAATTTTTCCTGATCCAAAGTAAAATCATTTAACTGACCTATCTTATCTTTGAATTGTTCATTAAGATCTTTCTTATATGATTTTAGTTTTTTATCAATTTCATCATTATTTTCAAAATTAAGAAATTTTATTCTTAAATAATTTTCAAACGACTCAATAATTTTATCTTCACTACTTTTTAAATCTAACCCTGCTAATCTCTCTTGGTAAAATGCTTCAATGTTATTTTTAACTCCTTTAAAATAGTTGGTTCCAATTTTTTCACATCTAATTTTTTCCGAAATCTTGTATAGTTGTTTAGAAATATTTCCCTCGGGCTCATATTCTCTAAAAGTTTTAGGATCAGAAAATCTGTGCCTTAAAGATTTCGAGTCTGCAATTGCTCTTATCTGATTAAAATTTAACTTGTTGCTAATCAGGTCAAGATCTGGAAGCCTAATTGAATTTTTTTCTGATTTGGAACTTTCGTTACCAAATGTTACTTCAATTTTTTCAGAATTAGCCAATGATCTTGCCGTCGAACTTATTGCAGTTTTAAAATCAGCTATTTTCTCTTTTTTATTTTCCACTTTATAAAGTGATATTGATAGATGACTCTGGCAAATCTTCACCGAAGCATCTTTGGTAATATTCAGATATTATTTTTTTTTCTAAATCATCACATTTATTTAAAAATGTGATTCTAAAAGCATAACCTTGATCTTTAAATATACTTGTATTCTCTGCCCAGTGTAAAACTGTACGCGGACTCATTACAGTGGAGATATCGCCGTTAATAAAACCTTTTCTTGTAAGATCAGCAACTTTTATCATATTAGATAAAAGTTCTTTTCCCTCTTTATTGTTAAAACTTTTATTCTTAGCTAAAATAATTTCTAATTCTTTTTCAAATGGTAGATAATTTAGTGTAGAAACTATATTCCACCTATCCATCTGACCTTGGTTAATTTGTTGAGTTCCATGATATAAACCAGTTGTATCACCTAAGCCAACAGTATTTGTGGTTGCAAATATTCTAAATAAATCGTGTTGTTGTAAAACTTTATTTTTGTCTAATAATGTGAAATTTCCTTCACTTTCCAAAACTCTTTGTATAACAAACATCACATCAGGTCTTCCAGCATCGTATTCGTCAAAGACTAATGCTACTGGGTTTTGAATTGACCAAGGTAAAATACCCTCTTTAAATTCAGTAATTTGTTTTCCATCTTTCAGTATAATTGCATCTTTTCCTATTAGGTCTATCCTGCTTATATGACTATCTAAATTTACTCTGACACATGGCCAATTTAATCTTGCTGCCACTTGCTCAATGTGAGTAGATTTTCCCGTTCCATGGTAACCTTGTATCAAAACTCTTTTATTAAAAGAAAAGCCAGCAAGGATTGCTAGAGTAGTATCTTTATCGAATTTATAATCTGGATCAATCTTAGGAACATACTCATTTTTTTTTGAAAAAGCTCCCACTTTCATTTCACTTTCAAAACCAAAGGTTTGTTTCACCGATAATTTGATATCTGTTTTATGTAAAAATTGTTCTGAGCTCATTTTTTTCCTAAAGTTTTTTTCAATTGACTATAAGCCAAAGTAATTTTTTTTAATTTATCTTCAAATTTTTTATTTCCATGGTTTTTATCAGGATGATATTTTTTTACAAGTTCTTTAAATTTGGATTGAATTTGTTCCCATTTTACATCATCCTTTAATTCCATAACTTCTAATGCATCTTTGTCTTGTTGTGAAATTTTTGTTTTTTTAAAATCTCTAAAATTGGAGCTTTTAAAAATATTTAATTTGTCATCAAGAGCATTATTCCACAAAATATTGAAAAAATTATCTGATGATCCAAATGTTTTTGTAGATTTATGCCAAGTTAAATCTGATTTAATAAAAAACTCTATTTCTTGATTATTCATATTTTCAAAATAATTCCAATTTTTGTTAAATATCTTAATATGATTTAGACATAATAATCTATACTTTTTACTATTATCTTTTTCTATAGGCGCTTTGTAAGACCCAATTTCTTTACAATTTTCCCAATCACAAATAATTTTCATTAAATTTATCTATATAGTAAAATCTTATTAATGAATATTTTTTTTGATAATATTATTGAAAAACTAAAAAAAGAAATAGAAATTGAACATATAGAAATTGTTGATAATTCGCTCAAACATAAAAAACATAAATCATTTTCGCCAGATAAATTTCATTTGCACCTCAAGATTAAATCTTTGTATTTAAGTTCTATTTCAAGAGTCAAAGCACAAAAAGAAATTATGAAAGTTCTTAAAGAGGAGCTATCAAATAAAATTCATGCTTTAGAAATTAGTATTGAGCAATAGTTTGAGAAATACTTTTTATTTTTTTTATGGATAACTTATTTTGATTAGGCAAGGTGGTTTTTCCAATATTCTTTAATAAAATAAAATTTATATTTCCATCATTATTTTTCTTGTCGTTCTTTAAGTAAGGAAGAAGTTTAACTATTTCTTTTTTTTTAGAATATTTTTTAAAAGTATAATCTAAATTATTTTGTATATAAATTTTTTTAATTTCGTCAAAAGTATTATTTGTGCATAATTTTTTGTACATTGAAATTTTACAAGCCAAGATCATTCCAGATAATACTGCTTCGCCGTGAGTTATTTTTTTTGAGAATTTATTTTTTACTTCTATTGCATGTGCAAATGTGTGACCAAAATTTAAGGTCATTCTTAGTCCTTTTTCATTAGTATCGCGTTTGACAAAAAACATTTTGATTTCACAACTTTTTTTTATTGCATAAATCAACTCTTTCTTTTTCTTTGCCAATATTAATTTTGTGTTTTTTTTTAACCATTGAAAAAATATTTTATCTTTAATAATCGAATGTTTTAAAATTTCTGCATAGCCACATACCATTTCTTTTTTCGGTAATGATTTTAAAAACGTTGTGTCGACTATGACCAATCTTGGTTGGTAAAATGAACCAATTAAATTTTTACCGTGACTAGAGTTAACGCCAGTTTTTCCTCCGATTGAGGAGTCAACCTGAGCAAGAAGCGTTGTTGGAATATTAATAAAATTTATACCTCTTTTGAAAATACTAGCAACGAACGAAACAACATCTCCAGTGATGCCCCCACCAACACCGATTATCAAATCAGAGCGATTAAGATTTTTAGATAAAAGAGCATTTAAAATCGAGTTCACTTGATTTAGCGACTTATTTTTTTCATTGGCAGTAAAAGAAAGAAATGAAACCTCGTAACCTCTCAATTTAATTCTTAACTTTTGTTTAAACTCTGTTGGTAGATTTTTATCTATTATTACCCCAATTTTCTTTGTCAAAGGACATAGAGATTTAATTTTTTTTGGAAGCAGATTAAGAGTATTTTGCCCTATAAAAATTGAATAATTTTCAGACTTGTTTCTAAACTTTATTTCTTTATTACTCATATTGACTTAAAATTTTTTCAATAATTTGTTTTAATGTAAGTGCTTTACATCTAATTCTGTAAGTTGCTTGATTATAAAATTTTTTTCTAGCAAAATAAATTTTTTTTATCACACCATCTGAATTATCTTTGTTCAAAAGTGGCCTATTTTTACTTTTTTTTAACCTTTTGAGAATTGTTCCAATAGGGACATCTATCCAAAAACTAACAGAGTGTTTTTTAACATATTTTCTTATTGAACCATTTAGAAAAGCTCCACCACCTAAAGAAATTACGGTATTTATTTTTTTTAGCTCAATTATAGTTAAATCCCTCTCTAATTTTCTAAAATAATTCTCTCCTTTACTCTTAAAAATTGAACTGATGGATTGACCTTCTTTTTTTTCTATAATCTTGTCAATGTCTACAAAATTATAATTTAGCTTTTTTGCCAATCTTTTGCCTATTGTAGTTTTACCTACACCCATCATTCCGGTCAAAGCAACGTTTTTTTCCACTTTATAGTATTTTTACGTTTTGATTTTTCATAATTATGTCTTATTTATTGAGTTTAAAGAAAAACGTAAAGTATGCAACTTAAATACAACAGACAACCAAAAATTGGAAATACAATATTCAAACTTTTGATAAAAGTAATTTTTACAATTGTTTTAATTATTATTGCAATTTTCCTAATCGAAAAAATAAAATTTCCTAGTCCTGAAAAAAAATTTAAAATTGATGTAACGAATGAGATTAAAAAGCTTTAGTTTTTTTATAGGCTTATTAGTTTTTTGTTTATTTTCTTCACTATGGAGTGAAGAAAAAATAGATATTTGGAAAAATAATTCAAATAAGTCTAATAACTCTACAAATCCCTCACCACAAGACGTTCAACAGAACAATAATACAAAAGCATCTAATGTAATAAAAAGTTTAGAAAAAATTGAAATACAAGAAGGAAATGAAATTTTACAAGAAGAAAAAAATGTTTATGGAATTTATGAACCAGCAAACTACAACTTTAATTTAAATATGTGGTCGAACACTAAAGCTGAAGATTTACGATCAAGTTTAAAAAGATTAGATAAATTAAAACTTTCAAAATCTTCACAAGAGATTCTTGAAATTGTACTGCTTTCATTTTCCTATCCACCAAAAGAAATGTCAGAAAAAGAATTCGTTAATTTAAAAATAGATTGGCTTATTAAAAATAACAGAGACGATCTTATAGAAAGCTTTTTAAAACAAAATCAAGAGTTTGATAGTAAAAGTAAAGCTGTTCAATATTTAGTTGATAAAAATATTTCTAGAGCAAATATTAAAGAGGGTTGTGATAAGATAGAGTTTATTGACGCTAAAATTAAAGACCCATATCTAGAAAAATTTAAAATATATTGTTTAGTCTTTAAGAAAAAAAACTCCGAGGCCCAACTGTTACTTGATCTTTTACGAGAGCAAAAACTTTCTAGCAAATTTTATGATGATAAAATCAATTTTCTTTTAGGAGTGACAGAAAAAACTGAAAATAAAATAAATGAAAAAAATCTTTTAAATTTTTATCTCTCAAGTATTACAACATCTAATTTTAAATATGAACCAACTACAAAAACTAAACCAGAGATTTGGAGATATTTAAATGCTGCAAATTTAATTAAGCTCGAAGATGTCACGGATAAAAAGAAACTTAAAGAATTAGAAATTGCAGCGAATAATGATAAATTAGATAAAAAGACAATTTTTGAAATTTATAGGCAAATCCCTTTTAATTTAAATAATTTAATTAATGCAAAAAATAATTATCAAACTTTTGATGAAATTGATGCTAGGGCATTAATTTATCAAAAATATTTATTATCTGAAACTAATGAAAACAAAATAGAGTATTTATTTCTTTTAGAAGATTTATTTAAAAAATCCAATTTAAGTAATGTATACTCAAAATTTTTAAGCGATATTATCGAGGGAATTGGTGTGGAGAATCTTCCTACTCAATATCAAGAAACAGCTTTAAATAGAATAATAACCGATAACAATTTATTACAGGGAAAAATAAAATATAATGACAAAATATTGCACCAATCGAAAATATTAAAATATTTTATTGAAGGAGAGAATAAAAAAAAGGTGCAAAAAGATATAGATAAAATCTTTAAAAAGGTTACAAAAAATAACAAGTATTTTGTATCAGCGAAAGACTTAGCTTTAGCTGATGCTTTGATAAACGATGGTTTTTCTTTACCCTCAAACTTTAAATACGAGGAATTATCTAAAAAATATGAAGTCCCTGATAATTTATTAAAATTAATCGATAATGATCAAAAAGCTTTCTTAAGTTTGAAAATTGTTGAAATTATCGGTGAAGACGAAATTTATCAATTAGATCCCGAAACTATTTATTTTGTTACTAATTTATTAGGTAAGATGAATTTAGTTAATATAAGAAATAAAGTAATAATTTCTGCACTTCCAGAAAGGGTATAAAAAGGTGTCTCCTAGAAATATTATTATTGAACCGGATCCTATTTTGAGAAAAAAAAGTGAACCTCTAGAGCAAGTTACTGACGATACAAGAAAACTATTAGATGACATGTTGCAAACTATGTATGCTGCACCTGGCATTGGTTTGGCCGCAGTACAGATTGGTATTTTAAGGCGTGTAATTGTAGTTGATGTTTCAAAAAAAGAAGAAAAAAGAGAACCTATATTCTTTATAAATCCAGAAATTACATTTACATCAAAAGAAACTTCATTGTTTGAGGAAGGATGTTTATCGTTACCTGGTTATTTTGCAGAAATAGAAAGACCGTCAAAATGTAAAGTAAGATATTTAGATTACAATGGAAAGCAAACAGAACTAGATGCAGAAGGTCTTCTTTCAACTTGCATACAACATGAAATTGATCATTTAAATGGTATTTTATTTGTAGATTATTTATCTAAATTAAAAAAAGATATGATAATAAAAAAACTACAAAAACAAAAAAAAGATATAGATAAAGCAATACTATAGAATAAATGTCATTTAAAATTATTTTCATGGGCACCCCTAGTTTTGCTGTTCCTATATTGAAGTCAATTAATAACTCAAGTAACAAGATTTTAGAAGTTTACTCACAACCTCCCAAAAAAAAAAATAGGGGACAAAAAATTAAAAATTCAGCAGTGCATGATTTTGCCATCAAGTTAAATTTACCTGTTAGGTGTCCAGTATCTTTTGAGGATAATAAAGAAATTGAGCACATCAAAACACTTAAACCTGATGTGATCGTGGTTGTTGCTTATGGAAAAATTTTACCAGAAAAATTACTGAATTTAGAAAATCTTATATTTTTGAATGTACATGCTTCTTTATTACCCAGATGGAGAGGAGCAGCTCCTATTCAAAGAGCCATTATGAATATGGATAAAGAAACGGGCGTTTCAATAATGAAAATTGTGCCAAAACTTGATGCAGGACCCATTTTAATTCAATCAAATTTAATAATTAGCAAGGAGATTAATCAAGAAGAAATGAGTAAAAAAATGTCAGATATAGGAGCAAAACTTATTATTGAAGCACTAGAATTAATTAAAAAAAATAAAGCGAATTTTAAATCACAGGATGAAACCAAAGTTTCATATGCAAGAAAAATTGAAAAGTCAGAAGCTAAAATAAACTGGAATGAGGATGCAGATAAAATTATAGCCAAAATAAACGCATTTAATCCAAGGCCTGGCTGTTGGTTTGAATTGTCGGGATTAAGAATAAAAATACTTAAAGCGAAAGAAGTTGAAATTTCAGGAGAACCTGGAAAGATATTGGATCAAAATTTAACAGTTGCGTGTTCAAAAAATTCTATTCAAATTTTAGTTTTAAAAAAGGAAGGTAAACAAATTATGACTACAGAGGAATTTTTAAGAGGGAATAAGATTAAGATTGGTCAAAGTTTAAATTAAAATGTTCAATTATCTATTGCAAATAGAATATGATGGAACAAATTTCGTAGGCTGGCAAAGTCAAAATAATGGAAAATCAATTCAAGATAATATTGAGAAAGCTCTAAAAAAAGTTCTTAAAACAAAAATAAAAGTTATTGGCGCAGGTAGAACCGATAAAGGTGTACACGCTATATCTCAATGTGCAAATTTTAAATTTAAAAAAAAAATAGAGGACAAAAAAATTTTCCTCAATTCAATAAATTTTTTTTTAAAAAAAGATCTAATATCTATTTTAGATATAAAGAAAAAAATAATAAATTTTCATGCGAGATACGATGCTAAGCTACGAACTTACGAATATTTGATTATAAATCGACAAGGAAAATTATCAATTAATAAGAATCGAGCTTGGCATATTAAAAAGAATATCGACATACAATTGATGAAAAAGGGCGCTAAAATTTTAGAGGGAACACATGATTTTTCTACTTTTAGAGCAGCTTCTTGTTCAGCGAAATCTCCAATAAAAAAAATTTTACCAATTAGCATCAAAAAATTGGATAGCACTATTACAATTAAATTCAGCTCAAAATCATTTTTACAAAACCAAGTCAGATCGATGGTTGGTTGTTTAAAATATTTATCTACAAATAAATGGAGTATTACTGACTTTAAAAAAGCCTTTAAGTCAAAAAAAAGAGCTAATTGTGCACCTCCCGCACCAGCTTGTGGGCTGTACCTAAAAAAAATAAAGTACTAATTATTTTATTCCGTATTTTTTAAGAGAATTGATAGAAATTAATATTAAAGAGATTAAAGTTGTTAGAAAACTTAGTTTGTTAAATTTCCTATTTATTGTCCATAACCAAAAAACATTTCTAAATTTGTTTTTTGATAAAGAATTTTCTTTAATTCTATATTTAAGTAAATTTTTATCCAAACAGTATGCATATTTTATTTTTTTCAAAATTTGACATTTTAAAAAATAATCTTCAAAATTTGGTGATTTGCATAACTTAATGTTTTTTAGTAATTCTTTTTTAATCATAATGCTACTAGTAGCGATAGAAGAATTTTTAATGAAAGAATAGAAGTCGAATCTTTTTGGAGGCCTGACCTCTCTAAAAATAACATTTTTTTTGAATGGAGTGTAATTTGTGTAAGTGAAGTTTAATTGATTTTTACTCATAAAATTAAGTTGTATTTTTAACTTATTTTTTGCCCATATATCGTCAGAGTCAACGAAAGCAATTAAGTTTGATTTTGATTTTTTTAATCCAAAAATTCTACAATATCCATCACCTTTATTTTTTTTAAGAAAATAGATTTTTATTTTTTTTAATTTTTTCAAACTTTTTAGAATTTTAATAGTTTTCATATCTGAATTATCATCAACAATTATTAATTCCCAGTTTTTATAGGATTGATTAATAATTGATTTAATAGTTTCCTTTAAAAAAAGATGACTATTATAATTTGGCATTATAATAGAAATCTTAGATCTATTTTTCATAATTCAAATTAACCTAAATTGTAATTATTAATATAATCAGTTGTTATAATTTCTTTTTTTTCCATTTTTTGATTCTCCACCTTGAACCCTCTCGAACAATATATCCACAACAATTTTTTGACTTACATCTACACGGATAATTTTTAAAATCTTCATCAAAACCAAACCCGTAATCATATGAAAATTCATCTCCTTTTTTTATATTTTTGATAGCATAAACCCAAACTTTAAGCCCACTCCCTGTAACTTCACAATTAGGATCACAAGAGTGATTAATTAATCTTGCTGTGTTAAAATTAAAATCACCATCAAGGTCGTATCTTTTATTTATATTAAAAAGATAGATAGCTTTATCATTGTCATACTTTGGGTTTTTTTCAGCTTCTATCCTAGTAATGATTTTACCTTTATACTCTATAACACGGGTTCCTTTTTTAATATCTTTAGTTGCGTAAAGCCCATAATTATCAATTTTAGATTTTCGGACCCTATAAAGTTTCACCTAAAATAATCCTCGAGGATATTTTGATAAATTTTTGTTAAGTTTTTTAAATCTTTTAAAGAAACACATTCATCAACTTTATGCATTGTTTTATTAACTAAACCAAATTCTAGACATGGGGCAATCTTTTTAATGAACCTAGCATCTGATGTACCGCCAGTCGTGGAAAATACAGGAGTTATTTTAGTAATTTTTTTTATTATATTTCTAGCCATATAAATAGTTTTATTTGGCTTTGTAAGAAAAGACTCACCATTAACATGAAAATTTATTTTAAATTTACATCTATTTTTTTTACTTAAATTTTTAACGATTGAACTAATTTTTTTCTTTAAACTGCTTGAGGTATGAAGATTGTTAAACCTTACATTGAATTGAGCTATAGCAATTGCAGGAATAACGTTAGCGGCCTTGTTATCTACATCTATAGATGTAATTTCTAAATTTGAAGGTTGGAAATTTTTGTTACCATTATCTAATTTTTGATCGTTAAGTCTTTTACATATTTTTACTAACGTATTGATTGGATTATTAGAAAGATGAGGATAAGCGACATGACCTTGTGATCCTGTGATAATTATTGTTCCTGAAATGCTGCCACGTCTTCCAATTTTGATCATCTCCCCAAGTCTATTCGGATTTGTAGGTTCGCCCACGATGCAAAAGTCTATTTTTTCTCTTCTTCTTTTCAAATAATCAACCACTTTTTTTGTTCCATTTATTGCAAGCGCCTCTTCATCTCCGGTGATTAAAAAACTTATAGAGCCATTAAATTTTTTTCTTTTTTTAATAAATTTTTCTACTGCTGAAACAAAGCAAGCGATTGAACTTTTCATATCATTAGCACCCCTACCAATTAAATGACTATTTTTAATCGTTGGTTTAAAGGGGTTTACAGTCCAATCTTTTATATTCCCTGGAGGCACAACATCAGTGTGGCCAGCATAACATAAATTAGGACTTTTTTTTCCTAGTCTTGCATAAAGATTTTTAATTGGTTTACTAATTTTATTTTTGTCTTTGAATTCTAAAATTTTACAATCAAAGCCTAGCATTTTTAATTGCTTTGCTAAAAAACCTATAGCACCAGCGTCCACAGGAGTGATACTAGGAAATTTAATAAGCTCTTTTGCTAATTTTAATTCGTTTATATTAGGCATTAGTCTCTTAATAAATCATTAATAGATGTTTTGCTTCGTGTTTTTGAGTCAACTTTTTTTACGATTACAGCGCAATATAAAGAAGGACCATTAGGATTAGATTTATTTGGTAAACTTCCTGGCACTACCACAGAATAAGCTGGAACTTTTCCAAAAGTTATTTCACCAGTTGATCTATCAACAATTTTTGTTGAAGCCCCGATATAAACCCCCATTGAAATTACTGCACCTTCCTCAACGAGAACGCCTTCAGCTATTTCAGATCTAGCACCTACAAAGCAATTATCTTCGATAATTACTGGACCAGCTTGTAGCGGTTCAAGCACGCCACCAATTCCTGCTCCACCTGAGATATGACAATTCTTTCCAACTTGTGCACATGAACCAACAGAAGCCCAAGTATCAATCATTGTACCTTCATCCACATATGCTCCTAGATTTACAAACGATGGCATAAGTACAACATTTTTAGCAATAAAAGATCCTCTTCTAACAACTCCATTTGGAACATGTCGGTAACCAGCTTTTTTCCAATCTTTTTCTTTCCACTTCACTGTTTTGCCTGGAACTTTATCATACCAGGTAGTGTAGGGCCCTTTTGACATTGTCATTTTATTTACTCTAAAGCTTAAAAGAATTGCTTTTTTAATCCACTGATTAACAACCCAAGATCCATTAACCTTATTCGCTACCCTTATTTTACCTGAGTCTACTAAATCTATTGTTTCATTAATCGCCTTAATCAGCTTTTTATCTGATTTCGGTCCTACTTTTTCTTTAATTTCAAAACTGTCATTAATTATATTTTCTAGTTCATCTAACTTCATTTATCTCCTTTAAAAATTTTGCCAAATTATCTGTTTTATAGTTAATAAAATCTTGATCTGAATACTTTGCTGCCCAGGGTTCGTTATTTTTAATCCAAACTGTTTTCATTCCTAATTCATGTGCAGGTTTTAAATTTCTAGCTATATCTTCAAAGAATATACAGTATTGTGGCTCAATTTTGTAATTTTCTATTAATTTTTTATAAGGTTCTTTAGAAGGCTTTGGAATAAATTCACAATCACGAATATCAAAGATTCCATCAAAAAGTCTATCAATTCCAATTCTTTTTGTAACATTTAAAGCGTGAGCTTTTGATCCATTGGTAAAAATTATTTTCTTTCCATTTAATTTCTTTATTTCCTTCTCTAAAAACTTATTTTTATCTAAAAAACTGAGATCAACATCATGTACAAATTCCAAAAATTCATCAGCGTCAATTTTATGGTTTTTAATCATTCCATTTAAAGTAGTGTTATATTCCTGAAAATAGCTTTTTTGAATTTTTCTAGCTTCTTCTAAACTAACATTTAGTTTTTCAGAAATAAATTTTGACATTTTTTTGTCTACTTGATCAAAAACTTTAGTTGCTCCATCGTATAGAGTGTTATCCAAATCAAATAACCAAAATTTTATGTTTGATAAATCTTTCATTCCCTTATTAAAGTCCCAGAACCTTTATCAGAAAAAATTTCATGTAGTATAGAATGTGGCTTCCTTCCATCAAGTATAACTACACCCCTCACTCCATTCTCCACTGCATCAACACAATTTTGTATTTTTGGTATCATACCACCTTGAACAACTTTCCATTTAATAAGGTTTTCTAAATCAAAGGGTTTTATCTCTGTAATCAGTTTTTTTTGATCATCATAAACACCTTCAACATTTGTCATTAATAATAGCCTTCTGGATTTGAGTTTTTTGGCTATAGCACTGGCCGCTGTATCTCCGTTTATATTATATGTTTGTTGATTTTCTCCTAAACCAAGAGGTGCAATTATTGGAATTTGATTTTTATTTATTGCGTCGTTAATTAATTGAGAATTAATTTTATTTGGTATTCCCACGAATCCCAGCTCTTCTCTTTCAGGCTTAACTTCAATAATATTATTCTCTTTTGTATGAAAAGATGTTGCATTTGTCCCTAGCTTTTTTAAATTTGAGACTATATCATTATTAAATTCAATTAGGACCTCTTCAACCACATTAATAATATTTTTATCGGTTACTCTCAACCCATCAATAAATTTTGACTCAATTTTTTTTTTATCTAACTCTCTCTTAATTCTAGGTCCTCCACCATGAACAACAATAACTGATAGACCCAACTTATTTAAGATACTAATGTCTAAAATAAAGTTATTGAATACATTCCTATCAATTAAAACATTTCCACCATACTTAATTACAATTTTTTCGTTCTTATATTTCGAAACATATTTTTGAACATTTATAATTTCTGGAGCGTCCTTTGGCCAAAACTTTTTGATTTCTTCAAGAGAAATATGTTTCGACATTTAATTTGTTTTTACAGTAGTTTGTTTTACAATTACGTACTGTTGTGCAATTGTTAAAATATTGTTTACTGTCCAATAAACAACTAGGCCTGAAGGAAATGAGGCTAAAATAATTGTTAGAAATAATGGGAAGAAAGCAAAAATCTTAGCTTGAATTGGATCTGCAGGCGCTGGGTTTAATTTTTGCTGCACCCACATAGAAGCACCCATTAAAATTGGCCAAATTCCTATTATCATAAAGCTTGGTGGATCCCATGGTATTAATCCAAATAAGTTAAAAATTGAAGTCGGGTCAGCTGCTGATAGATCTTTTATCCAACCAAAAAAAGGTTGGTGTCTCATTTCTAAAGAAATAAATAACATTTTGTAAATAGCAAAAAAGAAGGGAATTTGAATTAATACTGGCAAACAGCCTGATGCAGGATTAATCTTTTCCTTTCTGTACAAAGCCATCATTTCTTGCTGGAGTTTTACTTTGTCATCCTTATGAAGTTCTTTAAGCCTCATCATCTCAGGTTGAACAGCTTTCATTTTTGCCATTGATCTAAATGAAAAGTTTGCGAGAGGAAAGAAAATTAATCTTATGGCTAAAGTCAGCAATACTATAGCTGTTCCAAAATTTCCTGAAATTTTAAAAAGATAATCTATTACAAAAAATAATGGTTTAGTGAAAAAGTAAAACCAACCCCAATCTATAACTAAATCAAACTTATTGATATTTTGGTTAGCAGCATAACCATCAATCGTTTCAACCTCTTTTGCTGAAACAAATAATCTTAGTTTATTTTCACCTGTAGACGATTTGTTTATTGTTGCAGGATTATTAATTATATAATTCGCTTTATAGCCATTATCATAAAGAAAAGTTGATTTAAAATTTTTTCCTTTTTCAGGAACAAAAGCTGTCATCCAATATTTATCTGTAATACCTAGCCATCCCTCATTAGACTCTCTAACAATCTTCTTTTCTTTTATATCGTCATAATCATCTTCTTTTAATTCATCATCAAATACGCCTATAAATCCCTCATGTTGAATATAAAAATTTTGAATATCGTCAGGAATTTTATTCCTAGTCATTTGAGCATACGGGTACAAATTAATTGACGAATTTGAATTATTTCTTACAAGTTGAGAAATTCTAAATAAATATTTGTCATCTAATTCTATTTTTTTTTCAAATATTATTCCTTCTCCGTTATTCCATTGCAATACTACTGGAGAATTATCGCTTAAAATATTATTACCTTTTACCGACCAGGTACTCTCTTTTGTGGGTATCTTAATTTTATTTCCAACACTGGTCCAACCAGTTTCAATATAAAATCCATTTTCTGTTTCAGCTGGATTTAAAAAAACAATATTTTTGTTTCCTTCTACTTTTTGTTTGTGGTTTTTAAAAGAAATATCGTCTATTTGCGCGCCCCTTAAATTTATAGAACCTATAATACTATTATTTTCAATTTTGATTCTTTTACTTTTTTTTAAAGACTCTTCTCTAGAAATATTTTTAATTATCGTTGGTTGATTTATCGTAGGTGCTATCGTAGTTTGGCCAGATCTTTGTTCAACCTTTTGATCTTTTTTTGGATCAATAGATTTTTTTGGAGTTTCAAAAAAAGCTCCCCAAAAAAGCAAAACAGACATTGAAAGAGCAATAGCTACAAATACGTTTCTATCCATTTTTACTTTCCCTGTGATCTTCTATTTTCAAACTAGCTCTTTGTAATTCTTCTACAATTCCTTTTAATCTTTTTTGTTTAGAAATATTTTTTGGTACGGGAACAAAATCAACACCGTTAGCGCCACCTAGTTTTTTAAACGGATGACATTTAAAAATTCTTTTTATTCCTAATGTAAACCCTTTGGCAAGGCCATGAATATTTAGAGCTTCAATAAAATATTCAGAGCAGGTAGGCATGAACCTACATCTACTTCCTAATAACGGAGAAATAAAATACTTATAAAAATTTATAATTAAGATAAAAATTCTTGTCATTTTACTTTTTCAATTTACTAAAGCTTTTCTCCATTAATTGCATAAGCACATCATGTTTTTGAGCATAAGCATTAGACTTACCGAAAACTATATAAGTGTAATCCTTATTAATTGCACCTCTTTTTTTTAATAATTTTTGAACAATAGCTTTTAATTTTCTCCTAATTTTGTTTCTTTTGACAGCATTTCCAATTTTTTTTTTCATAACAAAACTAATAAGCAAGTTTGCTTTTAGTTTGGGTTTAAAAAAATTCTTAGCTGCGAATATAGAAAAGTAGTCTGTATGAAATTTTTTTTCCTTAAGAGCTTTTCTGAATTGGTTGCTTTTTTTTAAACTTTCAAGCTTAACCATCTGTTTCTATGTAGATAGAGTTTTTCTTCCTTTAGCTCTCCTACGAGCGATAAGCTGCCTACCAGCTTTAGTAGCCATTCTAGATCTAAAACCATGTCTTCTTTTTCTGACTAAATTACTAGGTTGATAAGTTCTTTTCATAAATATTTAAAGGTATATATTTTAAATGATGTCTATTGTACAGGTTTAATATGAGTAAAAATTTAAAAATTGTATTAGGAACAATTTACATAGTTATTTTAATCTCATTTTTATATTTTCTATTTTTAAAATTCGATATTTCTAGAATAGATGATTTTTCATATTACAAACTAGTCCAAGCTAATATCGAGGAATATATAGGCAAAAATCTAGTTTTAAATCTGTTTCTATTTTTTTTATTTTCAATATTTTGGATCATGCTTTTAGGCTTTGGTTCTCCAATTCTTTTATTATCAGGGATATTGTTTGGTAAATGGGTTGGAACATTTATCTCAACTATTTCAATTTCTGTTGGAGCTTTATTACTGTATATGATTGCAAAATTTTTCTTTAAAGAGTTAATTAATTTTATGCTCAAAGATAAATTTGAAAAATTCCGGGAGCGATTTAAAAAAAATGAATTTTATTATTTTTTAGCCTTTAGATTTGCTGGAGGCCTAGGAATTCCTTTTGGAATACAAAATGTACTACCTGTGATTTTTAATATTAAAAACAGCAACTATTTTTTTGCAAGTTTTTTAGGCTTTATACCCCACTTTTTTATTTGGAATGCAGTTGGAGCTGGAATTAATAATTTTATTAAAGGCTCTGATAGTTTCAATTTAATAAACCTGATGATGAATAAAGAAATTTATTTACCAATTGCAATTTTTTTATTTTTAATCTTTTTTTCATTTATGGTAAAAAAATTTTTTTTTAAATGATTAATACAAATAAAAATAATCTAGTTGAAGATCCAAGCCCTTATTTGAAACAGCATAAAGATAACCCTGTCCATTGGCAGACATGGTCTAAAGAGAGTTTAGAGCAAGCAAAAAAAAATTCTAAACCTATTTTATTAAGCATAGGATATGCCAGTTGTCATTGGTGCCATGTTATGGCGCACGAAAGTTTTGAGGACAAAGAGACATCTGATTTAATGAATAAATATTTTATTAATATTAAAGTTGATAGAGAGGAAAGACCAGATTTAGATTTTGTTTTTCAAAGCTCTTTCCAGTTATTTAATCAAACAGGTGGAGGCTGGCCTTTAACAATGTTTCTTGATGAGAACGGAGTTCCGTTCATGGGAGGAACTTATTTCCCTAAAGTATCAAAAAACGCACTACCTTCATTTAAAGAAGTTTTGCAAAAAGTTCACGATGCCTATCAAGAACAAAAAATAAATATTATAAAACAAAAAGATTTAATCATAAAAAATTTAGATTTAAAAAAAAATTCAGTTTTAAATCAGGATCTTGAACCTATTTTAGAGAACTCTTTAAATTATTTGGATCCAGTAAAAGGAGGATATAAAGGTGCCCCTAAATTCCCTACATTCAACTTGTTCGAAACACTATTATATTTTTATAATTCAACTAATGATAAAAAATATTTAGAACCTGTTTCGCTTCTCCTGAAACAACTCTGTTCAAAAGGTATCTACGATCATGTGGAAGGAGGTATATCGAGATATACTGTTGATGACTCTTGGATTATTCCACACTTTGAAAAAATGTTATATGATAATACACAGTTTATCTTATTACTTTCTAAATATTGTAAAATTAATAATGATAAATATTTTAAAGAAAAATTGGAACAAACTATAGAATTTTTACGTACTGATTTTTTAAATGACGACAAATTATTAGGCTCAGCATATGATGCCGATAGTGATGGAGAAGAAGGAAAGTATTACGTTTATAAATTTGATGAAATAAAGGATATAAATCATATTCATAAATATTTTGACGTAAGTTCATCCGGTAATTGGGAAAAAAAGAATATATTAGTTGAAAAAAATAAGCCTCCTAAAGAGATTCTAGATAAGCTTTTTGAGATAAGAAAAAAAAGAAAAAAACCTTTCTTTGACAATAAATCCCAGCTTGATCTAAATTGTTTATGGATTAGCTCTTTAGTTGCGGCAAATGAAGTATTGCCTGAAAAAAAATATTTAAAATTAGCAGAAGAATTTTTTTCTACAATTGAAGAAAAATATCTAAAAAAAACAATTCAGCACTCTTGCTCAAAGGAAATTGTATTTTTAGAGGATTACGCTTTTTTAATTAATTCACTTAATGACCTTTCAGATAAAACTATGAATTTTAAATATAAAGATTATGCGAAGAAGCTCTGCAACGAAGTATTCTTAAAGTTTTATGTGAAGGAAAAAGACATATTTCAAAAAAATCAAAAAGATAGTAACGATATTTTTTTTAATCCAATAGATATTGGTGATAATACAATACCAAACGGAAACGCTATAATGCTTATTAACTTAGTAAGATTAGGTAAGATGAACGAAGCCAAAATATTGTCAAATAGCCTCAACGGATATTTAAATATTTATAAAAATCACATGATGACTGCCATAAGAGCACTAGATTTTTTTAATAATATTAAATCAGGCAAAATATGCACAGAACAGGGGTGTTTAGTAAATAAATGAAAAAGAAAATCAATTGGTTAGCATGGTTAATTTTGGTAATTCTATGGAATTATGGTTTTCCAAGAGCCACTCCACTTCAAGATGTTTTAGTTGCCGTAATTTTGTCTGTATTTTTGATAATTATACAGAGGTTACAATCAAGAGGGTTGCAAAAAACTAGCTCAAGAAGTAAATTTAAAAATTGATGAAGGGATACTTGTTATGGGAATTCATTATGATTACAAGTCTACGCGCGGCGATAAAGCTATGAAAAAAGAGGCTAAAAGAAAAGCGCGAATAGAGCAAAGAAGAGCAAAAAGATCGGGTAGTAGCCCTAAAGATTCTGAAGAGAAGATCATGCATGATATTGACAAGCCCATTACTCTTGAAGATCTGACAAACCCAGATAAAAACTAAATCTTAAATGAAATCTTTTAAAAAAAAAGATTCCCTTTTAAAAAGTAGGGAAGCTGCTCTAAAAAAAAATTTAAAAAAACGTAGAAAATTTAAAATAGAAAAAAAAAAGAAAAAATGACAGTTCTTTCAGATAAGTGGATAAAAAGGGCAGCAATAACAAGAGGCATGATAAAGCCTTTCGTAAGAAAACAAGTACGACGAGGAAAAATTTCATTTGGTTTGTCTTCATATGGTTACGACGCAAGAGTTTCTAATGAATTTAAAATATTTACAAACGTAAACTCAGGAATAGTAGACCCGAAGGTTTTTAAAAAGGAAAGTTTTGTTACTAAAATTGGTAAAGAGTGTGTAATTCCTCCTAACTCTTTTGCTTTAGCTAGAACAATGGAATACTTTAAAATTCCAGACGATGTTCTTGTTATTTGTCTTGGTAAATCAACTTATGCCAGATGTGGAATTATTGTAAATGTTACACCTCTTGAACCAGGCTGGGAAGGCCATGTTACTTTAGAATTTTCAAATACAACTCCTTTACCTGCAAAAATCTATGCTAACGAAGGAGTAGCACAGTTTGTATTTCTCAAAGGCAATGAAAAACCAAGCGTTACTTATGCCAAAAGAAAAGGCAAATACATGAAACAAAAAGGCGTCACATTACCTAAAATCTAATTTCTTTAATGCAAAAACTAATTATTAAAGGCAGAAATGAGCTTAATGGAAAAATTTCTATTTCAGGTTCTAAAAACGCCACTCTACCGATTCTTGCTGCATGTATTTTAAGCAGCAACACAAAACTTCAAAATATCCCATTAGTAAAAGATATTTTTACAATGATAGAACTTCTAGAATTTATCGGACTTAAAATAAAAATTATAAAAAAAAAAAACACTTTAATAATCTTTAACAAAAAAAATAAAATTAATACATTGGCTCCTTATAAACTTGTTAAGACAATGAGAGCTGGAGTATTAGTATTGGGTTCTTTGTTAACAAAATATGGAAAAGCAAAAGTTTCATTACCCGGAGGTTGTGCCATAGGAACTAGACCTGTTGATCTTCATTTACTCGCTTTGAAAAAATTAGGTGCAAAAATCAAAATTAAAGATGGGTATATAATTGCTAAAGCAAAAAAGGGATTAAAAGGATCAACAATTAAATTTCCTTCTATTTCAGTTGGCGCTACAGAAAATGCTTTATTAGCTGCTTTTAACGCAAAAGGAAAAACGATTTTAAAAAATTGTGCGATCGAACCTGAAATTAAAGATTTGATTTCATTTTTAAAAAAATTAGGAGCTAATATAAAAATTATTGGCAGAACAATATATATACATGAGAGTTTTAAAAAACTGGAAGCTTATCATAAAGTCATGTTTGATAGAATTGAAGCTGGCACTTATATGATTGCAAGCGCTCTAGTTGGTAAAAAAGTTACGATTGATAGAATCGACCCTAAAATTATTAAAACAGAAATAAACACTCTGAAAAAAATAGGCGTGAATATAAAAAAAAATAAATCTTCAATTACAATTAATAGAAATAAAAATTTAAAACAAATAAATATTTTAACAAAACCATATCCAGGGTTTCCAACTGATCTCCAAGCTCAATTAATGGTTCTTTTAACCCAAGCAGAAGGTGCTTCAAAAATTCAAGAAGATATATTTGAAAATAGATTTATGCATGTTCCAGAGCTAAATAGGATGGGTGCAAAAATTGAAATAAAAAATAAAATTGCAATTATTCATGGACCAACTAAGTTAATGGGCGCTGAAGTAATGGCAACTGATTTAAGGGCTTCTGTGAGCTTAGTTTTAGCAGGATTGATTGCCGAAAATAGAACTAAAATTAATAGAATTTATCACCTTGATCGAGGTTATGAGTCATTAGAAAAAAAATTAAAAAATTGCAAAGCTGAAATAAGAAGAGTTTAATGGTTGTTAAAAATTTAAAACTAATTGCAAAAACTGAAGAAGATATAAGAGTTGTTTCAGCACATCTACAAGATTCAATTGCAAGTGTTTCCGATATAGCTAATTTAAGGAAAAATAAGATTTTTCTTATGCAATTGAATCGGTTTATGTGGGAGGACGTAGAAAAGGGGGTTTTTAGAAAAAATAAACGTATAAGAACGGTTTTAAAATTTGAAAATGTTTTAAATGTTTTTTCGAAAAATATAAATCAACATAAAAAAGATAATTTTTTAGACTTTCTAGCTATTGAAACTATCAAGATGCCTGATAATAACTATGAAATGAGAATATTTTTTGCAGGAGACTCCATTATAAGAATTATTGTAGAAGTTATTGAAGTAACTTTAGACGATCAAGGAGAAGCTTGGGAGACAAAAAATAAACCCAAACATCAAGTTTTATAATGCTTAAAATTTTAAACTATAATAATAAGAATTCTTCAAAATCTTTAAAAGATTTT
This sequence comes from Pelagibacteraceae bacterium AG-313-A04, assembly GCA_003284275.1. Taxonomy (GTDB): domain Bacteria; phylum Pseudomonadota; class Alphaproteobacteria; order Pelagibacterales; family Pelagibacteraceae; genus Pelagilacustribacter. The sequence continues at coordinate 46,793 of QBVU01000001.1, read as the reverse complement.
CTTAGCAAAAGAAAATTATCTCAAAAAAATATAAATTCAAATGTAAAAAAAATAATTACTAATGTTTTGAAAAACGGGGATAAAGCAGTAATCAACTATGAAAAAAAATTTTCAAAAATTAAAAAATCATCTGCAGTTCTTTTTTCTAATAAAGAAGTAAATCTTCTTTCTAAAAAGACAGATATTAAAATTAAAAAAGCAATTGATCTTGCTTATACTAGAATAAAAAAATTTCACACTAAACAAAAGTTTTCTAATTTTGTATTTAGAGACAAATATAATAATAAACTCTCGTACAAATATTCACCAATTGAAAAAGTTGGTGTTTACGTGCCTGGTGGTACTGCAAGTTATCCAAGTACAGTTTTAATGAATTGTATTCCAGCAATAGTTGCCGGTGTTAAAAATATTTATTTAACTACCCCCGCTTTGGACTCAAAAATAAATCCAGCTATAGTCTATGCAGCAAAGAAATGTGGTGTAAAAAAAATTTATAAAACTGGTGGCGCTCATTCAATAGCAGCATTCGCCTTCGGTACCAAAAAATTTGAGAAAGTAGACAAAATTGTAGGGCCAGGAAATATTTTTGTTGCAACTGCTAAAAAAGAAGTTTTTGGAGAAGTAGGTATTGATATGGTTGCGGGTCCATCAGAGGTGAGCATTGTAGGTGATAGGAATTCTGATCCAAACCTAATAGCAGCTGATTTAATAGCCCAAGCAGAACACGATATTTATGCCCAGTCAATTTTAATTACAAACGATAAAAAATTGATTAATTCCGTCAACAAATGTTTAAAAAAACAACTGACCAATTTACCAAAGATTAGAATAGCCACTCAAAGCTTAAAAAAATTTGGTATAGCCATTTATACTAAAAACAGAAAAAAAATTTCTGAAATCATAAATATTATTGCGCCAGAACATTTAGAACTGCAGACATCTTATAATGATCAAATCATAAAAAATGTAAAAAATGCAGGTTCAATATTCATTGGCAAATATTCTCCAGAAGCCCTTGGTGACTACATAGCCGGGCCGAATCATGTTTTACCGACATCAGGATCAGCAAGATTTTCATCTGGTTTATCTGTAAGTGATTTTCTAAAGCGGCACTCACTTATAAAAATAACAAAAACAGGTATTGAAAGATTAGGTGCATCAGTTATAAATTTAGCCAAGCATGAGAATTTAGAGGGCCATGCTGCGTCAGTACAAATGAGATTAAAAAAAGGAAATTAATTGGCAAAACAAGAAACATTAGAATTTAAGGGAAAAGTAACAGAACTTTTACCTAACGCCATGTTTAGAGTTAAGTTAGAAAATAACCATGAAATTTTAGCTCACACAGCTGGAAAGCTTAGAAAAAACAGAATAAGAGTTCTTGCTGGAGATAATGTAATGGTTGAAATGACGCCATATGATTTAACTAAAGGTAGAATTACTTTTAGATTTTAGGCCTTGTAGCTCAGTAGTAGAGCAGTACCCTGAAAAGGTATGTGTCGTAAGTGCGATTCTTACCAAGGCCACCACCTACAAGTTTTACACATCGAAAAATAAAAATTAATCTGATAATTATTTTAGCATGAATAAAAAGATAGGACTTTTTTGGTTAAGAGATGACTTTAGACTCGCTAAAAACAATGGATTAATTGAAGCAACAATTAATCATGATCAAGTAGTAGTTTTTTATTTGTTTAAAAAAAACACCTACAAAGATCAAGAGGCTCAAAAATGGTGGCTTAGCAAATCTTTGTTAAATTTTCGAAAAAAATTAAATGATTTAAATATATCTCTTGAAATAGTTGAAACTGATTCATTTAAAATTTTCTTTGATAAGTTGTTAAAAAAAAAGGATTTTGCGATTTACTGGAATAAAGTTTATGAACCTGATTATTTAAAATTTGATAAGCATTTGTCAAATATTTTAAAAGATAAAAAAATCCATCATAAAAAGTTTAAAGGTAATGCTCTTAATGAGATTGATGAAATTAAAAAAAACGATGGCGCTCCATTTAAGGTATTTACTCCTTTTTGGAGAACAGCAGAAAGATACTATATTGAAAAAATACCGTCAGTGGAGAAAACAATTAAAAAGTGTAAAAAAAAAATACATTACTTCAGTAACTGTATAGAGCCAGAGAAAATATTACCTAAAAACAAATGGTTTAAGAATTTTGAAAAAATTTGGTCCCCTGAAGAACAAACCGCCTCTAAAGAGTTACAAAACTTTATTAAAGATAGAATTACTAATTATTCTGAAGGTCGGAATTTCCCTAATATAGTTGGAACATCTAAACTATCACCATTCATAAAATTTGGCCAGCTTCACGTAGAAACAATATGGAATGAATGTATAAAAAAAAAATCAAAAACTATAGGAACATCAAAATTTTTAACAGAGATTGGATGGAGAGAATTTAATCATTCATTAATCAATCATTTTCCACATATGCTTAAAAAAAATTATTCAAAAAAATTTGATAAATTTCCATGGCAAAAAAATTCCAAATTCTTAAATGCTTGGAAAAAAGGTTTAACTGGATATCCAATAGTTGATGCTGGCATGAGAGAACTTTATTCTACTGGATGGATGCATAATAGAGTAAGAATGATAGTAGGGTCATTTCTAGTTAAACACCTTTTAATCGACTGGAAAGATGGTGAAAAGTATTTTAGAAATTGTTTATTAGATTATAGTCCGGCTAGTAATGTTGCAGGTTGGCAATGGGTTGCAGGCTGCGGTGCTGATGCTGCACCTTATTTTAGAATATTTAACCCAATTTTACAGGGAGAGAAATTTGATAAGGAAGGAGAATATGTAAAAAAATGGGTGCCTGAACTAAGAAATTTGTCAAAAAAATTTATTCATAAACCTTGGGAATTTAATGATGAAAAATTTATATTAGGAAGAGATTATCCTTATCCCATTGTGAAGCATGAAGAAGCAAGAGAGAAAGCTTTAAATGCATTTAAAAAAATCTAAATTTAAACGTTCCCGTGGCAATGTTTAAATTTTTTACCAGAACCACAAGGGCATTTTTCGTTTCGACCAACCTTTTTTTCTAGTTTTCTTTCTTCAATCTCCTCTTTATTATTTTCACTTTTTTCTTCACTTGATACAACAATATTTAGATTTAAAAGAAACTTGATTAAATCATTTTTTATCTTAAACAATAAACCCTCAAATAAAATGAAAGCTTCTTTTTTAAATTCAGATAATGGATCTTTCTGGCCGTACTGTCTTAATCCGATAACTTGCCTTAATTGTTCTAAGTATTGAAGATGCGATCTCCATGAAAAGTCAATAATTTGCAAAAATATTTTTTTTTCTAGATTACTATTTTGATTTTCACCTAAAATTTTTATTCTAGAGTTTTTCTTCTCAGAGTATAAACCTTGTAATTGTTTGTTAAACGCAGCCTTATCCAGTTTTCCAAATTCTAATATTTGGTAATCACTTATAACATTTCCAGTTATATTCTTTATTTCCGTTAAATAGTTTTTTTCATCCCCGGATTTTTGAAAATTTGTCCGCACCGAATTTAAATTAATAAGCACTTCATCAAAAAAATCTCTCAAAATATTGTTTATATTATTTTCTTTTAAAATATTTAATCTTTGAGCAAATATAACTTGTCTTTGATCATTCATCACATCATCAAATTTAATTAACGTTTTTCTAATATCAAAGTTTCTAGACTCAACTTTTTTTTGAGCTCTTTCCATTGCTTTATTAATCCAAGGATGATCGATAGACTCATTATCTTTCAAACCTAGTTTTTTAAGCATTCCATCAATTGACTCTCCTCCAAAAATTCTCATTAACTCATCTTGTAAACTTATGAAAAAAATTGTGCTTCCAGGATCACCTTGCCTACCAGATCGACCTCTTAACTGATTATCTATTCTTCTACTCTCATGTCTTTCAGTTCCAATAATAAATAATCCACCCAACTTTTTGACTTTTTCTTCATTTATTTTGACATCATCTGCATTTTCTTTTTTGCCTTCATAAATAAAATCTTTATTACCTCCTAATTTAATATCTGTTCCTCTCCCCGCCATATTTGTAGCTATAGTCACAGCATTTATTTTTCCTGCTTCAGCTATGATATTTGCCTCTTTCTCGTGTTGTTTTGCGTTCAGAACATTATGAACAATTTTTTTGTTACTAAGGTATGATGAAATCTTTTCTGACTTTTCAATGCTTGTAGTTCCTACCAAGACTGGCTGCCCTTTTTTGTTGCATTCTAATATTTTATTAGTGATAGCATTATATTTTTCCTTTTCAGTTCTATATATTTGGTCGTTAAAATCTTTTCGCAACATGTCTTTATTAGTTGGAATTGAAACAACAGGTAATTTATATATATCATAAAACTCCTCCGCCTCTGTCAACGCAGTTCCAGTCATTCCAGATAATTTTTTATATAATCTAAAATAATTCTGATAAGTTATTGATGCTAAGGTCTGATTTTCTTCTTCGACTTTAACATTTTCTTTAGCTTCAATTGCCTGATGAAGCCCGTCAGAAAATCTTCTTCCGTCAAGCACTCTTCCTGTGAATTCATCAATTATTTGTACTTTTCTGTCTCTAATAATATAATCGACATCTTTATTAAAAAGTAAATTAGCTTTTAAAGCTTGGTTTACATGGTGAACTAAATCTAAGTTAGCTGGATCATAAAAATTATTATTTTTTAATATTTTTTTTTGAATTGCAAGTTTTTCAATTTTATCAATTCCTAAATCAGTAAGAATTACATTTTTATTTTTTTCATCTAATTCATAATCATTTTTTTGCAAATGTTTTATAAATTCATTTGACACAACATAAAGGGCAGTCTTATCTTCAATTTTACCAGAAATTATAAGTGGTGTTCTCGACTCATCAATTAGAATACTGTCTACTTCATCAACAATACAGTAGTTATGACTACGCTGAACCATGTCTTCAAGTTCATATTTCATATTATCTCTTAAATAATCGAAACCAAGTTCATTATTCGTTGCATAAGTAATGTCACTTTTATAATTTCCCTTTCTTTCAATGTCGTCAAGATCATTTGAAATACATCCGGTTGATACTCCAAGATAGTTGAAAACTTTACCCATCCATTCAGAGTCCCTTTTAGCCAGGTAATCATTTACTGTTACAATATGCACACCCTTTCCATCTAAAGAATTTAAGTAAGCTGGCAAAGTTGAAACAAGAGTTTTACCCTCTCCAGTTTTCATTTCTGCAATTTTTCCACTATGAAGAATTAACCCTCCAGCCAGTTGAACATCATAATGTCTCTCACCTAACGTCCTTTTGGCAGCCTCCCTTACTAGTGCAAAACTTTCCGGAATGATTTCGTTTATATTTAATGTTCCATTTTGAGCATTTTTTTTGTAATTAAATGTTTTTTCTTTAAAATCAGCCTCACTTAAAGATTTAATGTCGTTTTCTTTATTATTAATGGCTTCAACGACGTTTTTAATTTTGTCTAATTCTTGTTGATTAGAGCTTTTAAATATTTTACTAAAAGTTCTTGTAAATAAATTCATTTTAAACCTATATATGTATTATTTAATTAAATTAAACATTAATAATGACAATTAATATTAAAAATTTCTTAAACGATAAAACCAAATTATCAAAAATGGGTGAGTTTCAAAACCTTAAACAAATCGAGGGCCTTGAAATGTCGTCTATATCAGCCGATTTATATAAAGATGGAAGAGATGATTTAGCGCTATTTTATTTTTCAAAAGGCGCAAATTATGCAACATTAACGACTACTAATAGTATTACTTCTGAATTTATTCCTTGGAACAGTAATTCACATAAAAAAATTATAAAAGGTCTTTTAGTTAACACAAAAAATGCCAACACTTTTACCGGCAAGCAAGGCAAAGAAAGCATAGATATTCTTGCTAAAAATTTATCAAGAATTTTAACAATAAAAGAGTCCAAAAATTCTAAGGGGACCAGTGAAACAGTTAAAATAAAAGATCTTATCTTTGCTTCAACAGGTGTAATTGGAGAAGAGTTCCCTGTAGAACAGATTAAAGAGAGATTGACGGATTTAGTAGACAAGTTGAGATCAGACCATAACAAAATGTATTGGATTAAAATAGCTTCAGCCATAATGACAACAGACACCAAGCCAAAGATCGCTTATGAAGAAATAATAATAGGGGATGAACTAATTAAAATATCAGCTATTGCAAAAGGATCTGGAATGATAGCTCCTAACTTAGCTACAATGTTATCGTTTATATTTACTAATGCTGATATAAACTCTAATTTACTGAAAACTTTATTAAAGAGGGCTGTCGCTAATTCTTTTAATGCAATAACGGTTGACAGCGATCAATCGACTAATGACATGGTTTCAATTTTTTCTACCAGAGCAGTTAAAATTGGACAAAATATTTCTTTAAATGATAAATCGGTTCAAAAATTTGAGATAGCATTAAAAAAAGTTTGTTTGAATTTAGCAAAACAAATCGTTGTAGACGGTGAAGGCGCGAAAAAATTTGTAACTGTAAATGTAACTAACGCTAAGTCGTTAGGAAGTGCAAAAAATATTGCTTTTTCAATTGCTAACTCTCCTTTATTTAAAACAGCTATAGCGGGCGAAGATCCAAATTGGGGAAGAATTGCTATGGGAATTGGTAAATCAGGAGAACTGGTAGATCAAAAAAAATTAAAGATTAAAATTGGAAATTTTATAGTTGCAGAAAATGGAAAAATTTCTGAGAGTTATGATGAACAGAAATTAAAAGAATATATGCAATGGGGCTCTATCGAAATAGAAGTAAATCTAAAACTTGGTAATGATACTTTCACATGCTATACATGTGACTTTACTCATGACTACATAGATATCAATGCAGACTATAGAAACTAAATGATTAAATATATATTAAAATGTCATAATGATCATGAATTTGAAAGCTGGTTTTCAAATTCAGATGAATTTGAAAAATTAAATAAAAGAAAATTACTAGAATGTATTTTTTGCTCCTCAAAAAAAATCAAAAAATCAATAATGGCACCAATGATTTTTAATACAAAAAAAAATAAAGCTATAAAATTTGATATTATAGATAAAGATTATAATGAAAGAAAAAATAAACTTTTACAAATAAGAAAGTTTATTGAAAAAAATTTTGATTATGTTGGTGAAGATTTTAGTAAAAAAGTAAGAGAAATTTATTACGATAAAAAAAACAATAAAGCTATCTATGGAACTGCTACTCTTGATGAGAGGAAAGAATTAGCTGAGGAGGGAATAGATTTATTCTCAATTCCTTGGATCAATAAAGATAATTAGTTTTTTTGACTACAAATAATATAATTTACTGAAAGGTCTTTTGATCTTTTCCATCTACTAGTGAAAGGGTTAAATTTTAATCCCCTAATATCTAAAGTTACAAGTTTTTCTTTAGATAAATAATTTTCCAATTCTTCAGGTTTTATAAACTTGTTCCAATCATGAGTGCCAATTGGCAACCACCGCAAAACATACTCAGCACCAATTATTGCTTTAATATAAGAAGTCAAAGACCTATTTAAAGTGGCGGTGAACATTAAACCATTACTTTTAAGTAATTTTTGACAAGATTGAATATATAATTCAACATTTTCGACGTGCTCCACAATCTCTAGATTTAAAATAACATCATATTTTTCAAAATCGTTCAAATTTTCTGGTGAGGTGCTGATATAATCAATGTTAAGCCCACTTTCTTTAGAGTGCATTTTTGCAATAGCGATATTTTTTTCTGAAGCGTCGATCCCGGTTACCGAAGCCCCTAATCTTGACATCGGTTCGCTTATAAGACCTCCGCCACAGCCAATATCTAAAATTTTTAGACCCTTTAAATAATTTGATTCATTTTTTTTTATTTTAAAATAATTTTGAATGTTTTCTGTTATGTATTGAATTCTGATTGGATTAAACATGTGCAGGGGTTTAAATTTTCCATTAACATCCCACCATTCCTCGGCTAATCTTGAAAACTTTTGTATTTCTTCTTTATTTATAGTAGTACTCATCTTAAAAACATTAAGTTAATGTTAATCTATATTTTATTATAATACATTCTTAAATGGTAAAAAAAGTATTAAAGTTTGGTGGAACATCCGTTGGAACTATTGCGAGAATCCAACATGTGGCAAATATCATCAAAAAAGAGCATATATCAGGAAATAAAGTTATTGCTATTGTCTCTGCAATGGCTGGAAAAACCAATGAACTCTTAAAATATTCCAATGAAATTTCAAATGAATTTAATAAACGGGAATTAGACGTGCTTTTATCTTCAGGTGAACAAGTGACCTGTGCACTTCTCTCTGGAGCTTTAATAGAATTGAACATCTTAGCTAAGTCCTGGTTAAATTGGCAAATACCTATTCTTACAGAGGGAGACTTTTCTAATGCAAGAATCGTAAATATGAATATTGAAAAAATTAATAAATATTTAGAAGCAAAAGGTGTAGCAATTATTCCTGGTTTTCAAGGTATTTCAAAAAACGGAGATATAACAACAATAGGACGCGGGGGATCAGACGCAACTGCTGTTGCTGTAGCAAAAATATTCAACGCAGACACTTGTGAGATATATACAGATGTTGATGGTGTCTATTCGACTGATCCTAACAAAATACCAGTTGCCAAGAAAATAGATAAAATTTCTTACGATGAAATGCTTGAATTATCTTCTTTAGGAGCAAAAGTTATGCAACCGTCTGCTGTTCAAACCGCAATGATGTATGATATTCCGTTAGAAGTAAAATCAACATTTACAGAAAGAAAAGGAACTAAAATTTTTAATCAAGAGAACATTGATTATACGAAAAGTGTTACGGGTGTAGCCTATTCAAAAGATGATGCCAAAATCACAGTCATAGGCGTGGAAGATAGGCCAGGCATTGCTGCAAATATTTTTGAACCCTTAAGTAAGGCACAAATCAACGTCGATATGGTAATCCAAAATATTTCATCAGATCAAAAAACTACTGACATCACTTTTACAGTTAAAAGAGATGATATATCTAAAACTATGCAAATATTACGAAAAAAAAGTGAAATTAATTATAAAGATATAATTTATAATGATAGAGTTTCAAAAGTTTCAATAGTAGGCGCAGGAATGGTTTCAACTCCAGGAGTTACTTATAAAATGTTCAGAGCTTTATCTGACGAAAATATCAATATTCTCGCAATTTCTACATCTGAAATAAAACTTTCAGTGATCATTGAAGAAAATAATACTGTAAATGCAATAAAAAAATTACATACAATTTTTGATTTAGACTAATGGAAGTCAGACCTCACAGAATAATTAATAGAAAAGCCACTAAAGAGATTCAAGTAGGCAAAGTAAAAGTTGGTGGCAATGCACCAATTAGCGTCCAATCGATGACTAATACATTAACAACAGATATTAAAGGAACAATTAATCAAATCAAATCCTTAGAAAATGCAGGCGCAGATATCGTAAGAGTCTCTTGCCCAGATGAAGCCTCAACTAAATCTTTAAAAGCAATTGTTAAAGAAGTTTCCGTCCCTATCGTAGCTGATATACATTTTCATTACAAAAGAGCTATTGAAGCTGCTGAGATGGGGGCAAGCTGTTTAAGAATAAATCCCGGTAATATAGGAGATAATAAGAGGGTCTTAGAAGTAATCAAGGCAGCTAAGAACCATAATTGCTCAATTAGAGTTGGAGTAAATGCAGGCTCACTTGATAAAGAACTATTAGAAAAATACAAAGAGCCTTGTCCAGACGCTTTAGTTGAAAGCGCTGAAAATAATATCAAGCTTTTAGAAGATAATGATTTTTTTAATTTTAAAATAAGTGTGAAATCATCTGATATTTTTCTTACTGTAAAAGCTTATAGAAAGCTTTCAAAAATTTGTAATTACCCACTTCATTTAGGAGTTACTGAAGCTGGCGGGCTATTCACCGGGAGTATAAAGTCTTCAATTGGGATTGGGCAGTTATTGATGGAAGGTATCGGCGATACAATAAGGGTATCTTTGTCGTCAGATCCAGTTGACGAAATAAAAGCTGGATTTGAAATTTTAAAATCTTTAGGAATTCGTTCTAGAGGTGTAAATATTATTTCTTGTCCATCATGCGCTAGACAAGCCTTTCCAGTCATCGAAACTGTGAAGATTTTAGAACAAAGACTATCGCATATAAAAAAACCAATAAACCTCTCTATAATTGGTTGTGTTGTTAATGGACCAGGCGAGGCTGCGCAAACAGAGATAGGCCTTACTGGAGGTGGTCAAGATAATAATCTTCTATATCTGTCTGGTATTCCACATACAAAAGTTCCGAGTTCTAAAATAATTGATAAAGTAGTAAAACTTGTTGAAGAAAAAACAAAAGATTAAATTTAGCAATGGTTCCTGTAGAGAAAGTAAAAGATATAATTAATAAACATAGCGATTTGGAAAAAGAACTTTCAGCAGGAAATATCGATCCTAAAGTATTCGCTAAAAAATCTAAAGAATACTCTAATCTTGGAAATATAATAGATATTGCAAAATCATTCGTAAAGTTTGAGGGTGAAAAAAAAGATTTAGAAAATATAATTAAAGACAAATCGAATGATACAGAAATTATAGATTTAGCTCAAAGTGATCTTAACGAATTAATTAAAAAAAAGGACAAATGGGAAAATGATTTAAAAATTTTTTTATTACCAAAAGATCAAGATGATGATAAAAATGCAATTGTAGAGATCAGAGCCGGGACAGGTGGATTAGAAGCGTCGTTATTTTGTGCAGATTTGTTTAAAATGTATGAAAAGGTTTGTTCAAAAAAAAAATGGAATTTAGAAATAATAAATATTTCTAAAAGTGAAGCAGGCGGTTTCAAAGAGATTATCTTTTCAGTTAATGGTAACGATATTTATTCATACTTAAAATATGAATCTGGGGTTCATAGAGTTCAAAGAATACCCGATACAGAAACACAAGGAAGAGTTCACACCTCGGCTGCTACAGTTGCAGTACTTCCAGAAGCTGAGGAGGTAGATATAGATATAAAAGACTCTGATCTTAGAATTGATGTATTTAGAGCAGGCGGCCCTGGCGGACAATCAGTCAACACTACAGATAGTGCTGTTCGAATAACCCATATTCCTAGTGGAGTAGTTGTTAGTCAACAAGACGAAAAATCTCAGCATAAAAATAAAGCAAAGGCCTTAAAGATTTTAAGATCTAGAGTTTATGAAGCTGAGAAAAGAAAAAAAGATCAGGAAAGATCAACCAACAGAAGAAATCAAATTGGTTCTGGCGACAGGTCTGAGAGAATTAGAACTTATAACTTTCCGCAAGGAAGAGTAACCGACCATAGAATAAATTTAACCCTTCATAAATTAGACGAATTTTTAAGTGGAGATATACACGAGGAAATGAACCATGAGCTTCGTTTAAAAGAACAAAACTTGAAACTTGAAAATTTAAATTCATGAAAGCTTTAGAAGCAATAAATTATGGTTCTCGATTGCTGAAAGAAAAAAATGTTCCGTCACATATTCTAGACTCTGAGGTATTACTATCAAAAAGCCTAAATAAATTACGAGAAGAAATACTGGTAAATCTACAACAAAATTTAAATGAAAGAGAAATTTTAATTTTTCAAGAATATTTGACTAGAAGATCTAATAAAGAACCAATTGCATACATATTAGAGGAAAAAGAATTTTGGAGTAAAAAATTTTTTGTAAACAAAGATACTTTGGTTCCAAGGCCTGAAACAGAGTTATTAGTAGATGAATTAATTAAAATACATAACAAAAAAAATATATCTATTTTGGATGTAGGTACTGGCTCAGGATGTATAATTTTAAGCCTTTTAAGTGAGTTGGAAAACTCTATTGGCCTAGGAGTCGATATTTCAAGTAAGGCTATTAAAGTTGCACAAAAAAATGCATTTAACTTGATGCTTTTAAATAGAGTAAAATTTATAAATAAATCTTTTGAACTTATTTTTCACAAAAAATTTGATTTAATAGTCTCTAATCCTCCATATATAAAGAGAAAAGATATAAAATATTTAAGTTGCGATATAAAGAGATTTGAACCCAAAATAGCATTAGATGGTGGTAAGGATGGACTTGACCTTATCAAAAAAGTTATTTACAAATCCAAAAGTATATTAAAGTTAAACGGTATGCTCGCCCTAGAAATTGGAAATGAGCAAATAAAAAAAGTTTCAGAAATATTAATTAATAATAAATTTAATATAAAAAGAACTATTAAAGACTACAATAACAATGTTAGATGCGTAATTGCAATTTATAATAAATAAATGAACAATAATAGAAGAAGAAATTTTAGATTAAGGCCTCAGAAAAATAACTTCAGAAGAAGAAGTGGACCAATTAATCCTAACGGCACCAACAATCTCAACGGAAATGGAAATTTAAATTTCAATAGAAATGGATCAATGAACAATATACACAACGTTGAAAAAACTATGCAAAAATATCAGCAATTAGCAAAAGATGCACAGAGCAATGGAGATCCAGTGCTTTCTCAGAACTATTTACAACATGCAGATCATTATTTGAGAAGATATAATGAACTCAACGAAAAACGTGAAGGTTTCAGTGATAAAGCGATCACAGAAGAAAAGTCTATATCAAAATAGAAAATTAATTAAACTGAAAACCAACAAAATCTAATAAAAACTATCTAAGCTCAGCCAGTTTTAAATCTATTTTAATTCTATCTAATTCAAATTCTTTTCTCTCTTCACCTTTAAGAATTTTACCTGATGGCAATTTAAGTTTTTGTGAATTTACTTTTTTTCCATTAACTATTACTTCGTAATGTAAATGTGGACCAGTAGATAAACCCGTAGAGCCGACATAACCAATAATTTGTCCTTGTTTAACTTTTCTTCCTTCTTTAATTCCTTTTGCGAAAGCTTTCATGTGAGCATAAATAGTTTCATAAGTTGAATTATGTTTTATCTTCACACAATTTCCACCACCTCCACACCATCTTGCTCTTGTAACTGTTCCCGATCCCGAAGCCATAATTGGAGTACCACTAGGAGCAGCAAAGTCAGTTCCTTTATGCATTTTATTATAACCTAGTATGGGGTGTTTTCTCATACCAAATGAGGACGATAATCTTGCACCATTGATAGGAGTTTTCATCAAAGATTTTGTAATACTTTTACCTTTTATGTTGTAATAGTCTTCCTCATTATTATATTTAAAATTATATAAATTTATTTCCTCACCATTTACGAACATAGATGCATAAATTATTTTTCCAGTATCTCTAACTTTATTATTATCATCTTCAAATTTTTCGTATAATATTTCAAACCAGTCTCCTTTTCTTATGTCTCTTTGAAAATCTACTTCAAATCCAAAAATTCTTGCAAACTCTATTATTATATTTGGTTGTATGCCCGCGTTAACAGCAGAGCTATATAAGTTATTTTTAATAATACTCTTAATTACAACTTCTTTTTTATATAGTTGAAGTATATTTTCTTTTACTATGAAGCTGTCTTGAGATTTTCTAATATCTACACTAGTGGTGTTATCAACAGGATAGTTAAAACTAACTAGAGTATTAGTTTTATTTTCAAGTTTTTTTATAACTAAAGAGAGTTTCCTTCCGGGGTATATATTTGTTAATTTTTTACTTTTTAATTTAACTGAAATATCTTTTATATCCTTAATTCTAACATTAAATTTTTTTAAAATTTTTTCTACAGTATCGTTATTTTGAATTACATAGTTTATTTCTTCATAAGGACTGTTAATTTTTGATATAAAAAAACTTACTAGATTTGAAAACTCCTCATTCTTTGTAATTTCATTAAAATTTTCTGACCGTTCTTTATTTTTTTCAGTGATTAAATTAAAAGTAATAAAAAAAAGAAAAGAAAAAAAAACTAAGAAAGTAATGATGATAAAAGGGCTTGTCCCTGGCATACGTAAATTTTTTGTGTCTGATATTATTAAAAAATATTTTTTCTTTTTGAAAAAATTAAAAATTTTTTGAACTATCGCCATAGTTGTTTTTTATAAAATTAGGAAGTTCATTGCAACGTAAGATAGCCAAAAAAGCCTTATTTTATTGGTTATTTCGGCTAATATACGCCTTGACTTATAAGATAATTGTAATAAAACCAGCGCTCACCTCTATGTAATTAAAATTTAACGTTGCTAGAGGTGTGTAGATTTTAAACATTAAAATCTTAGCTTTTTTAAATTGTAAATTTTAAGAAGAGAAGTGTGGACGGCTAGGTTAATAAAGAAATTGTCGTACACACTTTAACGAAAAATAACTTTGATATACCTCAAAGTTATTAAAGCTAGTGTGCGCCGTTATTAAACTTGAGAGTTTGATCATGGCTCAGAACGTACGCTGGCGGCACGCCTAACACATGCAAGTCGAACGCAGTAGCAATACTGAGTGGCAAACGGGTGAGTATAATGTGGGAATCTGCCTTTTGGTTTGGAATAACACGGGGAAACTTGTGCTAATACCGAATAAGCCTTTACGGGGAAAGTTTTAACGCCGAAAGATGAGCCTGCACTTGATTAGCTAGTTGGTAAGGTAAAAGCTTACCAAGGCAACGATCAATAGCTGTTCTTAGAGGAAGACCAGCCACATTGGGACTGAGACACGGCCCAGACTCCTACGGGAGGCAGCAGTGGGGAATCTTGCACAATGGGGGAAACCCTGATGCAGCGATGCCGCGTGAGTGAAGAAGGCCCTTGGGTTGTAAAACTCTTTCGTCGGGGAAGAAAATGACTGTACCCGAATAAGAAGGTCCGGCTAACTTCGTGCCAGCAGCCGCGGTAATACGAAGGGACCTAGCGTAGTTCGGAATTACTGGGCTTAAAGAGCTCGTAGGTGGTTAAAAAAGTTGATGGTGAAATCCCAAGGCTCAACCTTGGAACTGCCATCAAAACTTTTTAGCTAGAGTGTGATAGAGGTAAGTGGAATTTCTAGTGTAGAGGTGAAATTCGTAGATATTAGAAAGAACACCAAAAGCGAAGGCAACTTACTGGGTCACTACTGACACTGAGGAGCGAAAGCATGGGTAGCGAAGAGGATTAGATACCCTCGTAGTCCATGCCGTAAACGATGTGTGCTAGACGTTGGAAATATATTTTTCAGTGTCGCAGCGAAAGCATTAAGCACACCGCCTGGGGAGTACGACCGCAAGGTTAAAACTCAAATGAATTGACGGGGACCCGCACAAGCAGTGGAGCATGTGGTTTAATTCGAAGATACGCGCAGAACCTTACCAACACTTGACATGTTCGTCGCGAAACTAAGAGATTAGTTTTTTCAGTTAGGCTGGACGAAACACAGGTGCTGCATGGCTGTCGTCAGCTCGTGTCGTGAGATGTTGGGTTAAGTCCCGCAACGAGCGCAACCCCTACTTTTAGTTGCCACCATTTAGTTGGGCACTTTAAAAGAACTGCCAGTGATAAGCTGGAGGAAGGTGGGGATGACGTCAAGTCCTCATGGCCCTTATGTGTTGGGCTACACACGTGCTACAATGGTACTTACAATGGGAAGCAAAGAGGCGACTCTTAGCCAAACCCTAAAATGTACCTCAGTTCGGATTGTACTCTGTAACTCGAGTGCATGAAGCTGGAATTGCTAGTAATCGCGGATCAGCGCGCCGCGGTGAATACGTTCCCGGGTCTTGTACACACCGCCCGTCACACCATGGAAGTTGGTTACACCTTAAGGCAGAGCTTATACCTCTGACTACGGTACGATCAGCAACTGGGGTGAAGTCGTAACAAGGTAGCCGTAGGGGAACCTGCGGCTGGATTACCTCCTTTCTAAGGAAGACCAAAAATTTCTTTTGGTCTCTAAAAATTAAGTTAATGTGGCCGTCCTCATTTCTCTTCTTTAAAATAAAGTGTCTCATAAATGCTTAGGGGCCGGTAGCTCAGGTGGTTAGAGCGCACCCCTGATAAGGGTGAGGTCGGACGTTCGAGTCGTCCTCGGCCCACCATTTTCACGGGGGATTAGCTCAGCTGGGAGAGCGCCTGATTTGCATTCAGGAGGTCAGCGGTTCGATCCCGCTATCCTCCACCAAAACACTTTTAGTTTTTTTAAATTGTAAATAATGAATATCAATTTTGATTGTTCAATCAGTAAGAACAATCAAACAATATCTATATCCGATTGTTCGAAAAGATGAACAATCAAAAAATGTTCGAATAGATGAATATTTTTATAAAAATTTAATTTAGACAGAAAATTATTTTCTGTGCATAAATCAAGCGTTTAAGGGCGTATGGCGGATGCCTAGGCACTGAAAGGCGATGAAGGACGTGGTATACTGCGATAAGTTTCGGGGAGTTGTATGCAGGCTTTGATCCGAAAATTTCCGAATGGGATAACCCACCACTTTATGTGGTACTTTAAACTGAATTCATAGGTTTAAAGAGCTAACCCGGAGAACTGAAACATCTAAGTAACCGGAGGAAAAGAAATCAATTGAGATTCCGTTAGTAGTGGCGAGCGAACGCGGAATAGGCCAGTAGCGGTATTAAGATAACCTAAATAGTTTGGAAAAACTAACCATAGAGGGTGATAGTCCCGTAGGGGTAATGCTTAGTGCTGCTCTTGAGTAGAGCGGGACACGTGTAATCTTGTTTGAATATAGGGGGACCACCCTCTAAGCCTAAATACTCTTCAGTGACCGATAGTGAACTAGTACCGTGAGGGAAAGGTGAAAAGAACCCCTATTAGGGGAGTGAAATAGAACCTGAAACCGTATGCCTACAAACAGTCGAAGCTCTTTTTAGAGTGACGGCGTACCTTTTGTATAATGGGTCAGTGACTTAATTTATCCAGCAAGCTTAAGCCGTAAGGTGTAGGCGTAGCGAAAGCGAGTCTTAAATGGGCGCAAGTTGTATGAATTAGACCCGAAAACGAATGAGCTTACCATGAGCAGGTTGAAAGCAGGGTAACACTTGCCGGAGGACCGAACCAGTTGACGTTGAAAAGTCTTTGGATGACTTGTGGTAAGGGGTGAAAGGCCAACCAAATTCGTAGATAGCTGGTTTTCCGCGAAAACTATTTAGGTAGTGCGTTGAGTAAATTGATGTTTGGAGGTAGAGCACTAAAGGGGCTAGGGGAGAGAAATCTTTACCAACCCTCATAAAACTCCGAATGCCAAACATTTTACCTCAGCAGACAGACTGTGGGTGCTAAGGTCCATGGTCGAAAGGGAAAAAGCCCAGATCACCAGATAAGGTCCCTAAATCATGATTAAGTGTGAAAGGATGTGGAGATTCCTAAACAGCCGGGAGGTTGGCTTAGAAGCAGCCATCCTTTAAAGATAGCGTAACAGCTCACCGGTCTAATAGAGTTTCTGCGCCAAAGATGTAACGGGGCTCAAATCATGTACCGAATCTGTGGATTTATAATTTCTTCGGAAATTATATCTGGTAGCGGAACGTTCTGTAAGCCTGTAAAGGGATACTCGTGAGAGATCCTGGAGGTATCAGAAGTGCGAATGCTGACATAAGTAACGATTAACAGAGTGAAAAACTCTGTCGCCGAAAATCCAAGGGTTCCTGCGCAAGGTTAATCCGCGCAGGGTTAGTCGGTCCCTAAGTCGAGGGCGAGAGCCGTAGACGATGGAAACAAGGTTAATATTCCTTGACCAGATGGAAGTGACGGATTTTGTAAGTTGTTAACTCTTAATGGATTGAGTTAGCCGCGAAAAAGTCCCAGGAAATAGCTCCATCATTAGACCGTACCCGAAACCGACACAGGTGGATTATTAGAGTATAATTAGGCGCTTGAGAGAATGATGTTGAAGGAACTCGGCAAAATGCCTCCGTAACTTCGGAAGAAGGAGGACCCATTTTTAGGCAACTTTAAATGGGTGGCACAAGCTAGGGAGATGCGACTGTTTATCAAAAACACAGGGCTCTGCTAACACGTAAGTGGATGTATAGGGTCTGACGCCTGCCCGGTGCTGGAAGGTTAATGCGATCAGTGCAAGCTGATTTCTGAAGCCCCAGTGAACGGCGGCCGTAACTATAACGGTCCTAAGGTAGCGAAATTCCTTGTCGGGTAAGTTCCGACCTGCATGAATGGCGTAACGATATCTCCGCTGTCTCCAACATCAACTCAGTGAAATTGAATTCTCCGTGAAGATGCGGAGTTCCCGTGGTTAGACGGAAAGACCCCGTGCACCTTTACTACAACTTTATATTGGTGTTAGGAATGATATGTTTAGCATAGGAGGGAGACTTTGATGTTTAGGCGTCAGCTTAAGCGGAGTCACCAGTGAAATACCTCTCTTATTATTCTTGACATCTAACTGCATACCGTAATCCGGTTGCAAGACATTGTATGGTGGGTAGTTTGACTGGGGCGGTCGCCTCCCAAAAAGTAACGGAGGCGTGCGAAGGTAGGCTCAGAACGGTCAGAAATCGTTCGTAGAGTGCAATGGCATAAGCCTGCCTGACTGCGAGACTGACAAGTCGAGCAGAGTCGAAAGACGGTCATAGTGATCCGGTGGTTCTGAGTGGAAGGGCCATCGCTCAACGGATAAAAGGTACGCCGGGGATAACAGGCTGATACCCTCCAAGAGTCCATATCGACGAGGGTGTTTGGCACCTCGATGTCGGCTCATCACATCCTGGGGCTGGAGCAGGTCCCAAGGGTTTGGCTGTTCGCCAATTAAAGTGGTACGTGAGCTGGGTTCAGAACGTCGTGAGACAGTTCGGTCCCTATCTGCCATGGGTGTAGAAGAATTGAGAGGATTTGTCCCTAGTACGAGAGGACCGGGATGAACATACCACTGGTGGACCGGTTGTAGCGCCAGCTGCAGTGCCGGGTAGCTAAGTATGGACGGGATAACCGCTGAAAGCATCTAAGTGGGAAACCCACCTCAAAACTAGTTCTTCCTATAGAGCCGTAGTAGACCACTACGTTGATAGGCTGGATGTGGAAGCGCGGCAACGCGTGTAGCTGACCAGTACTAATAGCTCAATTGGCTTGATTTATGCACTGAAAATAATTTTTTATATTATATAAAGTTATAGTAATGTCATTTGAATGTATTTAACAAAAGAGATTTCAGAATCCGAAGCCTACGCTTTGTGGAAAAAATCTGAAACAGCTTCTTTGTTCTCAGAACCAAAATTATTGAATGAACTTGGACTCAAAAGTCGTTATATAGGCGGTTATAAAAATGAGGATTTGTTAGTTGTTTGGCCTTTAATAGAAACAGATGAGGGTTTTAACTCACCGCCGTCTTTCTCTTATTATTTTGGTCCTTATCTAGTTAAAAATAATCAAGATGAACCTCCTTACAAAAAATATCGTAATAATTATGAAGTCTTTAATAGCTTAATAGAGAAAGTAGAGACTATAGCCCCAAAAATTAATTTTTCACTTTCACCTGAATTTTTAGATTTAAGACCATTTCAATGGTGGAATTATAACAAACCCAAAAAAAATAATTTTCAAATAGATCTTAAGTACACAGCTAGATACTCAATAAAAAAAGGTATTAATGAAAGTCAAATAATTTCTTCTTTTAGATCTGATGACAAACGAAAAAAAATTAAGGATATTCGAAAAAAAAATCTTCTAAAAACGAGAATAGGAGCATTTCAAGATTTTGATTTTTATATAGAACTTTATAATAATACTATTACCAGGTCTGGTGGAGCCATTTCTGAAAAAGATTTAATATTTTTAAAAAAACTAATTAAATTGTCTACAATAAAAACTAATAGATTAGTTTCTCCGCTTTTAATTGAATTAAACGCTGATGGTTTTGATACACCTCTTGGATTTCAACTTTTATTGATTGGAAAAAAACAATCATACGCTTTAGTTCAAAGCACAATTGATAAAGGAAGAGAGCTTAATGGAAACATTTTTTTAAATTTTAAGTCTCTGTGCTATGCTTGTGAAAATAAGTTTTTATCTTTTGATTTTAATGGGGCAAACAGTCCGAACAGAGCAGATGACAAACATGCATTTGGAGCAGATGCCGTTCAATATTTTAACTTAAGGTTAAAGAAAGATGATGTATAAGTGTTCCACTTAGGTAAAAACTATATTACAATAAACTAATATTTAATTTTAATAAAACTATATAAACTAAACATTTTAAAAGCGAAGATATGAAAAATTTTGATCCAATATGGAATGATATTTACAATAGAGGAGAGCAACTTAATAAATACCCTTATACTTCAATAGTTAGTTTTATTTTTTCTAAAGTTAAGCCAATCAAAAAAGATGGAAGTAAAACAGAAGTTCTTGAAATTGGTTGTGGCGCTGGAAATAATCTTTGGTTTGCAGCGCGAGAAGGTTTTGCTGTAACAGGTTTAGATGCAAGTGAAGTATGTCTTGATTTTGCACGCAAGCGTTTTGCAGATGAAGGTTTGCAGGGAAAGTTTGATCTTGGTGATTTTACCAATCTACCTTATTCTGATGAACAATTTGACATAGCTTTTGAAAGATCTGCATTAAACCAGACACCAAAATCTGCAGCACGTAAAGCGGTTGCTGAAATACTAAGAGTTTTAAAGCCAGGTGCTATGTTTTATGCCGAAATATCTTCTAATCGTGGAACTGTAAAAGGAACTAAAAATTCAGATGGTTGTTTAATAAATGTTGAAGGACCTTACTCAGGATATGGACAAGTTTGTTTTTACTCTAGAGAAGAAATTGAAAAGCTTTTTGATGGATTGCTTAAAATTAAAAGCTTGGACCACACTGAAACAAGCACTCAGTTGCCTAGTCCAAATGAAGTGCTTGCTCACTGGTCAGTTTTAGCGATTAAATGATAGGAACTGAAATTCATCAATTTGCACAAGAACTATGGCCAATCAATAGGAGTATTACTGGGAGCGGTGTAAGGGAAACTTTAAAAAAAATTTCAAAAAAATTACCATCATTAAAGATTAAATCGGTGCAATCAGGTACAAAAGTTTTTGATTGGACTGTTCCACAGGAATGGAATGTTAAAAAAGCGTATATAGTTACTCCAGATGGCAAAAAAATTTGTGATTTTTCTGAAAACAATCTTCATTTAGTTGGATATAGCGCTCCATTCGAAGGAGAAATTAGTTTGGATGAATTAAAAGAACACCTTCACACAATTCCAGAACAACCAAATGCGATACCTTATATAACTAGCTATTATGAAAAAAGATGGGGTTTTTGCACTACACAGGAACATTTCGATAATTTAAAAAATGGTACGTATAAAGTTGTTATTGACTCAACATTTTCCCAAGGTGAACTCAATTATGGTGAAATTTTAATTAGCGGCAAAAGCGATAAAGAAATATTTTTAAGTACTTATATTTGCCATCCTTCTATGGCTAACAATGAACTTTCGGGACCAACTGTGGTCACATTTATTGCTAAATGGCTAAAAGAGGTTGGCAAAACTAATTACAGTTATCGCATAATATTTATTCCCGAAACAATAGGTTCAATAAGCTATTTAAGCCTTAACTATAAAGACATGAAGAATAAAATTTTTGCTGGTTTTAATGTAACTTGCGTAGGCGATGAAAGAGCTTATTCTTATATTCCATCTCGCAATGGTAAAACTATGAGTGATTTAATAGCTAAACATGTACTTAAGTGGACTGATAAAAACTTCGTAAAATATAGTTGGCTAGATAGAGGAAGTGATGAACGTCAGTACTGCGCTCCTGGGATTGACCTACCTATAGCTTCAATATTAAGAACAAAATTTGGAGCATATCCGGAATATCATACTTCATTAGATGATTTGAAGAATGTGGTTACTGCCAATGGTCTTAATGGAGGATACTGGGCAATTAGAAAAGCAATAGAAGCAATCGAAAATAATAAAATTTATAAAACAACAATTTTATGTGAGCCTCACATGAGTAAAAGGGGCCTGTACCCAACTATTTCAAAAAAAAAGTCTACCAGTGGACAAATTAGATTAATGATGAATTTAATTAGTCTATGCGATGGAAAAAGCTCATTGCTTGAAATTGCCGAAATTTTAAATGTACCAATTTGGGATTTGTACGAAATAATAAAAAAACTCGAAAGCCAAAAATTAATTAATGTTTCGAATTTATAATTTTATTTATGTGTTTTATCCTTTCTTATTTATACATATAAACTAACGATTTAATTTTTTTCTTAATTTTAAAACCTGCATTTGACGCAGCTTTAATAGAGGCTATATTTTTTTCTCTTATTGTCGCTTTATAACTATGTTTTGAATTTTTTGTGATTTTTCTTAGATACTTAGTAATAATTTTTTTTCCCTTAAATTTGTTTAAAATTGCCCAGGAAGCGTCGTAACTGTTATATTTTTGTTGCAACCTTAAATAGCCAATAAATTTTTTGTTTATTTTAATAATAAAAATTTTATTTTTTTTATTTTTAAAATAAGAATCAAGCCAATTTTCGTGATCTTTTATTTTAATTAATTTATTATTTAAAGAATTAGCTCTGACATATTTTTTGTTTCTTAAATTTAGCAAAAAATTTGAAATTTCTTTACTATTTTTTTTTGGTCTAAAGATTTTCACTATTTCAAATCTCTAAAGAATAGAGGAGAGTTTTCAACGATATTCTTGTTAGCTTTTCTACCTAAAACTTTTTTAAAATTTTCAGATCTTATTCCAATTGAGGGTCTTAAATTACAAATATTTTCTCGATTGAATGCCTCTCCTTTTTTGATGAATTTCTTTGTAAAAATTGATCTTCTTAATTTTAATGAGTCTTTTTCAATTTTTTTTAACCCAATTTTTTCTCCACCTAGAGATAAATAAATTTTTTCAACTCCATGTCTGAGATCTTTTAATTGTGAGCAATCAATTGAAAATTTTTGGTCATGAGATTTTATTTTTTTAGATATAACAAAGTGTTTTTCAATTATGCTTACCCCTAAAACAGTCGAAGCTAATGAAGTTAAAATATTATCTGTATGATCCGATAAACCAATGCTATAACCTCTAAATACTTTTTTAAATTTTTTTATTGTATTCAAGTTTATGTCGCTTTCTTTTGAAGGGTAGCCTGAAACACAATATAAAATTGTAATTTTGTTGTGGTATTTTTTAATGCAATTTAATGCATTTTTAATTTCTTTTATATTCGCCATTCCCGTAGAAATAATTATTGGTTTATTCTTTTTTGCTATGTAATCTATTAATTCGAGGTCAGTTAATTCAAAAGAAGCAACTTTATAAATTTTAACATTTAAACTTTCTAGCAGATCGACAGCTCTTTTACTGAAAGGACTGCTGAATAAAGTAATCCCAAGTTTTTTTGCTAAATTAAAAGCATCTTTATGCCATTTAAACGGTGTTTGTGCATTTTTATAAAGATCCCAAAGAAATTTATTTTTCCATATTCCTTTTTTAATTTTAAATTTCGAACTAAATTTTCTCAGAGTAATATCTTTTGGCTCGTAAGTTTGAATTTTTATAAGATCCGCCCCATTCTTTGCAGCTAATTTAATATGCTTTAAAAATAATTTCTTATTTTTATTATGATTGCCAGAAATTTCTGCTACAATCAGTGGTCTCTTTATTTTATTAAATAAAATAGGCATTAAAAGAAATGTTTATCAATTGAATTAAAATATCTCAATGAAGAAAAAATATAAATTCTATATAAATATTATAAATAAAATTGAGAAAATCAGATCCAAAAATAATGTAAATTGGATGAATATTTTGAAATTAGCTTTTAAAACTGATCCAAAAAGTGCAATAAAAATTATGAAAAAAATTAATTATGATGATAAGAAAATTAGTCAGCTTTTAAACAAGCTGTCGAAATAGTTTGTGTAATTTATTTCATAGTATCTGAGACTCTACATAACTTTTTTTATGAGAATAACAAAAAATGAAAATATTTGTATAATACCCGCGAGAGGTGGAAGTAAAAGATTGCCCGGAAAAAATTTGAAATTCTTTTTCGGAAAACCAATTATCTTTTACGTAATAAATAAAGTAAAAAAAACTAATTTTTTTGATAAAATTATTGTATCAACTGACAGTGCCGATATAGCAAAATATTCTAAGAAGCTAGGAGCACATGTTCATTTAAGATCTAAACATTATTCGAGGGACAATGCTAAATTTAAAGATGTCATTGCAAATATTATTAATGATTCAGAAATAAAAGATTCAAAATATAAAAAAATTTGTTGTTTTTACCCTACCTCAATTTTTTTTAAAGTTTCCGATCTACGCTTAGCATTCAAAAAATTGAAAAGAAATATAAACTTTATTTTCACAGCGAAAAAATATGATCACCCTATTGAAAGAGCATTTAAAAAAAAAGGAAACTCATTACAAATGTTTAATACAAAAATGGAAATGAAGAACACTCAAAACTTACCAATATATTATTATGATGCGGCACAGTTTTATTTAGGATGGTTCGACTCATGGAAAAAAAGAAAAAAAATATTTCAAGGAAATTCAGATTTCATTGAAATACCAAAGCTTAATTCACAAGATATAGACAATTATAAAGATTGGCAAAATGCTAAAATTCTTTGGAAATTAGGAAATATAAAATAATTTACAATTTTATTTTAAAATTTTAATTAAATGGTTTTGACATTTTTTTAAGTCGAACTTTGTATAATGTTTTTTTCTAAAATCATCTAGCAAACAATTAAACTTTATAGGGTTATCTTGATATTCTTCTATCTTTTTGTTTAAATCATTGAAATTGTAAGATAAAATTTTTGCGGGGTAGTTAATTGTACCGGTAACGTAAGAAGGTGTATCAAATATAATTACAGGTTTATTATTCATCATAATATCATCAACCAAGGAAGTCCATCTTGCTATAGAAAAATCTGTATTATGAGACATTTCATAATTTGTAATTTGAACTTTTTTTGAAAAAAGAATTAAATTTTTTTGTTTTTTAATTTTTGTATAAATTTCTTTAAAAAATGGGATTTTAGTCCAATTATAATTTTTTCCTTTAAGCACAAATAACATCTTAGGATAATTTTTAGAAATTTTTAAAATCAATTCATAAAATTTTAAATTTTCAGACCAATTAGATAAAGGATTTGTTGAAGATACGTACCAACTTTTATCTGAATGATAATCAAGCACTAAACAGACATAATTGAATTTTTTTTTAAGCTTTTTTAAGTATTTTGAATTTTTTTTATAGGGCATACTTTCAAATCCACCGATAATTATAGGATTTATATTTTTATAAAGTTGATGTCGAAGATCAATTAATGTTTGTTTACCTAAAACAAAGTAATTATCTATTATAAACTGATGTTTTATAGCAGGGTAAATAAGTCGTTTAGCAACGCAGTTAATTTTGATTTCTTTGTGTTTTAATGCAATAGCTAGCGTTGTTGGAAATTGAAACTCATCGTCTATAATTGCATTTTTCATATTAGGAAAATCTTCTAGTGATTTAAGATTTCTATTTATATCTAAAATAGCCCAACAAATTCTTATACTTGAGGTTAAATTATAAATTAAAATTGGTCTAAAAATTATTTTCATAAATAGAAAAAAATTATTTTTGATTAACTTAATTGCCTGTTTTTTGTACCAATAAAAAAAATTAATCTTTAATTTTTTGAAATAACTAAGCGATGAAGGATTGAGAGTTTTAGAAATTTCACATATAAGTATGTTGTTTTTATTAAGCGGGCTTGTTTTTTTGTTAGAAAAGAAAAAGTTTTTAAAACTAACATAATTTGAATTTGCCCCAACTATTCCACCTGATACAAAATAAAGAGTTTTAAATTTTTTAAGATTTATCTTCTTAGATGAGGTAAGTTTTTTTTCAAATTTTGTAATTTTCAATCTATTTAAGATACCAAAGCTTAATTGAGAAATTAAGTTTAGAGTATCTGTAAAAAAATTTAAAAAAGAAGGTTTAAGGATTATACAATTTAGGTAATTCTTACTTGTCTCATTTGTAATTATGTCTTTATTGATCCAAAAATACGATTTTTGATTATCCGTATTCAATTTATGTGCAAATTCAAATAACATCAGATTTTCGTAAACTCTAATCTTAAAATAATTAATAAGAAATATCTTTAAAAATTCTTTTTCAATAAATTTTTTTTTTATCTCTTGAGACCAAATATCTTTAATAATTTTATTTGCTATTCTCGAAGCAACTACTAAAGACTCCTCTTTCATTTGATTATACTTGTCGCTTATTGAATGATTGGGATTATTAAAATCAATTTTTGAAATGCCTATTTTTTCTAAAATGAAAATTAAAGATTTTTTTCTTAATAAAGGAGTTATTTTTAAAAAAAAAATCTTTAGACAAAGAAGTCTAAAAAAAAAAATTAGAAGTACGTTAAAAAAGTTAAGCTCCTCAAAAATTATTTTTTTCATTTATACTTCTAATAATATCTAAATTTTATCATCTTTTTTATATTTTTTTTTTGCTCTTTTTTTAAATAATCGAGGAATTTCCATTGGAGAAATACCACCTGATCCGGTTCTTTTTAAAGATGTATTGTTAAATCCAAAAGCATCATTTTTTTTTATGTCTTTACTTGCTACTAAATACTGCCTGCACTTTAAAATGTTTTTCATTTCACTTTGTGACACAAACTTTTTTTCATGACCTAGTAATTTTTCTGTATTTCTAATAGATAATGTCATTTTTTTAAATTCTGTCGGGGTTAAGCTAGATTTATGATCGGGACCTTGAAGTTCTTTGCTAAGAGTAAAGTGTTTTTCAATAACTTTTGCACCAAGAGCAACTGCTGCGATAGGAGTTTCAATAGAAATAGTGTGATCTGAATAACCAATTTGAGTTTTAAAAGTTTTACGTAAAATATTTATTGCTCTCAAATTTACGTCCTTTAGAGGCGTGGGGTACTCCGTATTACAATGTAAGATAGTTATTTTTTTTCTCTTTGCCCCAAATTTAATTAAAAGATTAATTGCTTGATTTATTTCTTTCAAATTACTCATTCCTGTGGATAAAATTATTTTTTTGTTAATAGAGCCAATTTTTTTTAAAAGACTGTAATTAGTTATTTCTCCTGATGGGATTTTTATTCTTTTCATACCGAGCTTGTGCACAACATTTAAATCGTTTTCATTAAAAAATGAGGCAGAAAACTCAATTTTTATTCTCTTAGAAAATTTACTTAATTTTATAAAATCATTGTCACTTAATTCTAATTTTTTTAGCATTTCAAATTGATTTTTAAATTTTGTTTTTTTTTGATATTCAGCGTTCGGAGTATTTTTTGAAGCAAGTCTGTCAGCCTTGAAAATTTGAAATTTAATTACATCTGCACCAACTTTTTTTGCAGCAGAAATTAGTTTTTTTGCTAGTTTAAAATTTCCATTATGATTAACACCTGCTTCTGCAATAATTAATACTTTATTCATAATTTTTCCAAATAATTAAAATTTATTTATTAATATGTAAATTTTATTAAAGTGATTTATTAAATATTCTTTAATTAACCTAATCATCTTTTGTTAACTATTTTTTTAAGTCCATCAAATATTTGATTTGAATAGAAGCTTACGGGTTTTTTAAAATCATTAACTATCATAATATTTGGTTTTTTGGGAAATTCAGGTCTCAGATCTACTCCCCAAATATTTTTCATATTTTTTCTAAAATAAATTTTTTTTTTATTTTTTTTTACAATTTTTTTTAAATCTGTTTTGATATAAATTTCAATATAATTGGAAAATTTTCTTTTATTCATTTCTCTTACTTTATCGAACATAGAAATAGTGGAATAAACGAGATTAATTCTTTGCCTTAAAATTAATTCACAAAATTTTAATTTAGTCTTTGAAAATTTTAATCTATCTTTTTTAGTATACTTTCTAAACCCATGAATATTTCTTAAATTGTCTCCACTTACAATTAAGGTGGGTCCATAAAGTTTTTTTATTTTAGGGTATAAAGATCTGGCGATTGAAGATTTTCCAGAACCAGCTAGGCCTGTTATCCAAAAAAAAATACCTTCTTTTGATTTTATTTTAATCTTTGTCATTTTGTTAGTAATTAACCTTAAAATATCAACATTAGTTCAAATTTTGAACATAATATATATTTATCTTGAAAGATCAATAATATTGCAATATGTTCATTTTTTGAACACAATAAACGATGAAAAATAACGACTTTTTAAAAGTATTAAGAAATATTGATAATAACCCTAATAAATCCCAAAGAGAACTTGCGGAGGGCTCGGGTTTTAGTCTTGGTAAATTTAATTATATTCTTAATTCTCTAAAAAAAAAGGGATTGATAAAATTTAATAACTTTAAAAAAAATCCAAAAAAAATGAATTATATTTATTATTTGACGCCAAAAGGGTTTACCCAGAAAACTAAATTAACTCTGCGATATCTTGAGAGAATGTCTAAAGAATATGAACAATTAAGAAAAGAGCTTAATAAGGTAAAAAAAAAATAAATGAAAATTTTAATTACAGGTTCAGAGGGTTTTTTTGGATCACATTTAGTTGAGAGATTAGTAAAGAAGGGACATAAACTTAAATGTCTAGTGCTTTATAATGCTTTTAATAATTTCGGTTGGCTAGATAGTTTAAGCAAAAATATAACAAAAAAAATTCAAATAATCACAGGAGATATTAGAGATGAAAATATAATTAATTCAGCAATTAAAAATAATGATTGTGTAATTAATCTAGCGGCATTAATAGGCATACCATACTCTTACAATGCAGCAAAATCCTATGTTGATACAAATATTTTGGGCACTTTAAAACTCTTGG
Source organism: Pelagibacteraceae bacterium AG-313-A04 (assembly GCA_003284275.1). Lineage (GTDB taxonomy): Bacteria > Pseudomonadota > Alphaproteobacteria > Pelagibacterales > Pelagibacteraceae > Pelagilacustribacter. Next base: position 18,005 of record QBVU01000001.1, on the reverse strand, counting down.
AAGCAGCTAAGCTTTATAAAATAAAAAAATTTATTCATACTTCAACAAGTGAGGTTTATGGAACACCAAAATATGTTCCCATAGATGAAAACCATCCACTAGTAGGTCAATCTCCGTATGCAGCAACCAAGATTGCTGCAGATCAACTAGCTATTTCATTTCACAGATCCTTCGATCAGCCTGTTACAATTATAAGACCATTTAATACTTTTGGCCCAAGACAATCGGCAAGAGCAATTATTCCAACTATTATTTTACAAATTTTAAATGGAAATAAAGTTTTAAAACTTGGAAATACTGATACTAGAAGAGATTTCACATTTATAGATGACACTATTTCTGGTTTTGAAGCGATCCTAAAAAAAAAACCTTTTGGTGAAGTTATCAATTTAGGCACCGGTTACGATTATTCAATTAAAGATCTTGTTAAAATTATTTCAAAAGAAATGTCAACAAAAGTTGAGATAGAATTAGATAAAAAAAGATTAAGGCCAAAAAAAAGTGAAGTTCTTAGATTAAAGGCCAATAATGGCAAAGCAAGAAAAATTTTAAATTGGAAACCAAAATATATAAAACAAAAAGGTTTCATAGCTGCAATAAGAAAAACCATTGATTGGTATTCAGACTCAGAAAATTTACAAAATTTTAAAGGGGACTCTTATAACATTTGATATGAAAAAGAATTTTAACTCTAGACTTGTTAAAGCTATAAAACTTGTTACTAAGAAAAAAAAAAGTTACTTACACGAACCGCATTTAGATGAGTCAGACATACAAGAGGTAAAAAAGTGTATAAAAACCACATTTGTTTCCTCAATTAGTCCCCAGGTAAACTTATTTGAAAAATCTATAGCAAAAATAACCAAATCAAAATATGTAATTGCCACAGTAAATGGAACAAGTGCCATACACACTGCTTTAAAATTATTTGATATAAAACCCACAGATGAAGTTCTAATGCCTTCACTTAATTTTGTTTCAAGTGCAAACGCTGTAAAATACTGCTCCGCTACACCACATTTTGTAGAAATTAATAAAAAAAACTTATCAGTTGATATTATTAAATTGGAAAATTATTTGAAAAAAATTTCATTAATAAAAAAAAATCACTGTTTTAATAAAAAAACCAAACGTAGAATAAAAGCTTTAGTTGTCGTCCATTTATTTGGTTACTCAGGAAATTTAAATAAAATAAATGCCCTATGTAAGAAATTTAAATTAAAACTAATCGAAGATGCTGCTGAGGCTTTTGGAAGCTACTTTAAAAAAAAACATTTAGGCACTTTCGGTGACCTGGGAGTTTTGAGCTTCAATGGAAATAAAATCTTAACAACGGGTGGAGGTGGAGCTATTTTGACATCAAATTTGGGCTTAGCTCGGAAAGCTTCAAGCTTAATTAATCAATCAAAAATCCCGCATAAATGGGAGACAAAATTTAGTGAAATTGGCTATAATTACAGGTTACCAGGTTTAAATGCAGCATTAGGGCTTTCTCAAATTAAAAAATTTAAAAAAATTTTAAAAGCAAAAAAAAAATTGAATAAAAAATATAGAAATATTTTTAAAAACTTTAAAGAATTGGAATTCTTCACCGAATCCAAAGATTGTAGCAGCAACCATTGGTTAAATACAATTATATTAAAAACCAACTCTATGAATCTTAGAAATAAAGTTTTAAAAAAATTGAATAATAGCGGTATACAGGCTAGGCCATGTTGGAAATTATTACATAAACATAAACAATTTTTTGATTGTCCAAAAATGGAATTAAAAATTACAGAAAAATTAGAAAAAAAAATAATTAATATACCAAGCAGTCCAATGTACGGTTTAAATGATTAAAAAAAATTTAATATTAGTAGGTGCCGGAGGTCATGCAGAAGCGTGTATAGAGCTTGTAAATAGTACTAAGAAATACAATATTAAGGAAATAGTTGGCACAAAAAGAGATATTAAAAAGATAATATTAAAAAAATTTAAAGTAAAATATTCAGATCAAGACTTAAATCATTTATCTAAAAGATTTAATTATGCGCTAATTTCTGTTGGGCAGATTAAAGATCATTCTATCAGACTAAAAATATTCCATAAGTTAAAAAAATTAGAATTCAAGTTACCAAAAATTATTTCTCCATTTGCTATAATTTCAAAAACCTCTTCAATTGGAGAAGGAACAGTGATAATGCCGGGCGCAATTATTGGTGCTAATGTGAAAATTGGAAAAAATTGTATAATAAATACAAAAACAGTAGTGGAACATGGCTCTATAATTAGTGATAATTCTCATTTAGCTACATCAGTAACAATAAATAGCGGAACTAAAATTGGTGCAAATTCCTTTATTGGAAGCAATTCCACTTTAGCACAAGAAGTAACTATAAAAAATAATTCATTTATAAAAATGTGTTCAAGGATAACTAAATGAAAAAAATTAAAATTAGCATCATAACAAGCACAAGAGCTGACTTTGGTATTTTTTCTAATTTGATAAAGCTGATTAAAGAGGACGATAAGTTTGAATTAAAAATAATTGTAACAGGATCACATCTTTCAAAAAGATATGGTTCTACTATCAAAGAAATTAAAAAAAATAAAATCAGAATTTCAGAAAAAGTTAATATTCTAAGCACTGATGAATCCAAATTAGGAATTTTAAAAAGTTCCTCTAATGCTATTTTCAAATTAGGCCAGGCACTTAATAGGTTAAATCCAGATATAATTTTAATTCTTGGAGATCGATATGAAATTTTAAATGCTGCTCAAGCTGGTGTTATTTTAGAAAAACCCATTGTACATTTTCATGGTGGTGAACTAACTTTAAACTCTTATGATAATTATTTTAGGCATGCTATATCTAAATTATCTAATATTCATTTTGTTTCTACTAATGTTTATAGAAAAAGACTCATTAATATGGGCGAGAATCCAAAAAATGTTTTTAATGTGGGATCAATAGGACTTGAAAAAATAAATGATATGAAATTATACAAGAAATATGAGATTGAAAAAATATTAAAAATTAAACTATTAAAAAATATAGTGCTTTTTACTCTTCACCCTGAGACGCTGAATCTTAAAGATTTAAAAAATCAAACAAATATTTCAATTAACGCACTTAAACATCTAAAGAATACAACAGTTATAATCACGATACCCAACCATGATGTTGGTAGTTATAAAATTATTTCAATTTTAAAAAAATTTTGTAAGAAGAAGAAAAATTTTTACCTTTTTCACTCCTTAGGTAGAAAAATGTATTTTTCGTGTATTAATAATGCAAATCTTATAGTGGGTAACTCCTCTAGTGGCGTGATTGAGGCCCCATCTTTTAAAAAATATTCTATTAATTTAGGAGAGAGACAAAAAGGAAGAGAAATGTGCGAGAGTATTATTTCAGTTAATTTTAACGAAAATAAGATAAAAAAAGCATTAAAAAATTATCTTCATAAGAAGTTTTCAAGTAATTTTAAAAATCCTTATTTTAAAAAAGACTCAGCAAAATCAGTTTTAAAAATTTTAAAAAAAATAAATTTTAAAAAAGTTAGGCTTAAAACTTTTTATGAGTCTAAAAAATAGCTTATGAAAAATAAAAAATATAATTGGAAAAAAGCAATCTTAAAAAGCAACGCAACGATTAAAAGTGCAATACAAAATCTTGTAGATACAAGTTTACAAATAGTACTTATTATTTCAAAAAATCAAAAACTTATTGGAACTGTAACAGATGGAGATATAAGACGTGGAATTTTAGCTGGCGCAGACCTTAATGACAAAGTTGAAAAAATAATGAAAAGGGATCCAATTAAAATTACAAATGAATTAGATAAAAAAACAATTAAATTTATGATGAGAGCAAATTCATTATTACAACTGCCCATAGTTGATGAAAATAATAGAATAAAAGGCCTTCACCTTTGGAATGATTATTTTAATAAAGAGCTCAAAGAAAACACAATTGTTATTATGGCTGGGGGATTTGGCAAAAGAATGATGCCTGAGACAAAGTCAATTCCTAAACCGATGCTTAAAGTAAACAATAAACCGATACTTGAACATATAATAATCAATATTAGAGATTATGGTTTTAAAAATATTGTAATCACAACACATTACTTAGCCGATACGATAAAAAAGTATTTTAAAGATGGAAAAAAACTAGGTGTAAATATAATTTATACGAATGAGAAAAAACCTTTAGGAACTTGCGGCGCTCTTAGTTTAATCAAAATTAAAAAAAATGAACCAATAATAGTAACTAACGGAGACGTAATTTCAGATATAAACTTTGCTGAGATTTTAAAATATCATAAGTTTCACAATGCCGATGCAACTATAGCTGTAAGAAACATAAATCAACAAAATCAGTTTGGCGTGATCGAGTCTAACGGAATTGAGGTAAAAGATATAATCGAAAAACCAGTCATGAAAATACCAGTAAACGCAGGCATTTATGTTTTAAATAAAAACTTAATTAAGAGGATACAAAAAAATAAGAGTATGGATATGACAAATTTTTTACTTAATTTAAAAAAGAATAAAAAAAAAATAATTATATTCCCAATTCATGAGGTGTGGAAAGATATTGGAAGACCAAGTGATATCAAAAAGAACTAAAAATGGAAAATTTAGTAGTTATTTTAGCTAGAAAAAATTCTAAAAGGTTAAAAAATAAAAATATTTTGAAAATAAAAAAACATAGCTTAATTGAAAGATGTATAAATTTTGCAAAAAGAATTCCAAAATCAAAAATTATAGTATCTACAGATAGTATTAAAATTTTAAACATTGCTTTAAAAAAAAAAGTTTTAGCTCCTTGGCTTAGGCCTGCTAAATTAGCCCAAGATGACTCTTCATCGGAAAGTGCCACATTACACGCATTAAGGTGGTGTGAAAAAAAATTTGGAAAATTTAATTCACTTTTACTTCTACAGCCAACTACTCCTTTCAGAAGCTTAAAAATATTAAAAAATACTTTACGATTATTTAAAAAAAATAAAGGGAAAAAAAACTTTATATCAATCAGTAAAAACATTTCACCCTCTAAAAATATGTTTATTGGCAAAACAACTAAATCCGTTGGAGTTAAATTAAGTAAAATTAGAAAAGAGAGAGATTACAATGATCTTACAGATAAATTTTACATAAATGGTTCATTTTACATAATTTCACCAAAAGAAATAAAGAAAACTAAATCTTTTTTTACAAAAAATTCTATAGGGATAAGAATTTTTAAAAAAAAGGAGATGGTTGATATCGACACTAAAGCAGATCTTAAACTAGCAAGAGGTTTTAAATGAAAAAAAATGTTATATTATTTGGAACAAGTACGCCGAGATCAGGAAGTGCTTTAGTTTCAAATATTCTATCTGCACACAAAGATGTTATTATTACAAAAGATTTAATACACTTTTTTAGACATATTTATAAAAAGTATTCTCCTATTACAAAAAAATCAAATCAATATAAACTTGTTTACGAAATGTGTTTAAGAATAAGAATAAGAAAAAAAATTATACTTTCTCCCTCAAAACTTTTTAAGAAATTTGACAAAGTTAATTCTTATGGAGATGTCATTAAGGTTTTGTCAGATTACATACTAAGTAAAAATCAAAAAAAAACTATAACTGGAGAAAGTGCAAATGGGGAGTGGAGAAACATAGAAAATTTTTTGAATTTAAATAAAAAACACAAATCTTATCAAGTAATTAGGGATCCTAGAGCTATTCTAGTTTCGTGGAAAAAACTCACTTATTCTAAAGGTTACAAATATTTAAATATTTTATTTAATTGGATTGACTCAATTAATTATAGCGAAAGATACATGAAAAAATTTAGCCCATCTCAGTATTTAAGACTAAAATTCGAAAATATTCACTCAAATCCAAAAAAAAATATACGAAAATTATGTAAATTTTTAAAATTGAAGGAAGATAAAAATATGCTGAACCAAAAAATATGGCCAAAATTACTTAACACAAAATTTAATTATATCAATGTATCATCCTATAATAACAAGGCTATGTTTGGTTTTTCTAAACAAAGAACTGTTAACTGGCAAAATCATATAGAAGATTGGGAGTTAGCTCTTATTCAGCATTTATTCAAAAATAAATTAAAGAAATTGAAATATAAAATTTACAAAGATGATAAAAAATTAATTAAAAAAGGAATTACAATTTTAAAAAGTGATAAATTACTAAGAAAAAATCTAAATAATTTTCTCAAAAAAGGAATTGGGGTAGACGAACGATTAAATGACCCATCAAAACCTGAAAATTGGGCAGCTACAGATACTTCAAAAAATATTAGTGCAAGATTTATAGATACAAAAGATTACGAAATTTACAAAAAAGAATTAAAAAAAATAAAAAAAAACTCGCTTAAATTAAATTAAATTATGAAAATAAAAAGAACTCACGATAAATTATACTTGAAAGAAAATCGATACGATAAACCAAAGGAAATGTTCAAATTTATTTTAAAAAAAACTTTTATTAAAAAAAATACGAATGAGGTTATAGGTGATTTTGGTTGTGCAGCAGGTGAATTTCTTTACTTTCTAAACAAAAAACTTAATAATAAATCCTTGATAGGCATTGATGTTAGAAAAGATTTATTAAAAAAAGCAAAAAAATTTGTACCATTAGCAAATTTTATTAAAGGATCAGTTGAAAAAAAAAATATTCTTAATAAAGATTCAGTTGATAAAGCTTTTATGATAGGTGTTCATCCAATATTTGATAATTTTGAAAAAAGTTTTACCAATTTAATACATTGGACCAAACCTAAGGGAAAAATTTTTATTTGTGATATGTTTAATCCTCATCCAGTTGATGTAATTCTTAAATATAAACTAGCAAAAAAAATTAAAGATAATTTTTTTGAAAGTGGTTGGAATATTTTTTCACAAAAATCAGTTTCTTTATTTTTAAAAAAAAATAAAAATGTTAAAAATTTTTCATTTCATAAATTTGAAATGCCTTTTGATTTAAAACCTCAAAATGATCCAATTAGAAGCTGGACAATAAAATCTGAGGGCGTGAGACTAATGGTAAACGGTATTAGTATCATTCAGCCGCAAACATTATTAATAATCAACCTAAAATAGCTTATGAGTTTTGCGATAATGTTTCACCACTTTCACAATAAATTTCATAAAAAAACTCAAGGATCAATTTCAGGTTCACAACTTCAAAAAATAATAGAACATTTGCAGTCAAGATATAACCTAATAAATTCTCATGAATTTTGCCAAAAAGTTATAAATAAAAAAATTAAAAAAAAGGATGTTTGTCTTACTTTTGATGATTGTTTAAAAAGTCAATTTGATATTGCTTTTCCAATTCTGAAAAAAAAGAATATTTCAGCTTTCTTTTTCATCTATAGTAGTATTTTTGATCCAAAGCCTAATAACTTAGAAATATTTAGAGACTTCAGAAATTCAAAATTTTCAAATATCGATAAATTTTATGAATGTTTTTTTGATTTATTAAAAAAAAACTACTTACAAGATTATTTACTTTTTGAGAAGAAGTTTAAAAAAAATTATTTAATAAAATATAAATTTTACACTTTGAGTGATAGAAAATTTCGTTTTTGCAGAGATAAAATTTTATCACAAAATATTTACGAAAAAATAATGTTTTTGCTTATGAAACAAAAAAAATACAATTTAAGAAATGCTAAAATAAAACTATTTATGTCGAAAAAAAATATAAAAAGTTTGATTAAAAATCAAAATTCTATTGGCCTACATTCTGACTCTCATCCAATAAATATCTATAAATTATCTTTCAAAAGACAATATAAAGATTACAAAAAAAATTATGATTTTTTAATTAAAAATTTTAAGATTAAGACTACTTCCATGTCTCACCCTTTTGGGAGGTATAATAAAAATACTTTAAAAGTATTAAAAAAATTAGGAATTAAAATTGGTTTTTTATCTTCACCGGCGAAGTCTAATAAATCTAATTTAGAGATAGGTAGAATCGATCACAATTTGTTAATTAAAAAAATAAAATGAAAATAACAATTTTTACAAGTAATAGTTATAGACATAAAAATCTAATAAATTCTATATCTAGAATTTGTAATCATTGTTACGCTATAATTGAGTCAAAAACATTATTTCCGGGTCAAATAGATGATTTCTTTAAGAAGTCGAAACTAAATTATAAATATTTTAATGAGGTAGAAAAGTCAGAAAAATTTTTTTTTAAAAATAATAGTTTTATTAATAAAAATGTTAAAACTAAAATAATTAAACAAGGCGATCTAAATTTACTTAAAAAAAACGATCTAAAAGAAGCTTTAAACTCTGATCTATATATAGTGTTCGGATCTAGTTATATTAAAGGTTGGTTAATTAAATTTTTAATTAAAAAAAAAGCAATAAACATTCATATGGGGCTATCTCCGTTTTATAGAGGTTCATCATGTAATTTCTGGGCAATGTTCGATAAAAATTCCAACTATGTTGGTGCTACTATTCACTATTTATCTGAAGGTTTAGATAGTGGTAAAATTATTTCACACTGTCTACCAAACTACAGAGAAAAAAACTTTTTTCGTTATACAATGAGTTCGGTTAAATCAGCCCATGATTGTTTAAGATATCTAATTTATTCAAAGAAATTATTTAAGTTAAAACCTAAAAAACAAGATAAAATTTACCAGATTAGATATTCTAGGAAAAATGAATTTAATGATAAAATCTTAAAAAAATTTTTTAAGGCTAATAAAGCTAAAATTAAAAAAGAAAAAAAAGAAGAAAACAACCATTTGAAAGATCAACTTGTTAATCCTTTTTATTATAAAAAATAGAGGTTTAATGTTTGTTTTTAAAACTATATTAATTGTTGTATAATTTTAAAATTTTGATACTGTTCAAATATTGAACAAAATGCTTAATAACAAAACTATTTTAGTAACTGGTGGGACAGGTTCTTTTGGAAAAGAATTTATCAAACAAACATTAAAAAAATTTAAACCTAAAAAATTAATTATCTTCAGTAGAGATGAGCTAAAACAGTATGAATTAAAAAAAAAATTTACTGATAATCAATTAAAAATTTTAAGATTTTTTATTGGGGATGTGAGGGATAAAGAGAGAGTGAGTCAAGCTCTGAACAAAGTCGATGTTGTGATTCATGCTGCTGCTTTAAAACAGGTTGATACCGCAGAATACAATCCAATTGAAACAATAAAAACTAATATAGGCGGAGCTGAAAATATAATATTAGGTAGTTTGAAAAATAAAGTAAAAAATGTTTTAGCTTTAAGCACAGATAAAGCTAGTTCACCAATTAATTTATACGGCGCTACAAAACTTGCTTCAGATAAGCTGTTTATCAATGCAAACAATATAGCAGGAGATGCCAAAACATCCTTTTCTGTTTTAAGATATGGAAATGTAATGTCAAGCAGAGGGTCAGTAATACCTTACTTTCAAAAATTAAGCAGCGAAAAAAAAGTTTTTCCAATTACTGATAAGTTGATGACAAGATTTTCTTTAACATTAGAGGAGAGTGTAAAATTTTCTCTTTCTGCTCTTAACAAAATGATTGGAGGAGAAATATTTGTCCCCAAGGTTAGTTCTTACAAAATTTTAGATTTAGTAAAAGCAATCGATCCCTCAGCTAAGATTAAAGTTATCGGGCGAAGACCGGGCGAAAAATTACACGAGGAGTTAATTTCTAATGTGGATTCGCTATATACCATTGATTTAAAAGAATTTTATATAATCTCACCTTATCAAAATATGACCAGATGGAAAAAAGAAGACTTTATGAAATTTAATAAATTAAAAAAACTAAAGTTTTGTAAAAAAGATTTTAGTTATACAAGCAACAATAATAAAAATTTTTTAAGTACAAACAATTTAAAAAAAATTTTACTTAATTTATAAAAAAAAATTTCATGATAAATTACGGAAAACATTTTATTGATAAGAATGATATACGGAATGTTACCAATACTCTTCACGGTGACTGGTTAACCCAAGGTCCAAAAGTAAATATATTTGAAAATAAATTAAAAAAATTCCTTAACTCTAAGTATTCATTAGTTGTAAATAGCGGGACAGCCGCACTACATCTTGCTTGCATTTCAATAGGTCTTAAAAAAAATGATATTGTTTTAACTACACCTATAACTTTTTTATCTTCAATAAATTCTGCCCTTTATCTAAATGCAAAACCAGTTTTTATAGATATTAATTCAAAAAACTACTGCTTAGATTTAGAAAAATTAGAAAAAACATTAAAAGAATTAAAGAGAAAAAAAAAAAGAGTACGAGCACTCATCGTTACAGATTACGCAGGACAGATGTGTGATTGGAGAAAGATTAAGAAGTTGTCAAAAAAATTTAATTTTTTCACAATAAACGACAATTGTCATAGTCTAGGATCAAAGTATTATAACGATAGAGGATATGCAGTTAAATTTGCAGATATAGTAACTCACAGTTTTCATCCAGTTAAAATTATCACAACTGGAGAGGGAGGCTGTTTATCCACTAATAATTCTGAAATTTATAAAAAAGCCTTAGAATTAAGATCTCACGGTGTAATTAGAACAAATAATTTAAAGAAAAAATATGGAAATTGGTACTACAGTATGAATAGTCTTGGTTATAATTACAGAATGCCAGATATAAATGCTTCATTAGGTATTTCTCAATTAAATAAAATTAACAAATTTATTAAAAAAAGAAAATCAATAGCAAAAGAGTATTTCAATGGGTTTAAAAGAAATAAAAATATAATTTTGCCATTCATAGATAATTTTTGTGATCACTCATTCCATTTATTTCCTATTCAAATCAAATTTAAAAAATTAAGAATATCGAAAAAAACTTTTTTTAATATAATGTTAAAAAAAGGTATAAATTTACAGGTGCATTATATACCGATACATTTGCAGAAATACTATAAGGAAAAATTTTCTTTTCCAAAAAACTCCCTGCCAGTGGCAGAAAAATTCTATTCAAATGCTGTATCACTACCAATTTATTATTCTCTAGATAAAAGAATGGTCAATAAAGTTATTAAAAATATAAACTTACTAACTAAATAACATGAAAAAGAAAATTGTATATTTCGTTCATTGTGTTGATACAGAAGGACCATTGTACGAAAGTTTGACTGCAAAATTCCAAAGGATACAAGATATTTTTAATATCAGCATTAAGCCTTCAAAAGAAAATTTAAGAAAACTTAAATTAGCCAAAATTCCTCTTAAAGGTAAAGAAAAAAAAATTGCATCAGTGCTATCTAGCCATTTATCAAATTTCAATTCAGATTGGAGTAAAATAAATAATATGATTAAAAGAATTTTTAGTAGAAAATTTAGAAATTCGTATAAAGACTCATTTGGTAAATCTTGGGTTTTCAATTGGCATTGTCTTGATCATGTTGGATACAAGACTAATCCACGAAGAAGAACTCTGGGATATCACAAGATATCTGATTATTATACAAAAGTTCTAAAAAAACATAAAAATTGTGAAGATAAGATTCACTGGCATTTTCATCCTATGTCGACCTATAACGAGGCGCACAGATGTGCAACTTCGTATGCCAATTCACCTGAACTATATCAAATACTTTGTAGAAAAATAATTGAAAGAAATTTCTTTCCTTCAGTATTTAGAGCTGGATTTCAAGCAGAAAGACCAGATAGTAATTTGTTTTTAGAGCAATGGATTCCTTTTGATATTACTAATATGTCAACAAGAGATAACAAAGATCTTGATCTGTCTTTAGATTTCAAGTTAGGCAGATCAGGTGACTGGAGAAGAGCCCCAAAGGAGTGGAATATTTATCATCCAAGTCATGATGATTATCAAACACCTGGTAATTGCAGAAGATGGATAGGAAGAGCTTTAAACGTATTAAATCGGATTGCTAGCATAAATCAGAAAGAAGTTGATAACGCATTTATCCATGCTCAAAAAAAAGGTTACGCTTTAGTAGGATTTGCTAGTCACGATTTTAGAGATTTAGAGTATGAAGTAAAATATTTAGATGATTTAATAAAAAAATCTCATAAAAAATTTAAAAATGTAGAGTATAAATTTTGTGAAGCAAAATATGCTTTTTCAAAGATTGCTAAATTAAAAGAAAAAATAAGCATTAAACCTTTACGATTTAAGGTTAAATATTATAAAAAAACCAAAGAAGATTTTGCAAGATTAATTGTAGAAGTAACACAAGGAGATGTCTTTGGACCACAACCTTTTTTAGCGATTAAGACAAAAAAAGGTAGGTTTATTAATGATAATTTTGATTTTTCCTCAAACAAAAGAATTTGGCATTATGCGTTTCACAGTGACACTATTCCAGTAAACGATATTTCAGTTATAGGAATAGCTGCAAATGATAAATTGGGCAATACTTGTATAAAAAGATTAAAATTTCATAACTCCAATTTCAAATTAGTATAAGATGAAATCATTTACAGATTTTTATTTAATTATCAAAAATTTAAAATACCAAAAAACTTTTTATTTTTTTTTTTTAATTTGCTTTTTGTCTGCACTTTTAGAAGTCATAAGCATTGGCGCAATTTTACCTTTACTGAGCTTAGTGACTGATGAAAATTTTTTAAAATCATATCCTATAATTTATGATTTTTTATTAATTTTTTCTCCAATTAATTTTTTTTCATTTGAGGTTACTGATAAAATAAAAATAATTTTTTCCGTATGTTTTTTTACTTTCTTTGTCTTTTTATTAAGATTTTTTTTTCAAATTTTTACAGAATGGGTTAAGGCAGAATTTATCTATAAGCTGGAATATTCGATTGCAAATAAATTATTTGTCAACATAATGAATGCACCCTACTTGTTCCATTTAAATTCAAACAGCTCTGATTTTCATAGAGATATTCAAAGTAATATTGGATATTTTTCAGCCACCGCTAATGCAGTAACTATTTTTCTGATTGAAATATTAATAATTTTAGGATTAATTTTTTTAGCACTTAAAATAAATTTTAACATAACAGCTTTGATAATTTTTTTCTTATTTATCTTTGGCTTTCTTTTTTTAAATTTTACCAAGAAAATTAACTTATCACTTGGTAAAGATGTTCATGAATATTCTCAACTAAGAATAAAAAATCTAATAGAGGGATTGGGAGGGATAAAGGAGATATTAATTTTTAACAAAATAGATGATTTTATAAATCAATTTAAACTGTCAAATTCAAAACTTGCTTCAGCAAAAAAAAAAAATAGCATCATAGGTTCATTACCTAGGTATATTATCGAAATACTTTTGGTGACAATATTGGTAATCATTTTATTAGTTATTTCAAAATCTAGTAGTCCAGTTATAAATAATTTGACTTTACTCGGTTTTTTTTCGGCTACTTTTATTCGATTAACTCCATCAGCGTACAGAATTATAAGTTCGTTACAAAGAATTAAATTTACTCAAAAAATATTAAATAGTCTTAATAAAAACTTAGAATATTTCGATAAGATAAAAATCAACAACAATGAAAAAAGCAAAAGAAAAAAAATTGAAAACATTAGCGTTGAAAATAATATTACGATAAAAAACATTAAATTTTCATACAACTCAAAAAAGAAACTATTTGAAAAGTTAGATTTGGAAATTAAAATTGGCGATACCATAGGAATTTTTGGAGAGAGTGGATCAGGCAAAAGTACTTTTGTAAATCTATTAATTGGATTGTTAAAACCAGAAAAAGGGGAAATTCTTGTTAATGATAAAGATATTAATTCAAATATTTATTCATGGAGAAAAAATATTGGGTATGTTCCTCAAAATATTTTTCTTATTGATGATACGTTTAAAAAAAATATTTCTTTAGATTTTGCTAATAAAATAGAAAATTTTAAAAGATTAAATCAATGTTTAAAACAATCTGAATTAGAAAAATTTATCAGCAGTTTGCCAAATGGAATTAATACTATAGTTGGTGAGAGAGGAAGTAGAATTTCAGGAGGGCAACTTCAAAGAGTAGGTATTGCAAGAGCTCTATACAATAATCCTGGAATTTTAATTTTCGATGAGTCAACTAGTGCATTAGATCGTGAAACTGAGTTAGAAATTTTTAAAAATATTTATAAATTTAAAGATACTAAAACACTCATAATTATAACTCATAAAAAAGAACTCTTAAAAGATTGTGATAAAATTTATAAACTAGAAAATGGAAAATTTTTAACGTATGAAAAATAAAAATTTTATAAGAATTATACCAAAACTTGATATTAAAAATGGTATGCTAATTAAAGGGATAAATTTAGAAGGTTTAAGAGTTTTAGGAGACCCATTTAATTTTGCTAGGTACTATTACGAGAATCTTGCTGATGAAATTTGTTATATAGACAATGTAGCAACTTTATATGGTACAAATAATCTAAGTAATTTTATCTCTGATACAGCTAAAAATATATTCATACCTATCTCTGTCGGAGGCGGAATTAAAACAATTGATGACGTTAAACGAATATTTAACGCTGGGGCAGATAAAATTTGTGTAAATTCAGCTGCAATCGAAAAACCAAAATTTCTTAACAAAATTGCAAGAATTTTTGGTTCAGCAAATATTACAATTATTATTGAGTATATTAAAATAGACGAGAAATATTTTATTACAAAATCAACCGGCAGAGATACTGTGAAAATCGACCCAATTAAATGGGCAAAAATTGTAGAAAAAGAAGGAGCTGGAGAAATCTTTTTGACTTCTGTAAATCATGAAGGTTTAAAAAAAGGATTTGATATTAAAGTAATAAAAAAAATTTCTGATAATGCTTCTATACCAATAATTGCACACGGTGGCGCAGGAGAAGTAAAACACGTTATAGAATTAGTAAAAAAAACAAACGTGTCAGGAGTAGCTCTCTCGAGCTTACTGCATTACGATATTGCAAAATTTTTTAAAATTAAAAATAAAGCAATAGGCAATTTTAATTATTTAGAGAGTAATTCAAAAATCAAAAAGCCAAAAAACTTTATTAAATTAATAAAAAAAGAATTAAACAAAGAAGGATATAATGTCAGATTATAATTTTTCTAGGGTTAAAGTAGGTATCATAGATTTAAAATCTCATAATTTATTCAGCATTTTACAAGCCATGAAAAACATTGGTTATAAGACTGCAGTATTAAGTAAAGCCAATCAATTTAAGAATAAAGATATAATAATTTTACCAGGCGTAGGATCTTTCAAATATGCTATGAACTTTCTTAGACATTCTGGATTATCAGATTCGATTAAAGAGCACGTACAAAAGAAAAAAACACTCTTTGGTATTTGTTTAGGTATGCAATTATTATTCTCAAAAAGTGAGGAGTTTGGTAAGACTAATGGACTTAATATATTTAAAGGAAAAGTCATAAAATTTGATAATAAAATTTCAAAAGTTCCCCACATAGGATGGAATAAAATAAATAAAAAAAATGGAGTTTTCTTACCAAAAAATTTATTTAAAAATAATTATTATTTTACTCACTCTTTTTATTGCAAACCACAGAATGACAATGATATCCATGCTCTAACAAATTATGGAAAGTTTAAATTTTGTTCATCTGTAGTCAAAAAAAATGTTGTAGGAACACAATTTCATCCAGAGAAAAGTGGCAAAGCTGGGCTAAAAATATTAAAACAATTAATTAAGATTTAATAAATGAAACAAAAAACATTATTTGGTTTACCGCCAAAAGTAGTATTTTGCAAAAAGACATTAATATCTAATCAAAGACCAACTTCAGCGATAGAGTTTTTACATAATAAAAAAACAAAAAAAAAAACTTTAAATATTGATAAAAATGGTATCTCAGACTCTTGGAAATATTCTCAATTAAAAAGAAAAATTAATTTTCAAAAAAGAGAACAACAACTTATAAAGCTTCTTAATAAACATAGAGGAAAACACGGGGAACATGATTGCATTGTTCCAAGTAGCGGTGGAAAAGATAGTTGTTATGCTGCACATTTGTTAAAATTTAAATATGGAATGAATCCACTTACAGTTACTTGGCCTCCAAACTTATATACAAATTATGGTTATGCAAATTTTAAAAATTTATTAAAAATAGGTAAATTATCAAATATTTCTGCAAGAAGAAATGAAAACACGATGAGACTATTAACAAAACTTGCTGTAGAAAATTTGATGCATCCTTTTCAACCTTTTATGTTAGGTCAAAAAATTTTTCCAATCAAAGTAGCTTTAAAAATGAAAATCCCTCTTATTTTTTATGGTGAAAATGAAGCTGAGCATGGAAACCCATTAGGAGATAATGCTTCATCACTCCGGAAAAAATATTATTTTATGCATAATAATCTTAATAAATTATTTATAAGCGGTTTAAATTTATCTGATTTAAAAGACAATTATAAACTAAGCCTTAAAACTTTACAGGATTATATTCCACCCAATTCAAGTGAGGTTTCAAAAATTCCGTTAGAAGTTCACTATTTGGGATATTATATTAATTGGATACCCCAAGAAACATTTTACTACTCTGTTGAAAATTGCGGGTTTAGACCAAGACCATTTAGAACTCAAGGAACTTACAGTAAATATAATAGTATAGACGATAAAATGGACGATCTTCATTTTTACACTCTATTCACAAAATTTGGTATTGGTAGAGCAACATATGATGTTTCCCAAGAAATTAGAAATGAACATCTAAATGTCGAAGAGGGAAAAAAATTAATAAAAAAATATGATGGAGAATTTCCTTCACGCTATTTCAAAGAAATTTTAGAATATTTAGAATTAAAACCAGATTATTTTTTTAAGCAATTAGATAGATTTAGATCACCTCACTTATGGATTTATCATAAAAAAAAATGGTTACTGAGACATACTGTTAATAAAGACGGGTTTAATGACTAGAATTATAATTTTATCCGAAGTTGGTTTTTCCGAGAGAGACTATTTTCGTTGGGGATTAAATAAGATAGAGAATTTTTTTGAAGTTAAAATATTTGATTTTACAAAAATTTCATACCCTCATTTTTTTGAAGTACATAGAGAAAAAATTTATAAAACGAAAAATTACCTTGAAGTAGAAAAAGTGAATGAGGCAAAGAATTTAATAGAGAAATTTAAACCAACTTTTGCAATAGATAATATGACACCTCATTCTAATAACTCAAAAATTATAAGGGCTTTTTTAAAAGAAAGAAAAGTAAAAACTATTCATATTCAATCTGGACTTGTTCCAGCTGTTAACAGAACAATATTTGAAAAAATTCACAGATTTTTTTTTTTAATTTTAAGACCAAGCATCTTTTATTCTAAAATAAACAGAATTATAAGGAATAAATTATCAGGTCAAAATAAGGAAAAAAATTGCGATATAATTCTCTTAAGTGGATTAAAGGGTTTGAATAAAGTTAATAAAAATAAAAAAATTATTTTTTCCCATAGCTACGATTATGAATTTTATTTAAATTATGAAAAAAACCTTAAAGATAAAAATAATTTTAAAAAAAATTTTATTGTTTTCCTAGATCAATATTTACCCTCCCATCCTGGAGCAATTATGAGAGGTGAAAAGCCAAAAGCTTCAAAAGAAAAATATTATCCCGCGATAAATAGTTTTTTTTCTTTTTTAGAAAAAAAATCTAATAAAAAGGTTATAATTGCCCCCCATCCAAGGGCTGATTATGATGACTTTAATCCGTTTCAAAATAGGCAACTTGTTAAAGAAAAAACAATAGAGCTTGTAAGAAATGCCGATATTGTTTTAGCGCACACAAGCACCTCTATTTCATATGCTATATTATATGAAAAGCCTATTATTTTTCTGACTTCAAATGAAATCAGACTATCTTATGATGATTTCAGGATAGATAGTTTGAGCAGAGAGTTAGGTTCTAAGCTTTATAACATCGACAAAAAAAAATATGAAATAGATTTTAATAATTTGGATGATGTAAATAAAATAAATAAGGTAAAATACCAAAATTTTACAAACAGTTATATTAAACACCCAAAATCTGAA